>CALVNN010000006.1 GCA_944349765.1 uncultured Clostridia bacterium | reverse complement strand
GTATTGTATTGTATTGTATTGTATTGTATTGTATTGTATTGTATTGTATTGTATTGTATTGTATTGTATTGTATTGTATTGTGGTTGTTAATTCAATCAGCTAACTTTAAAAAGTTCCACGTGAAACATTTATCAACAAATCAAATAAATCCATCATCTAATTATTTAACTTAATTACTTGCTTATGTATTATAAGCTGTACAAATGTCAACCAACAAAACTTTTTAGACATAAAAGAGTTTTGTAATAAGATTCGTCAATAATAAACCATCAAAAGGCTTTAGTTATAGTGACAATAAAAAGTAGTCAAAATGTAATAAATAATGATTTGGTTTAAGTGTTTTTTATTTGTGATTAAAATTTATTGATTAATAAATTCTTCACCTCTACTATCTACTTTACAGCAAAATGTATATTATTTAAGTTGTTCCACGTGAAACAAATATAATGATAATACAATGAATAAGCAATATTTTTGATATATGTTTTATTATTATAAAATATGATTCACGTGAAACTTTTTAATTATTCTATATTTGTGTGTTCCACGTGAAACAATAATTGAATATCTAATATAGTTTTAGAATTAAATTTTTGTCGTATTAATACCCTAAATAAATAAAACATCTTTGTTCCACGTGAAACATTATTTAGTATCTTTTATATTCAGAATTCTCTATTGTTCCACGTGAAACATAGATTTAATAAATAAAACACCCTAGATTTAGGGTGTTTTTAGTCTATTTATTTATTTTATTAAAGTTGCTTAAGTCTTTTAATGTAAGTGTCTTTGTTTTCAATAGTTCTAGTAATTCTGCAATTCTATCTAAGTCGTCTTTTGAATAATAATCTATGTAAATACGTCCTTTATTGTCGTTTCCTAATACACTAACCTTGGTTGCAAATGTTTTTGACATCTCAGATATAAGTTCTTTTAACTCTATACTCTGAACAACAACTTTTTTAGGCTTAGGATTAAGGTATTCTTTTACCATACGTTCTAGATCTCTAACGGAAAGCTTATTGTTTTTAGCTTGATTTGCAAATTTTAACTGTACGGTATTATCATCTATAACAACCAGGCATTTTGCGTGCCCTTGGCTTAATTCGCCATTTTCAACCATTTTTATCACATCAGGATAAAGATTTAACAATCTTAGTGTATTAGCTACTGCGGAACGGCTTTTGCCTATTCTTTCTGCTACAGTTTCTTGATTAAAGCTGTATTCATCCATTAATTTCTTTATAGCTCTGGCAGCCTCAATAGGATTTAGATCCTCTCTTTGTAAGTTTTCTATTAAGCTAATTTCTGCTACTTGTTTATCTGTAAACCTTTTAATTATTACTGGTATCTCAGTCTTTCCTGCTAATTGTGATGCTCTCCAACGTCTTTCGCCGGCAATTATCATATATTTGCCAGTATTATCAACATTTACTATAATTGGTTGAATTACACCGTGTATTTTAATAGAGTCAGCTAGTTCTTTTAGTGCTGTCTGGTCAAAGTTTTTTCTAGGCTGGTTAGGGTTTGGGTAGACGCTGGATATTGGTAGCGTCTGTACATCACCCTTAACGCCTTCGGTGTTTGCGTCTGCTTGTTTTGTTGGCGCTTTAATTTTTGTTTTAGGTTCGTTTATCTCAATATCTTCTTCAGTATCGTCTTCATATATTGATAATAAAGCTCCTAGACCTTTACCTAAACCTTTTTTCATATTTTAATACTCCTTATTTTTTCTTTATCTTTGTATAAGTATCACCATTTCTGGTTAGTAGCTCTTCGGCTAATTCTTGATAAGCTTGTCCGCCTTTTGAGGATCTATCGTACACTACAATTGGCTCACCATGGCTAGGTGCCTCAGCTAGTCTTATATTTCTAGGTATGGCGGTTTGAAATACTTTTTTTCCAAAAAATTTATGTATTTCTGCACTAACTTGTTGTATCAAATTACTTCTATTATCTTTCATTGTCAATACGACACCTTCTATATCCAGGTTTGTATTCAAATGCTTTTTAATTAACTTTATCGTATTCATTAGTTGGCTTAATCCTTCAAGTGCAAAGAATTCGCACTGTATTGGTATGATAACCGAATTTGACGCTGTCAATGCATTTACAGTAAGTAAACCTAGAGATGGTGGGCAGTCTATGAATATGTAGTCATAAACCTCAGCGACTTCACTTAAAATATTTTTTATGTAGTATTCTCTATCTTTTAATTGTACTAAATCAATCTCTAGTCCGGCTAAATCAACTGTAGCAGGTATAATGTCTAATCCTGGTAGCGCTGTCTTTTTTACTACTTCAGTTACTGGCGTTTCGTATTCTATAATGTTGTATAAAGTCATCAAATCGCCATTCTTTTCTACGCCTACGCCACTAGTAGCATTACCTTGAGGGTCTACGTCCAGAATTAAGACTTTTTTACCCATACTGGCTAGATAAGATGCTAAGTTTATAGCTGTAGTTGTTTTTCCGACTCCGCCTTTTTGATTGGCGAATGCAATAATTTTTGCCATTTAAATATCTCCTTTTATTAATTAAAGCGGATTGCTTTTTGGTTTGTTGGCACCACGAGGGTACTTTGTAGGGGTATCGGAGACTTTTTTGATTACAATGATGTTTCGTGTCCCCATATTTTGAGGCAATTCAAAACTTAAAATTTTCTCTAAATTACCACCTAAAATACTCAAAGCATTGCTAGCGCTGTCTAATTCTTCGCTTATATCAGATTTGTAGGCAATTAATTTACCTCCAACTTTTACAAAAGGCAACGTTAATTCGCTTAGAGTATTTAGTTTTGCGACCGCTCTAGCTACACAATAATCAAATTTTTGTCTATAATCAAGCTTTATAGCCAAATCTTCTGCCCTAGAATGAATGCAAGTGGTGTTATCTAATTTTAGATCAGATACAACTTCTTTTAAAAAGTTAACTCTTTTATTTAAGGCATCCACTAATGTCACTTTTAAATCGGGTCTTAATATCTTTAAAGGTATTAAAGGAAACCCTGCGCCAGTCCCCACATCTATTATAGTAGCATTTTCTTGAAGCTCTTTGTAGGGCAGTACTGAATCAAGAAAATGTTTTATTATGACATCAACAGGTTCTGTGATTGCAGTAAGGTTAATTCTACTATTGTAATCTATAATTAAATTGTAGTAATTTTCAAACTGTGCCACTTGCATTGTGGTTAAATTTATACCAGCACTATTGAAAATTTGTATAAGTTTTTGTTGCATACTATTATAATATAACAAAGTACAACAAAAAGCAAGAGTTTTTCGTGGTGCTTAAGCAAAAAAAATGTTTCACGCGGAACAATTTTACCTACAAAAGTTTTGCACTGTGTAAAAGTGGATAAATTGTGGAAAACTTTTTATAATTTAAAATTAGAGTTTTGCTTAAATAATAAAAAAACATCTACTTTTTTTGAAAGTGGTGTTTTTTTGTTGTTAATTGCATAATAATATGTTATATTATAATTAGTTATATGATACTTAACATTTTGTAACTCATGTGTGTATAACAAAAAGGAGGATTTATGAAAAGTAAAAAGATTTTAAACCTACTTTGTGCTTTTACAATTATTTTTGCGAGTGCAATATGTCTTAGTGCTTGTTGTAAGCCTAAGGCGACTGGATTTGACGTATACATAGGAGATACAGTCGTGTCCAGTGAAAATAATGTCGTGACTATTACATATGGGGATGAGCTAGATTGGACAGAGCTTATTACCGTTAAGGAAAATTATAGTGATGATACACAAAAGGTTATTTTAAATGACGATAACGGGTATACAATAACAGGCTTGCCTCAGACGATAAATGCCAACGCTGAAGGGTATAACTTGTCAGTCACTTATGGCGAATACGATGCAGTTCAAATTAAGCTGGTCGTTAACAAAAAGACTATAGATATGGCAAATGTTGATTGGGTATATTCCGAAGCCTTTACATATGATGGTGAAGCAAAAACCGTTTTACTAAATAACCTACCAAATGGTATTACAGCAAATTATACAGATAACGTAAAGACGAACGCTGGCGAATATACCGCATCAGTGACCTTTGAATATGATGATGTTAATTATGAGTTAAAAAATAACGACATTACAAATTTAAATTGGTCTATCAACAAGGCAAATCCGACCTACGTATTGCCGACTGATTTAGAGGCTAATGTTGGCGATTCACTATCCAGCGTGGAATTGCCACAAGGATTCACTTGGAACAATCCTGATGATTTGGTTGGAGATGAGGGTGAGCGTACACATTTTGCTAGTTTTACGCCAGCTGATACTAATAATTACAATATTTTAGAAAACATATCTTTGACAATAGCTGTAGAAAAATTGACTCCGACCTATACTCAAATAGGTGCCAAAACTGCTACCTATGGCGACACGCTTAATGATATAATTTTGCCTACTGAGACTAATGGTACTTGGGCTTGGGAGCTAGCTACTACCACAACGGTTGGTAATGTAGGTAGCAATCAATTTGTTGCCATATTTACCCCAAATGATACAGATAGATATAAGGTGATTAGGGTAAATGTGACCATAGAAGTTTCACCTAAGAGCGTGCAAAAGCCTACGCTAACTGGTACGTATACCTACACTGGCGAGGAACAAACGGCTGTATTAAATGATTTTGACGCTTCTATTATGAGTGTAACTGGCAACAAACAAACTAATGCAAACGAAACAGGTTACACCATAACAGTTGCCTTACTAGACAAAGCTAATTATATTTGGCAAGGCTCAGATAATACTGATGTAGCTATAACTTGGGTAATATCAAAAGCTACGATTGATATGAGTAGTGTAAATTGGAATTACACAGAACCTTTTACATATGATGGCGAAGAAAAAACTGTAATTTTAAATAATTTACCAACTAGTGTGACTGCGAATTACACTGATAATGTAAAAATAAATGCAGGCAATTATACAGCCTCAGTGACTTTTGATTATGATACTTCAAATTATAATCTTACAAATAATAATGTAGAAAATTTATCTTGGACTATTAACAAGTCTTCAGAAGGGATACAGGGTACATTAACGATAGAAGGTTGGACATATGGTGATACACCTAATGCTCCACAAGGGCTAACGGCAGTAGATACCATAATATATGTATACAGGGCAAGTTATGGTGGTGGTAGTTATCAACAAGTACCAACTAACGCTGGAACATATTATGTTAAAGGTATAATGTACGGTAGTGGGAATTATAAATATGTCGAGAGTAACGAAGCAATGTTTACTATTGCAAAAAGAAACATTGCTGTACCAAATTATATAAGTGAGAATTTTATTTATGATGGTGAGGTGAAATCTCCTAATGTAAATATTGATGAGACTTATTTATCAGTAACAGGCGCTCTTGAGAGAGTCGAGGAGGGTGAATATACTTTTGAGATTAGCTTAAAAGATAGTATAAATTGCAAGTGGGCTGATGACTCACAAGGAGCTAAGACTTATAAATGGTACATTGTTTCTAACCCGTTTTTAAGTATATCTTTAGATACTAATACATTAGATTTTGATGCCTTTAATGCTTTAACAAAAGTAAATGTCGGTAGTACACTAGCTTTCTCTTTAGGTGCTGGATATTCAATGTTTATCAATGGTTCTCAGCAAAATAGCATAACGCTTAATTTCGGTATCGAATCTTGTATTTTTGAAGTAAAACAAGGTGAAAATACTATATATTCAAAGACTATTGCAGTGAATTACAACTTTAACCCAATACAATATGTGACGCTTGGTGAAAATAATTATACTATAGAAGAATTAGCATCAATTCCGACAGTAGCTTATGGTACTGAGATACATGTCGTACTATATGAAAAATATGTTGATTATTTCTCTGTGTCATATAACGACGGAATTATCGTAGAGGATACAACAATTTATATCTATTCGAGATTTGATGATAGTGTAGCATTCGAGTTTGAGATTGTTTGTTCATATCCATTCTTTGATAATATAACGCTAAACAATCAAAATGTTACTATAAACGAATTGTTAAATACAAAAGCTGTTTCAGTAGGTAGCACGATTAATATTAGCTTCAATAGTAATTATACTGATATTGTGACACTGTATGTAACAACATACAATGGTCAGGAAGAAATTGTTACCAATGATTTTAGTTATACATTTTCAGATATCTCATCTTCTCTAAATATTTGTGTAAGAGATAGTGTATACAATGATACAATAATTGATTTGAATATAAAGGTAGCAACTATTGATATCATAAACATTAATGGGACACAAATTGATGTTGTTGAAGTTGATTATTTTTACGAGTATAATCTAGATTTAAATGAGGATGAGATTACTTTAAGCTTTGATCAGAGCTATCTTAGCACATATGAAGTGTATTATAATACTTCTTCAAGTAGCACTAAAAAATTGACTCAAAATACACTAACGTTGTCATCAGATGAAGTTGGGGGGTATTTATCTATTCATGTTAAAGATGAAGCTAGTGAATATGGCAGCTTGGTTGCAATCTTAAATGTAAGCTTTGTAGCGTTTAACCCTATTGAAGAATTTGTGGTAAACTATACGTCTGAAGAATATGATTCCAATCTTGTACCATACTATAATAATAATGAATATGAAATTAGGCCAAGTGGCTTTATAACTTCTTTAGATATCCAATTTACAGAAAAATATCAAGATTGTACATACAAGATTTTTGACAGCCAAAATAGCGAAGTAACCGACTTTAAAAATGCTAAAAATGATGATTTTACACTAGTTGTGTATCAAAATAATGTTAAAATTTTTGAATGCAAATTAGATGTAAAATATACTATGTACTATATTGACGGCATGACCTTTATGGGGGCTGAAAGTATATCAATACTTTTGACAAACGAACCTACCATTAGTCAGACTTATCAAGATACAAATAAATTCACAAATCAAAGTTTGACATTAAACGGTCAACAATCACTTACGCTTAATGAAGGCGAGAATATAGTAAACACTGTATATAGCGTGACTATTAATGGTGAGTTGTATACCCTAACGGATACCATCATAGCAAATTATACTAGTGTTAATATAACTGATTACATCGAAGATATAACTATTACATTACCAGAATATTATGGCGAGGTAAAATTCTCCCTAGACTTTAGACAGAGTATGGGCTCTTACAATTTGCCATATCTAGTAAGAGTTACATCAGATGATATATCTATAATAACTCAAAGCGGTGTAAGTGTTGTATCTAGTGAAATCGTGTTCAATTCAGACTATACACTTTGCTGGTTAGAATACACTTTAACGACAGGTACTCAAAACTACACTTTCAAATCATACATACAAACCTATGATAGCGTATCCAACAATACAAATGCAGTTTTAAATTTCAGTGATTTTGATACTGATGAAAACATATCTAGTCAAATTATTGATAATGAAATAACTTTAGATGTTTTATTGTCAGGCTATATTAATGTACAACTTGAAGATTCTTATGCTAGAGCAGAATATTACAAAGACGGTGCATTAATTGATAATTCATATTATTCTTTTGAGATAGATGAAAGCGGAGTTTATGTTATAAAGATTATAGCTTCAGATAACAAAACTACGAGGATGATTACTATTTATGCTACAGTAGATCCGACTTTAACAATATTTGATATATCATACAATGACAAAAATCTGTATCTAGAAATGAGTAGTAATGGTATGCCTTCAGGTAATGTTGAATTTGATATGGCAAACGGGATTATTCGTGGATATTTTGGTAATAAGTTGGATAGCGACACTACTAGTATAACCATTACTGGTACATCAATTTATGAAGAATATTTGTATCTAAGCGATGGTACTAAGGTTACCAGTTTAACCAATTTGACATTACCACTTGTTACCGATGTGGAGGGAACTATCACCGGTATTGTAGGGGCTGAATATGTGGAACTAGTATTGAAAAATGACGAGATGGGTGAGTATCATGTCTATTTAGTTGTGGCTGAAGCCCCTGAAATTGTCTATCCAATGACTTTTACATTTGATTCAAATAAC
The DNA here is from genome assembly GCA_944349765.1 of uncultured Clostridia bacterium. Lineage (GTDB taxonomy): Bacteria > Bacillota > Clostridia > Christensenellales > UBA1242 > CALVNN01. The sequence goes on along the minus strand of CALVNN010000006.1, from coordinate 32,396 downwards.
AATAGCCAAATTGACGATACAGATTACTCTTGTTTACTAAAATTAGACCCTAATAATTTAATGGATTTTGGTGATTTTAGTTATCATAGTCAAGGTGTGGCAATATATGTTACAAGAGACGACCTTGGTATGGGTGATACAGATACAACGGTAGATGTGACCATTACTTGGAGCCAAATGTATGAGGATTTAAGTTATCAAATCTTACAAGAAGATCAAACGTTGATTGCTCCAACTGTAGAAAATAATAAGACAGTTACAATGACCTTAACATTTGTTGACGGAATATGTACTTTAATTATCCTTGCAGAGGGCGCTGTAGACACTAGCCTAATGACACCTGTATTATTTATCCTAGATGAGTCTAATGATACAGTTTAATAAGTAAAAAACGAAATCTCTTTATTGCAATAATAAAGGGATTTTTTTTGCTAAAATCAAAAAAATATTATTTAGAATGATTGACTTATTTTTTGTGTCGTAAATTTAAAAAATTTGCCTTAATTTAGTTGTTAAATTGTGTCAAAAGTGGTAAACTATTTTTGTTAATTGTAAATATTTGTTGTTTGCAGTTTTTAAATAGTTTACTGTAAGGAGTTTTATTGTGGGAGCATCTAAAAAAATTATAGTAAGTTTTCTACTTTGTGTGGTGGCTTTTGTTACATTTGGTTGTAGCTGTAGCAAATCAATTAATGTAGAAAGCGTAGTTTGGGATAAAGAGTATATAGAGATAGTTGTCGGCGAGATGTACAAGCTTGATGCTAGCGTAATACCATCAAATGCAAGCAATCAGGCCTTGTATTACACTGACGACGGAGCGACCGTTAATAATAATGGTCGAGACTACATACTAGAGCGTGTAAGCGGAGATACCATAATGGGATTAAATCCTGGTGAGTCAGTTGTTACCGCTATGAGTCGTCAAGACACCTCTAAGACGGCTGATATTACAGTTAGGGTATTTCCAGAAGAGGTTACACTTGATGCACCTAGTGGTCTGACTTATAATACGCTCACTAGAAGGGTAGAGTGGCAACCAGTAACTTACACGAATGGTTCCTACACCTATTCGCCATCTGGTTATATAGTTAGTCTAAATGGCGTAGAGCAACCTATAACAGGTAATACATATTTTGATGCTTTTGAGTCAGGTGTGGTAAATGAAGTGGCAGTTAAAGCTGTAGGTACAAGTGATGTGATACATGATAGTGCTTTTAGTTCGAGTATAACGGTCAAAAGATTGAATGCACCTACCGACATAGTAAGAACGGGTAATACAGTCAGCTGGTCAAGTGTGACGGATGCTTTAAGTTACACTATCCGTGTAAATGGTGAGGTATTTATCACAGATATTACAGATACGAGTGCTACAGTAGATTTTGATGTGGCAGGAAATTATTCAGTTACCGTTGAGGCTGTCCCTGATACAAATACTGATAAGACCTTGTATCCTAGTTTGCCTAGTGATGCTATAAGTATAGTTAAGCTTGACGCTATAAGCGAATTAAGCATTCGTGACAGTGCTTTGTATTGGAATGAGGTCGCTGGAGCTGTAGAGTATATAGCTGTATTTGAAGTTGGCGATGAAAAAGTTCAAAAGAGTGCCGGCGTTAATACTTATATAGGTTTAAATAATATACTAGAGATACCAGCCGGCGAAGTAAGTGCTAGTGTAATAGCGGTAAATAATACTACAAGTGGTTATGATAGTGAGAATAACGTAAAAGTAACTTTTACAAAACTAGCTACTCCAAATAATATGCAAATAGAAAATAATGCCTTGACCTTTAGCGGTAGCAATAATGCTGTGTCTTATTCTATAGATGTGAATGGTGAGGTCAGCGACCTTGAAGTAGGTGTTAATTACAGTTTGCCAAGTGACGCACCAGCTGGGGATTATGCTATCAAGCTTCGAGCTAATGGTAATGGCACCACCACGATAAATAGTAATTGGACTAGTGATGAGAATGTATTTAATGCTGTGAAACTTCCTGCTCCTACAAGCGTTTCACACACAAATGATACAATAATAGTCAATGCGGTAAATGGTGCTAGCTCTTATGAGTATAAGGATATTGAAGCAGAAACTGATACCGTGTATCAATCTGGCGAAATAGAACTCAGTGATGGTAATCACATATTTAAGCTCAATGTTGCCGATAAGGTGGATTTGATGCAATTAATAGAAAGTAATCATTTCACTTTAGCAGTCAAGGCAAAAGGTGCTAATGGTGGTAATTATTTTGATTCGGATTATAGTGAAGCTACTACATCCTTTTATAAATTGTTGCCACCTGTCAACTTTAGTTATAGCAGTGTTGGCGAGGGATATCAATTTACCTGGAGCTTGGCAAATGGCATATTGATTGGTAAGCCTGCGGAATTAGTTAATTCAGTATCAAAGGGACAACGCCCAGATGGCAATAATGTATTGCAAAATTATTTCCACTATCTATTCACGTTTACTGATAGTGAAGGTAATGAATTGTATACAAGGCTGGTCGGTGTAGAAGCTGACGAGACATTGTCATTAGATGAACTTACAAATGTTGGCGGGGGTACTATATATATAGCTATAGCATTAGTCGGAAACGATAATGATGTTATAACTAGTAGCTATTCGTTGGCGTTAGAAGGTCGTAGAATGTATGAGCCTCAAAATGTGGTTGTCAATGGGACTACATTAGAATTCACCACTGAGGGTGATTATGATGATAGTAGGTATGTTGCAGTGCTTGTGGGTGAAGATGACACTGAGACTATACTAGGCACAACTACTGAGAAATATTTTGACTTAGAAAGCTTTGTCGTGAATGAAGAACCTTTTGATTTTGTTAGTGGTACCGAATATGATTTAAAACTTTATACAGTGGGTACACCTCAAGAAAATAGCCCTTATTATACCTCAAGATTTACATATATTACGGTTGAGCGTTTGTCTTCACCAGTAATAACAAGAAATGGAAATTACGTTGAGTGGAATAAGGTAGAAAATGCTAGTGGCTATGAAGTGTGGATAGATGGAGCTAAGGTGGATGCTATTATAGAAAATGAGGGCGATACATATAGAAGCTTTATTGATTCCGCTGAGGGTGAACATAATATAATTGTGTATGCAATAAGTGATTTGGAGAATAATACATATATCAAATCTAAGGCAAGCAACACCCTTACTATTACGCGTCTTTTAGTAGAGGGATTAAGCATTGACAATAATATTTTGTCTTGGAATAAAGTGTTGGATGATGCAAGTTATACGCTTAATGTATTAAACCCTGAGTCCGGTGAAGTGGTTAAGACCCATACTACTAATGAATTAAGCTATGATATTAGAGATTTCCATTTAGAGGGCGGAGTGTACAACATAGCCGTTATTGCAAATCATAACGATTTTGTGTCTAGCTCTGATAAGACTATTATAGGATTTAATGTTCTTAAAGCCCCATCAATTATCTATGAGACACAACCAACAAACTCTATTATTAGTTGGCAAGCAGTATCAAATGCTGTGGGATATAAATTAGCTATTCAGTATTTAGTCGGTGAAGAGATTGTTACTGACTATACTAACGTCATAAAAGCCACTACTTTTGACCTAAGTGACAAACAAGTTGCTGGTGGCGTGGTGACTAAGATAACTATTAGTGCTATAGGCGATGGCAAGATCAATATTGATAGTATTTACTATGATATAGAAAATCCTTTAGATTTTACAAAACTATCTACCCCAACCAATATAGATGGTAATGTTAATGACGAGATTTATACCTTGTCTTGGGATGCGATAGAGGGTGCTAAGTATGAGATATACTTAGATGGAAGTAAATTTGGCGAAGCTGATACAAATTCATTTGGAGTTATGCTAAGCACTTTTGATAAAGCAAGAGATTATATATTTAATGTAAGAGCTGTAAGTAGTGATAATAGCAAGCCTTCATCAAGTATGAGTGATGATTTTGTAGTAACAAAATATAGTGAAACTACTGGCTTGACTGTAAGCGACAATAAACTTACTTGGGATTATACAAATAATGCTCAGTATACCGTAAGAATATATGAAGGTGAAAATAAAGTAGTCGAAGAAATAGTATCTACTGATAACTTTGATTTGACTGTACTTGAAAGTGGCGTATATAAAGCTGTTGTGGTCACTGAAGGCAATGGTAAGACAACTATCAGCGGTACCGCTACTGAAATAGATAATATTGAGGTATTAGGCGGTACTAACGGACTAAAACTTGACGCTCAGAATAAATACTTGACCTGGACTGCTACCACTAACGAAAATGGATACGTAGTCATATACACACAAGGTCAAACCACAATTAGACAATCAGCTAGTGAAAATTATGCGGTTATACCTTTGGATGTGACTGAAGGCGAATGGACTGTTGCTGTCAAAGTCGCTGGTGATGGCGAGCTAAAGGTCGAGTCACCTATTAGCAATACAATCACGATAAATAAATTACCTAGCGTAACTAACGTTTCCTTCAATAAGGATACTTTGACATTTGCACAAGTTGAAGATTATGACAATTACCAAATATTAATAATTATAGATGGCGAGACTAATACTTATGATTTTGTATACGATGTAAATGGAATTGAGTTGACTTTTGATGCAAGCGGTGAGTATGAGATAGGTGTAATTACGGTCGGTGATTATGTTCAGAATGTAAGTAGTAATCCTGCTATAGTTTCTAATATCTTAAAATTAGATACAACTGAAAGGTTTTACATACAAAATAATATCCTACATTGGTCAGAAGTTAATAACGCTACTGGTTATGTAGTGATGTTAAATGACCAAGAATATAGCGTGTCGACTAATCAATTTGATTTGACTACCTTAGGACTAGATAAAGGCACTTATTCTGTCAAGGTTAAAGCTGTTTCTACAGAAGTTAATGTACTGGATAGTGATTTTGTAAGTTTAGAAAGTGATATCACCGTTCTAGGAGTGGTATCAAATGTAGCAATTTCTAACAATTCTACCATTACTTTTGTTACTACAGATGTCGGTGATGCTAGTGGATACATAATCATTTATACAGGTACTGGAGAAAACGTTTACAGTGATGAATTTGATACTAGTGACACAATAACAATCAATACAGAGCTTACTAGCGATACTTATACATTAACTGTTGTTGCTAAAGGAAATGGCGAATACATAGTCAATGGTAAAGCAAGTAGTGGTGTAACTATAACAAAACCAGAAGCACCTAATCAAGTGACTCATAAATCACAAAATATTGCAGTCACAGCTAGTGAAGGTTATGACAATTACATTATAAAAATCACTTATGAAGATAATGACACTTTTGTCGAAGTATCAAGCCCTGATTTATCTACTCTGTATGACTTCACAGGAGTAGGCGATTATACGGTAAGTGTGGCTATCAAGGGTGATTCTACTACTTACATAAATAGTGATTATTCTGAGGCTATTACGGTTACTAGATTGGCTCCAGTTAGCGGATTGCAGGTTGTAAATAATACAATTACATTTGATGCAAATCCTTTGGTAACATTTAATGAATTTGAGTATGAGATAGTATTTGTTGGTACAACAACTAAGACATATACTACTAAACTTGCACAATTTACTATCAGCGATGAATTGCTAGCTGATACATTTGAGATTAGAGTCAGATGTTTGGCTGGCGATGAGACGAGATATCTTCCAAGTACTTACGAAAGTGTGGAAAATATTGTGAAGCTTGAAGCTCCAGTTATTAGCGATGAACTTGTTAATAACAAGATTGTTTGGACAGCTAGCCAGGTGGGTATTGTGGGCTACGAGGTAAAAGTAGTTATAGGCGATACTACCGAATTAGTGACTATTACCGATGTCAATACTAGAGAGTTTGAGCTTACAGATAAGTATGTGGCTGGTGAGTATACGATAAGCGTACGTGCTTTAGGTGACGGAATCAGCTTTGTAAGAAGTAACTTTTCTAATGAAAAGGTTGTTCAAAAGTTAGTAGCCCCTGTTGCTTTAGTGGAAAAATTAACCAATGATTCAACATCCGATTATGCTATTAAGTGGGATGCAGTAGCCAATGCTACGGGATATAATGTAATCATTGCAGGTAATGTAGTATACACGAGTCAAACCTATATATCTATTGACGAGTTGGAGTATACGCAGGACGGATTAAATTCTGCTAAAGTAATTGCAGTTGGCGATACCGAGCAGTATGTAAATAGTAACAATTCAAATGAAGTTACCTTCAACATTACCGATGGTGATGCTTCTAATATACGCTTGTCTGGTGGTAAACTTGTTTGGGAAGATGTGTATGGTGCCGTGCTTTATGTGCTAGATATCAATGGCGTTAAAGTAAATGTTGGCGATGTTACTGAGTATTCTTTGGGTACAGAATTCCAGGCGGGCGACTATAAGGTTAGCTTAAAAGCTTATATGAATAGTCAAAGCGGTACTTCTAATGTTTTGGTAAATTCATCATATTCTGACGCAGTTAGCGGTTACAAACTTGCTAGACCAAGTAGCCCTGACATTATTCAAGGTTTCTTCAAACTAAGTGAAGTTACTTACAAGCAACCAGCAGAATCAGGTGATGGTAGCGAAGGTGAAGAGGGCGGCGGTATAGTCATAATAGAGCCAAAATATTTTGAATATGAATATGGCAACGCTAGAAATTACATCTCGGTAGACATTACAGACGAAGTTTATTCAACGATGTATAGCATACAATCGAATAAAGTCAATACAAAAGCTAATTTTAGATATAGAGCTGTTGGTGATGATTTGAACTTTACTTCAGATTGGTCAGACGCGGTTAGTCCTACAGTTGGTGTACAGTTAGCGTCCCCAACTAATGTAAGTATGTCAAATGGCTTGCTCACGTGGGATAAAGTAGATCATGCATCTGGATATTACGTAATAGGTAGCTATAGTTACGTAGATGAAGAAGGCGAGATGCAAGTAGAGCAACTTCAAGTAATTACCCAAACTACAAGTTACTTAAAACCTTTCGCTGAATTGCTTCAAGACACTACAATAATGGTAAATGTAGTCGTTGTGGCATATGGCGATAGCTATTATACAAATAGTATGAATAGTGCTGTCAAAACTATAACATACTTATCTGCACCAAATAACTTCAAGACCGACAAAGGCGTTTTGACCTGGGAAGGTGGTGTCAATGCTTATGAAGTGACTATAGACAATGCTATAGTGAAGACTATAAATGGAGCTAGTTCTTATGAATTCTTGACTGAATCAATAGGTAAGCACGACATTAAGGTAAAAGCTTTAGGTGATGGTGGATTTATAGTAGATAGTGGCTACAGTGATAACCAAACCATTTATAAGTTATCAGCCCCTGAGGTAGGCGATTATGATACTTTCTTAGACCAAGGTAAATTGCATTGGTGTACTAGCAAAGACTTTGCTACGGGGCTCAATCAAAGTATAATAAATGCTAATAGACCTTTGGGCAATGTTCGTGTATACGCATATTATAATGGTGTTATTGAGTCAGATGATACGACCGGTGAAGAGTTGACCGAAGAAGAGATTGAAGCATTAAGAACAAATATAATAGAGTTCTTTAATGTAGGGCAATTTGATAATACTAACGAATATTTTATGATGCTTCTCAACGAATATTTTGATAGTCTTGGCTCTGGATCATACACATTTAAGATAGCTAATATGGGTAATAGTGTTAGCTTGACTGATGGTGTGGGATATATAACGAGTAACTATAGTGCCGAATTTAATGTTGAAATACTAAAGGTTACTGATGACATCTATATTGAAGATGGTGTACTGCATTGGAACAATATGGATAACAACAACGGTTACGAATTGTTTGTGGATCAAGGTTCTGATAATATTCTTAAAGTTGTAGAACTTGCAAGAAACAATAATAGTTACGACTTAAACGAACTTCAATTAGCACCAGATACCTATGCTATCTATGTGCGTACAAAAGGTGACAGTACTATTTACTTGACTTCTAATACAAGTAAAAAAGTAACCACTACAATACTTAACGTACCGACTAGTGGAGAGTTCCCATTTACTATCATAGATGGTAAGATAAGTTGGAATGCCGTTAGCGGTGCAAGTGGATACTATGTTGAGGTTGTTAATACCGAAAATAGTGAAGTGTTTAGATATGACAATGTTGAATTTGAAAACAACGACGGCGTTATCACCTATAGATTACCAGAATCTTTAGGTGCTGGTACTTATAATTTACGAATAAAGGCTTTAGGTGATGGTGTAGAATATCTAGACAGTGAGTTTGGTGAGTATGGATTGGTTGAGAAATTGTCCACACTTACTAGAATAGGTAATACCTTAGGTAAGTTACAATGGGAAATCAGTTATTTTGATACGAATAAACCAGTAGATAAATATGAGATAGACCTAGTCGGTGTAAATAATAATGAACATTATACCTTTATAGTGTCTAGATCAAATGGTGATTTCATAACTGATAACGAGTATTGCTACTATGAACTGAATAATGAAGTGCTTCAAGGTACATACAATATAACTATCAGAGCTGTCGGTGATGTGGTTATCAGCGACACGTCAGAAAGATTATTGTATGCAAGCAGTAGTGCTAGCTATGCTATACAAGCGACAAGACTTTCTGCACCTACTGAAGTTTATGTTGACGGCGGTATCATCAAGTGGAACTATACAGGTAGCGGTCATACAGGTTTCTATCTAGTAATCAATGGTGTGACCTATGAAGATAACTTGATTACAGTACAACAATCTGAGTTTAGAGACGAGATAAGTAGCGACAAACACAACTTAGCGGTTAAAGTAGTTGGCAATACCGTACCTTACAATGAAAATGGTACTAGATTGCTGACAAGCTCTGCTATAGGTAGTGAGTTGATTATTGAGAAACTCAATGAAGTACAAGGCATTATGATATATAATGGAGTGATTTACTTTGACCCAGTAGAAAATGCTACAGAGTATGAAGTAGTAGCTAAATTTGGAGATAGTACAATCACAGCACGTACTTCAGCTTATGATACAAGCTTTGGTAAGTATTATTTTGAGTTGATTGGTGATAACTATCCACAAGGCGAATATGAATCTATATCAGTTAGAGCTATAGGGGATAGCCATTATGTAAATTCTAAGTTTAGAGAATTTGAGTATACCTTTGAAAGCGTTACATACACAAATGTATTTAAGTTAAATACGCCTAGACAAGTCGAGATTATTATTGATGAATCAGAGTATCTAAACTTAAGGTGGCAAGCTGTAGAGTATAACTTCAACGACAGTAATATAGTTACAACTAAGTATAGAATTAAGTTGGTCGGTGATGGCGATTATATTAGGTACTATGAGTTTGAAGTGGATGATTCTAATGTTGTTGATGGCATAGTAGGCTCAACACACTATCAAATAAACTTAAATGAATTGTTAAGTAATTTATTAACAGGTTCTTATAGAATAAGTCTACAAGCATTGCCTTTGCCGTATGCAGAAGATAGCTATAATGCTTTAAGCAGTGAATATACTTCTGAGATACAGATTACCAAACCAGATACACCATCAAATTTGGTATTTGATACGTCACTGAGAGCATTCACTTGGGATGAGCCAGCTATAGCTAGCGGTATAAGTCTAGAATATGAAGTGTTCTATATGTACAGAGCTTCAATATCTGCTACACCTACCTTAGGTAAGACTGTAGTAGACAGTCCAATCTTCTATCCTGCTGAGTTAGGCATCTATAATATAGCGGTTAGAGCTATAGTAAGTAATAGTTTAGCAAGTAGCTACATAGGTGCTAACGACTATGAACCTTATTTGATTATTAGAAGAGATGGTAGTACAGCTCAGGAAGAATTGTACAACTTCGACCAGATAGATATAATAGATGGCAGATACTATATAGGCGATACTGAGTTTAGCATAGTTAATATGATAAACGGTGTAAGTGGCACGCACGACCTATTTGCAGGTGGTAATGGTAGTGTGACCGACCCTTACCAGATCAGTACCGCAGAGCAGTTTGGACGTATGAGCTTCTACTATACAAGTAACTTCTATTTTGTACAGATGAATGATATTAATTTTGCAGATGGGTTCTACTCAGTTGGTACAAGAGAGAAACCATTCAGCGGTACTTATGATGGTGGTAATTACTCTATCTATAATATAAATGCTACAGTAAATGACGAGAATTTTGGATTGTTTAAAGCAACCAGTGGTGCTACAATACAAAATATTAGGTTATCCAACTCGACACTTTCTGTAAATAGATTAGAGCGTACAAATGTCGGCTTTATAGTCGGATACGCTACAAGCACTAGAGTTGTTAATTGCGATGTGACTAATTCAAATATTAACGTGGGCTATGCAAGTAGTAACTCTATTTCCTACTATATAGGTGGGCTTGTAGGTTATGCTACTGGGAGTGGTTCTTTAATTCAAGATTGTTACAATGCAAGTAACATTGTCAGAACTAATAATTCTACTTCACTTATTATGTATAGTGGCGGTATTGTCGGATACATTACTACAACTAATGATACTGGATTAGGTATAGTAAATTGCGGTAATGCTGGTAGTATCACTGGTACTTTAGTTGGTGGATTGAGCGGTTATGTAAACTCAGTAATCAGCAATTCGTATAACTTAGGTACAGTGTATGGTACTTACGCAGACAATATGGAGCCAAATGCAGGTGGTTTAGCTGGTAGAATACTATCTACTAGTGGCGTAAGATATATTGTAAATAATAGTTACAATATAGGTAGCGTTACCTCTAGAGCTAAGATAAACGGTAATAGTTATGCAGGTGGTTTAGCTGGTAGAGCAAACTGCTATGTATATAACTTCTACAATGCAGGCGAGGTATTAGCAACATCTGTTGGTACTTCTTCGAGTGGTAGCCAAATCAACGGATGGTTGATTGGTTCTGCTAGTGACACTATTACAATAAGCAATGTATACACTACCGTTACGACTTTAGCAAACCCTATAGGTAGCGGTAACTATTCAGGAATGTTTGAAGTAATAACTATGAGTAGTTTAGGTGCAAATGTTTCTGAGAAATTAGGAGATGCTTTCGTGTATAGTGCTACTTATGGAAGAGTAATATTAGCTATTGAGCTGAATTAACAAAAAAAAGTTCCCTACATAATGTTATGTAGAGAACTTTTTTATATAAAAACCATTAATAAAATATAAAACCGTTAGTGAAAACTAACGGTTTTTGTTAACTATAACCAACCTTCAGCTAAGGTAATTTCTTGAGAAGCTAAAGTTTTTTGTACATCAATAGGTCTTTGATTTTTAGACCCCATAAACTTCAATTCATAAGATTTTTGATTTATATCAAAGGGACCATCTACTATTACATCAGCAAGTTTTAATAATTCCATAACGTCTTGCCCTAAAGTCAATAATTTTTCAAAGGTGTAGCCAGTGTAGATACACAAGTTGAGCCCCCTTATCTTTACATATTTAGCGACAGGTAGCAGAGCTTTAGCTTGACACATTGGTTCTCCACCGCTAAAGGTTACTCCAGTGATTATGTGAGATTTGTCTATAGTAGCTATCAACTCATCGCTTGTTACAGTATATCCGCCGTTAAAGTCGTGAGTATCAGGATTATGGCATCCTTTGCACTTATGCGGACATCCTTGCGTGAATATAGCTATTCTTAGGCCTACACCATCGGTTATGCTATCGTGCACTATACCAGCTATTCTAATATTTGACATTGTGTTTTACTCTATCCCTTTCTTCGGCACGTTTAGCGTTGTTAAATCTGTCTAGTGTCCCAACTAGATAACCAGTGATACGTCTAATACGTTCGAATTTTCTATCGTCTTCTTTACGCCCGCAGTGTGGGCAAGTATCCCCTATGATACCCACATAACCACAAACAGGGTCTCTATCTACTGGGTGATTTACACTACCATAACCTACGCCATAGTCGTGCATACATCTTATAACGCTCTTAAAGGCTTCTACATTATTTGCCATATTACCGTCAAGCTCAACATAAGTGATATGACCTGCGTTGGTTAATGCGTGGTATGGTGCTTCTAGTTTGATTTTTTCTTCAGCTGATATATGATAGTATACAGGTATGTGGAAGCTATTTGTATAATACTCTCTATCAGTTACGCCAGGGATGACACCATACCTTTTCTTATCCATTTTTACAAATCTACCACTTAATCCTTCAGCAGGTGTCGCAAGCAGTGTAAAGTTTAACTTAGTTGACTTGCTTATTCTATCTGTATAATCTCTCATATGTTTGATTATCTCTAAGCCTAGTTGTTGGGCTTGTTCGCTTTCACCATGGTGTTTACCTATAAGGGATACTAGTGTTTCGGCTAGCCCAATAAACCCAATAGATAATGTACCGTGTCTTAGTACTTCGTGCAAGTCGTCATTAGGACCTAAATTTTCACTATCTATCCAGACGCCTTGTCCCATAAGGAATGGGAAGTTTTTAACTCTTTTAGAGCATTGTATTTTAAATCTATCCAAAAGTTGTCTTTTAACAAGTGATAGTTCTTTATCTAACAATTTGTAAAAGGTATTGAGATTTTGCTTGCTTTTTATAGCAAGTCTAGGTAGGTTTATCGAAGTAAAACTTAAATTGCCCCTACCATACGCTATTTCACGTGATTTATCGTGAACATTACCTAGCACTCTAGTACGACATCCCATATAAGCCACCTCTGTCTCTGGAAGACCTTCTTTGTAGTATTGAGCATTAAATGGTGCGTCAATAAAGCTAAAATTAGGAAATAATCTCTTAGCACTTACGGCACAAGCTTTCTCAAACAAATAATAATTAGGGTCGCCTGGATTGTAGTTTACACCATCTTTTACCTTAAATATTTGAATAGGGAATATTGGTGTCTCGCCATTACCTAATCCAGCTTTAGTAGCATCTAGTAGATTTTCCATAACCATTTGACCTTCTTTTGAGGTGTCGGTGCCATAGTTTATTGAAGAAAAAGGTACTTGAGCACCCGCTCTTGAATGCATTGTATTTAGATTATGTACGAGGGCCTCCATAGCTTGATAGGTGAGGCGGTCAGTTTCTTTATATGATTTAGGGATAGTAAACTTTATTACCTCATCAAGATATGGACCTAACCAGTCAAACACTTCTTTTTCTTTATCTATATATTTTTGTGTCCTTTCTAGACTAGGGACGTAACCGTCTTCTATCATCTGATTTAGTAGTGCATTAGCTCTTTCTCCAGCTTCTTTGCCTTTGATAAATTCTACCGCAGTAACAAAGTTATTCCTGTATATCCTAGCGTATGTTTTTCTGACACCTATTGCCAAAGCATAGTCAAAGTTTGGTATACTTTGTCCTCCGTGTTGGTCATTTTGATTGGCTTGAATTGCTATACAAGCAAGAGCACTATAACTCAGTATGTCTTTTGGTTCTCGTAAAAAGCCATGACCCGTACCAAAACCATTTTCAAACAGCTTAATCAAGTCTATTTGACAGCAAGTTGTCGTAAGTGCATAAAAGTCAAAATCGTGTATATGTATATCACCTTCACGATGTGCTTTGCTCTGAGCTGGTCTTAGCAAAAACTTGTCATAATAATACTTAGCACTTTCGCTACCATATTTAAGCATTGTGCCCATAGGGGTGTTACCATCTACGTTACCATTTTCACGTTTCATATCAGAATCTTTTGCATCAGCGTTGGTTAACTCATCTAGTACTTGCATCAAATGACTATTCATTTCACGAACACGAGTCCTATCTGTGCGATACTTTATATAGGCTTTAGCTACTTTTTTGTTATAGCCTAGTAAAGCTTCTTCGACCAAATCCTGTATTTGCTCTACATTTGGTGTGTCTCCTGCGTACATAACAAATAACGAATCTTGTACTTTTTGTGCCAAATCTTTGCAAGCCTCTATATCGTTTATACCTTGACTCTTCATAGCTTTATTGATAGCTTGGGTTATTTTATTGATATCATACCCGACCTTTCTGCCATCTCTTTTTTGAATTTCTAATACCATAATAAAATAACCTCCAAAAAACAATTTTCATTTAGATTGTAAATGCTTTTTAAGCATATGTCAAATAAAATTGCCATAATTTTTTGAAAAATATTTTCGTAAACAAAATGTAGTAGTAATGGACCTACAACAACACAATTCGACAAAATAAATTTACCTTCAGTTAGAGCTTATTTAATAAAAAAAAGCCGCATAGGCGACTTTTTATACTTTATTAAACTTTCAAATCAGAATATCTTGAAACAAATTTGGTGATTTGATTTTCACTCTTATAATCAGTTAATATACCATTAACATAGGTATCATAGTATTTGTCATCACTAACAAGTGAATCAAATATTTTATGGAAGTAAGTCTCATTTGTGTGTGCATTTACATAATAATTATTTAGATCTTCGCACGCTTCTATAGGATTGGTGCTAACTACCATATTTTCAGCCACACCGGTAAGCATTATAATGTGATAGCCATTTTCGCTAAGCACCAAACCGGATATATTTCCTAGCACGCCATCTTTTAAGTATTGATCATATAGTTCCCTGCTGGCATTTGTAAAGCTTTCTACCATTCTACTTCTAGTCTCGGTCTCTTCATCTATTTTCTTACCGATTACATAGTCTCTTTCAGCGTTTTGAATACCAGGGTCTTGATTGTAACTATATATATATTGATTGAAGTTTATAGCTTTTTCTCTTAATGTGCTACCAGCTTGTACGCTAGCTGAAATATTGTTATAAGCTTCATTAACGCTCAATACTTCGCCAGTTGCATTGCCATTTTCATCTAAAACATTTACCTTGATTTCTTTAGCTAATTCTTCCATAAAGTTATCATAGTCAGCTTGAGTGATAGCTTTTTGCTCAAGTAAAGATTTCATAGCTTGTAGCTTTTCATCTTGTTCATCACTAAACTTTAATAATACATGAGTAACATAGAAGAATTCGCCGTTTGTAGGGTGGTAGTATACTTCACTAGCATTATCTAGCATATCTGTTACATAAGCATCCATACCAACACTTGCTACATCATATCTACCTTTGTTTTCATTTACTAAACGTTGATATTCTTGTAATACCATATCAGGAGTAATTGAGCTTACCAAACTTTTGTTGTATTCAGTTTGAAGTCTGGTTAGATAGGCTTGTTTTTCGTATAATTCATACAAACGATTTATTTCGTTAAGAAGGACTTCATCGTCACTTTCAGTATTTATACCTTTTAGCTCTTCATAATCTCTTAAATCCTGGATATATCTCTTGTAAGCTTCATTTGCTACATCTTCTCTTTCGTATACCCAATAGCTCTTAAATCCTTTTACCTTGTCCTCAAATCCAAAGTGAGGTGTGTTGTCTGCTTCCGAATCTTCCACTACAACAATTTGACCATCCACAAAATTTGCTATAGGTTCGTACTCATTATATACGGTATCAGAAGTAGCTGTCTCAGTAGAGTTTGATGAGCTAATATTCCATTCGGCACGAACTTCGCCTTCTAATTCTCCTATCTGACTAACAATAAAGTCATAGGTTTGGATCAGAGTTTCATTCTTTTCAGCTTGTGTCAAAGTGTACAAACTTTGTGAATATTCTTCCAGTATAGCTCTATCAATTAAAAGGTCCAAACTATAGTCTACTATTTCATTTTGAGTATAACCTTGTTCGTTAAGTGTCTCGTAATAACTATTATAAGTAGTAATGAGCTCCTCTTTGGTTATCTCAATATCGCCAACACTTGCAACAACTTGGCTTAAATATTTGCCTTGATTTAATGTTATTAAGCTACAACCACTCATAAGTGTGACTACAGCAAACATACATACAAGTACTAAACATAAATTTTTCTTCATTTTCACTCCCATATATTTGTTTTTTTACACAAAACATTACATTGTGCAATTTTAGACTTAATTATTATATCTAATTTCATTTAATTTAGCAACAGTTATTTGCCATTTTTGTTAAAAATGTTAAAATAATTTCCTGTAAATCTTCGTTTGTTTTGCTCGCTTGTACTTTAAGGCTCAAATTTGTTGATGATACCTGAATATTTTCTTTTTTAAAGTATTTTAACGATGCTTCTAAAGTTTTTAATTCATAGAAACCTACTTGTGCATAATCACCTAAATTGATGCTTTTTATACCTATATTGGCAGATAGATTTTTGATTAAGGACACATATATTAATGTTTTTACTTCATTTGGTGGTTCTCCATATCTATCTTTAAGACTGTTTAATTCATCTTTGCTTTCAGAAATCGATTTTGTACTTGCTATCTCGTTGTATACTTTTATACGCTCCATTTCACTTGGCACATAGTCTACAGGCAGTATAGCTGGCTTATTAATGCTGATTTTGACTTCACGAAGTTGTCTTTCTGTTTTGCCCTCCATTTCATCCAAAACTTCTTGTAGTAATCTTTGATATAAGTCGTAACCGATTTTTTCCATATGCCCACTTTGTTCAGCACCTAGTATAGTGCCTGCACCTCTTAACTCTAGGTCACGCATAGCTATTTTAAATCCGCCACCCAAGTCATTAAATTCTTTTAAAGCTTCTAGACGTTTTACTGCTATATCCGATAGATAAAAAGCATTGCCGTACGTAAAATAAGCGTACGCTTGTTCACGACTTCTGCCAACACGACCACGCATTTGATATAGCTGAGATAGACCAAATCTGTCGCTATTAAGTACTATTAGTGTATTAGCTTTTGGTAGGTCGATACCATTTTCGATAAGTGAAGTCGCAAGAAGCACGGAGGCTTCGTGGTTGTACATCTTAAGCATTGCCTTTTCTATGTCCTTTTTATCCATTTGACCATGGACGACCTCAACATCTACTGATATAAGCTCACGAATATGACTTGCTATCTTGTCTAGATTTTCGACCGTGTTATTGATGATAAGTACTTGTCCGTCTCTATTTAGTTCTCTAGTGCAAGCATCTAGTAATATTTGGTCACTGATTTCTGTTACTATGGTAGTCACTGGCAATCTTCCTACAGGAGGTGTTGCGATGATGCTAATGTCTCTAATACCACTAAGGCTCATATGCAACGTACGCGGTATAGGTGTAGCTGATAAGGTGAGTACATTTAGGTCTGGTTTAGCTTTTAGTTTTTCTTTGTCATTTACCCCAAATCTTTGTTCCTCATCTAAGATAAGTAGCCCTAAATCTTTAAATTCAATGTCCTTACCAAGAAGTTTGTGAGTACCCACTACAATATCTATGGTTTTATCTTTTAGACCTTGTTTGATTCGCTTTACTTCGCTTGCTGGTGTAAATCTATTAAACAGTGCCACGTTTACCATAAAAGGTTTCATTCGACTCGATACGGTATTGTAATGTTGCATAGAAAGGATAGTGGTTGGAGCTAAAAAGGCTACTTGTTTTCCGCTTAAGATGTGTTTGTAAGCACATATCAAAGCGACTTCAGTCTTACCATAACCGACGTCACCACATAGAAGCCTATCCATCACTTTGCCCTTTTGCATATCTTCCTTAATGTCATTTACAGCACTTTGTTGGTCTGCGGTTAGCTCATACTCAAAAGCATTTTCAAAAGCATTCATCAGTTCATCATCGGGTGGGTATAAGTATCCTTTGGTTTGCTCACGTGCTAGATATACTTTTCTTAGGTCAAAAGCCAACTTTTTTAGGCTTTCTTTAGCCCGCTCTTTAGCTTTTGTGAATTGTTGTCCACCTAGTTCATTAAGCTTAGGGTGGTCACCGCCTAAATATTGACTGATTTCATTTACTTGCTCGCTTGGTAAGTACAGTATAGCACCTTTTTGATATTCTATTACGAAATAATCCTTTTCGCCTAATCCAAAATTTATGGATTTTATTTCTTTACAAAGACCTATTCCATGTACCTCGTGTACTACATAGTCGCCGACCTTTGGTAGATAAAATACTCTATTTTTATTCTTCTTTTCTGTCTGCTTGGTTTTAAATAGATTATTAGTACCAATAAGTAACAGCTTCTCTTGAGGCAATCCTACGCTTAAATGTAAATATTTATCACTTAGTGTTATTTGTAAGTTATTTTTTGTTAATAAATTATCTTCAAGCATTCGCTTGTATATTTCACATCTTTTTGCGTTGCCAAGGTACAATACTATGGAATAATCTTGACTAGAGTAGTACTTAAGATCATCTATCAGTAGCTTTTGATTAAAAGAAAAATTATTTACGCTTATTGTGTCAATGCTTATGATATCTTCTGCATGATATAGATTATTGCCATTTATATTGCATATAGCGACCACAGCCTTATTAGCTATATTAAACCAATTTTTTGTGTACCAATTTAGATGCTCTTTGGTGGCTAAGTTGTTCTCAATTTGTGAAAGTATATTTTGCCTAGACGCTTGATACAATTCTTCCAATCTATTAACGACTATGTTAGGCTCGTCTATAACTATCAAATCAAAATAATCCGTAATGTTATCTGATATATACTCTGTCATAGGTAGATTATAGTAAGGTTTTGCCCCTTCTTCACCTTGCAAAAACATAGTTATAGGATATATAGACAAACTATCTAATTTTTTGAAACTTTTGTTAGTTTCAAGCGAAATTTCTGTTATATTTTCTAATACATCAAATCCTAGATCTACTCTTATAGCCTTATCTGGTAAATAAATGTCTACAATATCACCTTTTATTGTGAAATCACCGATATTTTCAAGGATATCCTTTCTTTTGTAGCCTAGATTTATAAGCTTAACAGTCAAATCTTGCAAAGGGATCTCGTCGCCTATGTTTATAGGTAATATGTGACTTTTTACCATATCCAAAGGTGGTAGTTTTTGTAATAAAAAATTGTATGTTACTATTAATGATTGTACTTCTTTACTGGCTATTTGACTTAGAACATTCATAATGTTTATAGCGTTAATATCAGAATATACCACATCATCAAGTGCGGTGGTGAGTATAGCACATTTGTTATCAAGACTTTGCATTTGTTTTTGCATACTTATAGCACTTACATTATCTAAGGCTATGTACAAAAATGACTTATTTTTAAGCAAAAAGCCCCGCTCGGATATTTTTGTACCGATGAGGTTTAAATGCTTTTTATTTTCTATGTCGTAATAAAATCTATTTAAAGTCGTGCTCATTGTATGTTACCTAAGATAAAATCAATAATTTTTTGTGTAGCTTGTTCTATAGCTGGGTTTATAAGTGACCTATCCTCTTTTGTTATGTGACTTAAAACAAACTTATCTAGTGGCATCTTTTCTGGCTTGGGCCCAAACCCGACCCTCACTCTTGCAAAATCCTTAGTATCCAAAACCTCCACAATATTTTTTAGTCCATTGTGTGAGCCACCACTACCACTTTGTTTGTATCTAAAACTGCCTTTTGGTAGGTCCAAATCATCCAAAGCGACAATAATATTTTTGTAATTTATTTTGTACGAATTGCAAACATTTCTTACAGCAGTACCGCTTAGATTCATATATGTTTTTGGCTTTGCAACAATGACTAAACGCCCCTCGATATTAAGCCAAGTCAGTGATACATAGGTCAATTCTTTTTTTCTTTGTATTTCATATTTACTTATTAGATTGTTTGCTACGTCAAATCCAATATTATGATACGTGTTATCATATTTACACCCTACATTTCCTAGCCCGACTACCAAGTATGTATTCATATGACTCCTTTAATTAAGCTATTATTTTGCTTTGATTATACAGTAATTTTTGAAAAAAGTGAAGAAAATTAAACTATTTTTTATAAAAAACCTTTGGAATTTTGGTAATTTTAGTATATAATATGGTAATAATATCGTTGTCGTAAAAGGAGAAATTATGAGATTAATTTGGGTATGGTCATCATTTAGTGGTGACAAATTAACCGCGGATAGTTGGCTAAGCTGTCAAAAGCTAGCTGAAGATATGGGAATTGATGTGCAAGGTATTATAGTTACACCTACGGCGTACGAAATTGACGGAATGACTAGTTATGTCTTCAATCCAAAAGACAACGAGAATTTTGCACTAAGTTATTTGCTAAAAAATTTTGATATGACCAGCTTTGATGGTATGGTCTTTGTTGATGCATTTTATCAAAAGAACCTAGAGGTGTTCGAACAGTTTATACTAGGACTTGAAGAAGGCAAAAATATAATGCACGTAAAGAAGAATTATTCAAAAGTCTTTGAAATAATTTCTGAAAGTTTTATTAGTATAAAAAATAGAATCAATAAGATGCTACTTGGGACAAAAGAGAGTTCTTTTGTTAGAAATTTTGTGGCTTTTGATAAAGTCGTTTTAGAGTTGCTTTGTGATTTTCCTCACAGATGTGGCTTTATTCGAGAGACAAATTACCTTACAAATACCGACGTCGGAGTGGTGGATGTTGATTCAAAATTCAAAAAAGCCAAATCAAAGAAAACAAATATCCTAAGCTATATTTTTGTGGCTTTAGAGATGGCGGTCGCTATAACAGCTTTTATGTTGGTCGTTTGGTTACCGCTATATATGAGCGAAATACTTTGGTTAATTATTGTTATGATTGTAGCTGGAGTAGGTAGTGTACTCCATTTATCAATAGCAAATATAGACTCAGTAGTTAATATCAGCAAAAAGAAAGCTGAACCTATCATATTAGGCAATGCTCAAAAGGCAATTAATGAAGAAGTGGAGCCTCAAGTCGTATCTAATGAAAATGACCAAACTAGCTCAGAGGATCAGACGACTGAAAACGAGGTAGTTGTGATTGATGATAAAGAGGCGGTAGCTGATACCAACGAAGTGAAGTCTGATAAGAAAAGCACTAAGACTGCTAAGAGTACTTCTACTAAAAAACAGACTAAACCTACGTCTAAAAAGCCTCCTACTTCAAAAAAATCTACAACTACAAAAAAGACCACAAATAGTAAGAAATCAACAGCAAGCACAAAAAGCAAAGCAAGCTCAAAGCCTAAAGCACAGAGTAAAACAACTACTAAATCTAAAACAAAATCAACCATAAAGGAGGATAATTAATGAAGAAGGCAAAGATAGGAATTAATGGCTTTGGTCGTATAGGACGATTGATACTTAGAAATACTTTACAAAGAGATGATGCAGTGGTGGTGGCGGTTAATGACCCTTTTATAGATGTTGAATATGCTAAGTATTTATTAACTTATGATACAATCCATGGTAAATTAGATGCTAAGATAGAAGTAAAAGATGATTATCTGATAGTCAATGGCAATAAAATAAAATTCTTTTCGGTAATGGATGCTAGTGAGATTGATTGGGCGTCAGTAGGTGCTGAGATTGTAGCCGAAGCTACAGGCAAATATACCAGCCGTGAAAAATCAATGGCACACATTAACGCTGGGGCTAAAAAGGTAGTGATTACGGCGCCAGCGAAGGAAGTCCCTACATTTGTAATGGGAGTAAATGAAAAGGATTACACTCCTGATATGGATATTGTGAGCAACGCAAGCTGTACGACTAATTGTTTAGCACCGCTAGCAAAGGTAGTGGATGAAGAGTTTGGTATTGAATATGGTCTTATGACTACAGTACACTCAACTACCGCTACACAATTAACAGTGGATGGCTCTACAAAAAAAGATTGGCGTGGTGGGCGTGCGGCTAGTGCAAATATTATCCCTTCATCTACCGGAGCAGCAAAGGCAGTGGGTGAGGTGATACCGCATCTAAAGGGAAAGCTAACAGGGATGAGTATGAGAGTGCCTACTCTAGACGTATCTGTGGTGGACCTGACCGTTTTGACTAAAAAATCCACGTCTTACGATGAGATAGTTGAGCGTATTCAAGCTAGAGCAAATTCTGATATGAAGAATATTATTTCGGTGACAAGCGAACCAATGGTGAGTAGTGATTTTATAGGAGAGAGCCATACTTGCGTGTTTGACGTAAAAGCAGGTATGATGCTTGGAGATAGATTTGTAAAATTAGTGGCTTGGTATGACAACGAATGGGGTTATTCTTGCAAAACTGTCGACCTAATTGTTCATATAAATAAGGCGATGAAGTAATATGGATAAAAATTTATACAAAAAGTGTCCTCGTTGCAAGCAAAAATTAATGATGTCAGCAAGCAAATGTCCGGCTTGCGGCTTTAACTACGCTAAGCTTGCTAAAGCAACTAACGCCGGAGCAAAAGAGCAAATCAAAGCTGGACACAAGGAAAATGTAATTTATGTAACTACTAGACCACAAGATGTTCCTAGAAAAAATTTTTTGGTATTATTTTGGGCTTTTGGTTGGCTAGGAGTACATAACATATACATAGGTAAATACGGAAGAGGAATTAGCCATTTAGTGAGTTTTTCGATATTTACATTTGTGTTTTTATTGTACTATTTTTTCTTAACTGGTTATGGATGGGTTTATTCTACAATAGTTACGCCACTGGCGACGGTATATGCTTTCTTCTTGATTGCATACGTGGCGGATATTGTAAATTTAATTTTCGGCAAGTTTAAATATCCAGTATCAGTTCCGATCAGTCAAACAGTTGATGATGTTATTAAGGAGCGAGATAAATGAAAACTGTAGTTGTTGGTATGAGTGGTGGAGTAGATAGTTCGGTCACCGCTTATCTTCTTAAAAAACAAGGTTACAACGTAATTGGCTTATTTATGAAAAATTGGGAGGAAAAAGACGAGCGTGGTCATTGCACCTCAGAGGCTGATTGGCAAGATGTAATAAAAGTATGTAATCATATTGGCATACCTTATTATAATGTAAATTTTAGCGAGCAATATTTAGACCGCGTGTTTAAAGAGTTTTTAAGTGATTATAAAAATGGCATGACTCCTAATCCTGACGTGTTATGTAATAGAGAGATAAAGTTTGGACCTTTTCTTGAATATGCTCTTAGTCTTGGCGCTGACTATATTGCTACGGGACATTATGTCAGGGTAGAAGAAAGAGACGGTACTTTTTATATGTTAAAAGGTGTTGATCCGAATAAAGACCAAAGCTATTTTCTCAATCAATTAGGGCAACAGCAACTTAGTAGGACACTTTTTCCTATTGGTAACTTGCAAAAATCCGAAGTTAGGCAGATAGCCAGAGAAGCTGGTATACCAACTAGTGAGAAGAAAGATAGTACAGGTATATGCTTTATAGGAGAGCGAAAGTTTAGAGAATTTTTAAATAATTATTTACCAGCAAAAGAAGGTGAGATAAGGACACTTGATGGCGAGGTGGTCGGTAAGCATATTGGTGTTATGTTTTATACACTTGGTCAACGCCGTGGGCTTAATATTGGCGGTAAAGCCGACGGCAATGGCGAGAGGTGGTTTGTTGTAGACAAAGACATCCAAAATAATATCTTGTATGTTCATCAGGGCGAAGATACCCACCTTTATACAGACTATTTGATATGTGGTGAGATAAACTGGATTTCAAAAGTCCCACCTAAAAATTTTAAATGTAATGCAAAGTTTAGATATAGACAAAGTGACCAAGGTGTTACGATAGAACTACTAGATACTGGAGCAAAAGTTATTTTTGATATTCCTCAAAGAGCTGTTACGCCAGGTCAATATGTGGTCTTTTATGATGGAGACGTATGTCTAGGTGGTGCTAAAATTCAAAAGACTGGTAAATTAAAAAAATAGCTAGATTGTAAGTATCTAGCTATTTTTATTAGATATTATCATTTATCAATCCGCTCAACTCTTCTTGCATTTGAGTGTGATTTTTCAAAGTGGTCTTGACCTCTTTAGTCGGAGCTATCATAGTAGGATAATATCCTTTATCGTTCATAATTTTGAATATTTTGAAGTTATGCTCAGAAGCGACCTTATGTAACTCTTCAAATAGATTTCTTAATGTGGCATTAGAACATTCTAGCCCAAATTGACAATACATATTCATCAAAAATTTATGTGCGACAATAGCGTCTTGTAATATCTCTTGGTCGGTTAACTGCATTATTTTTTACCTCCTTCTTCAGTGTTGGTTTTTAAATAATCTAACAACTTACTATGATTTTCTAAATGAATTTGAGCCATTTCGCCAAACATTTTTTGTAACTGCTTTTCAGAAGCCATTTCTTCATAGTTTTTCATTTTTGTTGCCATCCAATTTTCAAAAGTCATCAATTCATTTAGAGCTAATAAGTCTTTGGTCGTGATTTCTTTTTTCATAATTAACTCCTTGCGTTTTTTAACAAATGACTGTCATCTGTCATAAGTAGAATGTGCCGATTTCGACTTTTTAATACAAAAAAATGCTTTTTACAGCATTACAGATTTTGGAAACTTTCATATTATAAAAATGTTATGAATATTAATTTTTTAACTTTAAATCATCTATACTATTTAAGCTTTCTTTGACAAGTTTTGCCAAATGCATATTACTAAGCGTATAAAACACTTCTTTTCCTTCTCGTCGTGTTTTGACCATGTTAAGGTCTCTTAATCTTTTTAGCTGATGGGATACTGCTGATTTGGTCATCTTAAGTAGCACCGCTATATCACATACACATAATTCGTTTTGACTTAGTAGGTCAATAATTTTTAATCTAGTAGAGTCTGCTAAAATCTTATATAAGGTAGAAATCTTATTTAAAGTCTTTTCGTCAAGCATTCTTGCTTTAGCTTTGCTTACTAAATCTTCGTGTATCATCTCACAATCACTGGTAATTGTCTTACAAGGTTTAGGCATTTTTGCTCCTTTTCTAGGCTTTATTATCTAATATAATTTTAACTTATAGCCAAAAAAAGTCAACATTTTTTGCTCGAAAAGTTTACAAAATGCATCAAAACAGCGATAATTAGTTGATTTTAAATTTGTAATATGTTAATATAATTAATATTCGCAGGCATAGTTTAGTGGTAGAATTAGAGCTTCCCAAGCTTTCGGTGCGGGTCCGATTCCCGTTGCCTGCTCCATTAAAAAGCACTACTAGTTAAAGTAGTGTTTATTTTATATTTGTTATATTACTGCTTAATAGTTTTTTGTTTTATGGTTACTTATTAATATTGCTCATTAAATCTTTCACCAAAGCGTTTTGCTTCTTTATACCGATTGAAAGCCATAATATTAAGTTTGCGTTTTTATTTCGTGTTTCTTTTTAAATTTCTATCAAAATTTTTAAAATATTTCATACACTTTGCATATTAAATGTGTATACTATTTATAAATTCAATATTTTTGATGTTAAGGTAAACGTTTTTTAGGTTTACTTTTTATTTGCTTTATGCTATTTCTTTTTTTTAGACTCGGAGGATATATGTTTAAATTATTAAAAAATCTTAAAACCAAAGATTACATAATGATGACGATAAGCGTATGCTTAGTCGTAGCTACAGTGTATTTTGAGCTATTATTGCCAGACTTTATGAGTGATATTACAGTGCTTATCCAGACAGAGGGTAGTGATATCAATGAAATACTGATAGCTGGGGCTAAGATGTTAGGATGTGCACTGGGTAGTGCTGCCTTAGCTATGTGTACAGGATACTTGTCGGCAAAGATTGCGGCAAATCTAGCTATGAATACCAGAGACAGTTTGTACAAAAAAGTGCAAAACTTCTCTAAGGCAGAACTGAAAAAATTTTCAACCAATAGCTTGCTTACTCGTTCGACCAATGATATATCTCAAGTACAAATGTTTATAGCTATGGGTCTGATACTACTAATCAAAGCTCCAGTGACAGCTATATGGGCAGTATTTAAGATACTGGGTAAGGGCTGGGAATGGTCTCTTGCGACAGCCATTGCGGTAGGTATACTAATCATTGCTGTAGTCATTATAGCTATATTAGTAATACCAAAATTCAAGCGTATACAGTTGCTCACAGATTCGCTTAATAGGGTATCAAGGGAAAACTTGACCGGTGTGAGAGTAGTAAGGGCGTACAATGCCGAAGAGTACGAGACTGCAAAATTTGATAAAGTCAATACTGACCTAACCAAGACCAATATGTTCACCACCAAGACTATGGCTGTGTTAATGCCAATTATTATGCTTATAATGTGTGGTCTGTCCCTTGCTATATACTGGATAGGTGCTTACATATTAAATGATGCTGCTGCGACAGACAAAGTGGTTATATTTGGCAATATGATAGTATTTATAAATTATGCGATGCAAGTAATTATGTCATTTATGATGCTTATCATTGTGTTTATAATGCTACCAAGAGCTATGGTGTCTGCTAAACGTATCAATGAAGTGTTGGATACAAAAAATACAATGACCGAAGCTACTGGGAAAGTAGAAACCACAGAAGTCGGAACTATAGAATTTAGAAATGTAAATTTCAAATATCCAGATGCTAGTGAATATGTGCTTAAAAATATCAATCTAAAAGTAGAAAAAGGCAAGACCTTAGCTATAATAGGCGCGACAGGTTCTGGCAAGACTACTGCGGTGCAATTAATGGCAAGAATATACGACACAACTGAGGGCGAGGTGCTGATTGACGGCGTTAATATCAAAGATATTCCGTCTAGTGAATTGCATAGCAAGGTCGCTTTTGTGCCACAAAGAGCAGAGCTTTTTAGCGGTACGATTGAGAGCAATATAGCTTTTGGTGAGACCGATGCAGGCAAGATAGACCAAGCTAGCGTCAAAGAAGCGATGGAAATAGCCGATGTGAGTGAATTTGCCTCGAAGCTTCCTCTTAATGAAAAATCCCCAATCACTCAGGGCGGTAGTAACGTATCAGGCGGTCAAAAGCAACGTATTTCGTTAGCACGTGCCATAGCCAGAAAACCAGAAATCATTATATTTGATGATTCGTTCTCAGCTCTAGACTTTAAGACAGATAGAAAGGTTAGAGACCAAATAGCTACTAAATTAAAGGGTACTACTTGTGTAATAGTAGCTCAAAGAGTAGGTACTATTATGAATGCAGATAAGATACTAGTACTTGAGGATGGTGAAATAGTCGGCGAAGGTACTCACAAAGAATTATTAAAGACCAACGAAGTCTACAAAGAGATAGCGTTATCACAATTATCAGAGGAGGAGTTATAATATGGTTAAACAAAAAAATACAGTCAAAGCTACTAAAACACAAAAAAGTAACTTCTTTTCTTCACTTGTGAAATTACTAAAATTTGCAAAAGGTTATTATCTACCATTAATTTTTGCAGTAGTATTTTCGGTGGCGGGCGTTGTCTTAGAACTTATAGGTCCTAATGCTTTATCAGATATAACCAACCTAATTGAAGAAGGGCTTATGACGGGGATAGACATAAGTGCGGTGACGGATATAGCTATATTTTTGGTAATTATCTATGTCTCAATGGCTATTCTATATCTATTAGATGGTATCATCATAGCTCACGTTACGCAAAAGATATCACAAGGATTGCGTACTAAGATATCAAACAAGATCAATAAACTTCCACTTAAGACTATTGATGGTAGTGCAAAAGGTGATATCCTAAGTCGTATCACCAACGACGTAGATACAATAGGTCAGGCACTAAACAATTGTACATCATCACTCATAAGTTATGTAGTGCTATTTTTAGGAAGTATAATAATGATGTTTGTACACAACTGGATAATGGCTTTGTCCGCTATTGTTTCGTCACTGATTGGGTTTGTTTTGGTGGCGGTGATACTCAGTAAATCTCAAAAACACTTTAGACAAAGGCAAGAGCGTCTAGGCGTACTAAATGGACACATTGAAGAGGCGTATTCGGGTCACGATTCTATCACAGTTTGCAATGCAAAAGAGCAAGAATACAATAAGTTTAACAAGCTAAACAAAGACTTATACAGTAGTGATTTCAAATCACAATTCTTGTCAGGACTTATGTATCCGCTAATGGCTTTTGTAGGAAATCTTGGGTTCGTCGTAGTGTGTGTAGTCGGTGCTTTGCTTGTGTCGAATAACATCATAGAGATAGGTACTATTGTTGCCTTTATGCTGTATGTGAGATACTTCACACAGCCACTTACTCAAATTGCTCAAGCTATGACGAGTCTACAATCCGCTTCAGCAGCAAGCAACCGTGTTTTTGAGTTTTTAGGTAACGAAGAGTTAAGCGACGAAAGTCATAAGACCAAAAAGCTCACCAATGTAAAAGGCGAAGTTGAGTTCAAACACGTTAAGTTTGGTTATGACCCAAATAAGATTATTATAAAAGATTTCTCCGCTAAGATACCAGCTGGGAGTAAAGTCGCTATAGTGGGACCAACAGGGGCAGGTAAGACTACTATTGTAAACTTGCTTATGAGGTTTTACGATATTCAAGACGGCGACATCACAATTGACGGCGTATCTATCAATGACCTAACGCGTGAGAACGTGCACGACATATTTAGTATGGTTCTTCAAGATACGTGGATATTTGAGGGGACTATAGAGGAAAACCTTGTCTTCAATAAAACCGGCATCACTCACGAGATGGTCGAGAAAGCCTGCAAAGAGTGCGGTATTCATTCCTTTATAAAGGCTCAGCCAAATGGATATGACACAGTATTAAACGAAGACTCTAGCATCTCCTCAGGCCAAAAGCAACTGCTTACCATAGCTAGAGCAATGCTTCAAGATACCCCGCTTCTTATTCTAGATGAAGCCACTAGCAATGTAGATACTAGGACCGAGCTTCAGATACAAAAAGCAATGGATAAATTATCAGAAAATAGAACATCTTTTGTCATAGCTCATAGATTATCTACCATCAAAAATTCTGACATAATACTCGTTCTAAAAGACGGTAATATCATTGAGACTGGTAATCACGAAGAGCTACTCAAAAAGAATGGTTTCTACGCTGAGCTATATAAGAGCCAGTTTGAAGAAAAATAAGACAATTCGTATCTTAAATGGATACGGATTTTTTCTTTTTTTAAGAAGTAAGTTAGGAAAAAACGTAAAAATTAATTTATTCAAATAGAGGTCAAGAAACCTCTATTTTTTTGTAGCATTGTAGCGTATTTTACGCCTTAAGGTAATTTAATATTGTAATTAGTTTTTTACTGTAAAATGACGTTTTTTCGTTATTCAACAAGCAACAAAAATACTCAAAAAATCCTAATAAATTTTTTCAATATTTCACTCCTTGCTAGATTGAGTTTGGTATATTGTGAGTGCCTAAGGTAGGGGAGGTGAAAAAGGTATGCGGAGTAGTATTATCCAGACATATATACTTAGTATTCTGATAGACTGCAAAAAGCATACCATTTCTGAGATTGCGGAAAAAGTCGAAATAAGTTATTCGACAGCCCAAAGGCACATATCACAATTAGCTACATATTTTCCTATAATCACCATACCTGGTGGGCGAGATACTGGTGGTGTGCAGATGTTACAATCCTATGGCATAATAAGCAACTTTTTTGATAAAGACGAGTTGCTACTATTACTTGAGGGTGTAAAGCTACTTGAAGGTAAAGGCGAAGACGTGACTAGCTTAATAGCTAAGCTCACTCCAGCATCAGACGAATCTCACGCAGACACGCCTGCTACACCAAGTGCAAGGAGACAAAATGGCTGGAATGTGTAAGTTGTGCTTTGTATTGATTAAGAATTGTAATCATAAGGTTGTTTATTTTTCTTATCGCCTTTCAAGTTCATAATGAAGCCATCTTCCATCTTACACCAACAATCCTTATGATGCTCGGGCAAATTGTTATAAATATATTCATCGGAGGCACCTCCATCTTTTATAACTTCTAAATCCTTTATTTTTACACCTAAGCATATATCATTGTTTAACTTAAATATATTGTCTTTTAATTTTAGAAAATATTTATCGTACACTCTTTGGTCCTGAAAACAAACATAAAAGCTATCCCATCTTATATCGGCTTCTATTATTGTTCCAATCATTCCTTGTTTAATACCTAAATCTTTGTAATCATTATTAATCACTTTGACCTCGTCTAAAAATTTCATTTTTGCCAACCTCCTATTGGTGTGTTCATTTTCAATTTCCAACCATAAAAATATGCTTCTTTTGTTTTTTGAAGTAATATTTGTACAAAATTCTCATAATCCCTTTCGTAATAGCCCATTGCATTAACCCACTGAAGTTTACTTCTAAAAAGATATTCAATTTTTCCAGGTGGAACTATTAAAGTAATTTTGTCTATACTATCTATATTGCCAGGATTTTCCGCACAAAGGCAAAACGGATGATATAATCCAGGAACTAAACCTTTCAATAACATATCATATATATTTACATCATTTACGTCGAAGCTTTGAGGTTTCTTTCCTATTTCATTTTTGAAACAACATTTATTTACGGCAACACATTTAACACAA
This sequence comes from uncultured Clostridia bacterium, assembly GCA_944349765.1. Lineage (GTDB taxonomy): Bacteria > Bacillota > Clostridia > Christensenellales > UBA1242 > CALVNN01. The sequence goes on along the minus strand of CALVNN010000006.1, from coordinate 2,133 downwards.
TGGTTGCTTGTCGCGCCTTTTATAACGCCAGTATCGTAACCATAATTTTCAATAGTAGTTTCATTTTCGTTATCTATAATTTGTATCCAATTACCTAAGATATTTTTAAATACACTCATATTGTATCATAACTCCTTTTAAAACGCAAAAGGTTGGAGAATCTATAATTTCTTCAACCTTTTATATTGCATTGTATCATATGGTTTCTAAAATTTCAACATTCATTGCCATTTACTACAAAGGTTTTATGCTAATACACCATAAAGAAGTTTTGTTTATGGTTTTAACTACATTTGTTAATTTACGAGTAGTCAAGAAGATAATTAAGTCGAGGTATAATTTTTTTAATTTAACTTTATATTTTTTATTTAATAATTATCAACTTATTAGGCTTTGCTAAGTTGACTTTATTATAATAAATGCGTCAGTTATAGCTTGACTAAATCTGGCAAGTCATTGGTTTTTTAAAATTACTAATGACTGAATAAACTCTTTAACGCAGACACGCCTGCGACACCAAGTGAAAGGAGACAAAATGGACGAGATATATAAATTAAATAAAAAATCAAAAAAAGACCTTATTATACAAGCCGACGAAAAATACATACCAAAATACCGATTAGATGAAGTCAGCAAAGCCCTAAAAGCACAAAAACAGCAAAATGCAAAGCTACAAGACCTAATTAACGAGCAAGCCAACAACTATGAAAAAACCATTGAAGAGCTTAAGCTTGACTGTATGGTACTCACACTTGTGGCACGTTCAAAGCCTTTAGACTTTGATCTAGTTATGCGTTTTATAAAAAAAGATAAGCTGACCTTAGATACAGTAGAAAAATCCATTAAGTATCAACTACGAAAAATAAAAAAGGATTACCCAAATTTATTTAAGTAGCAATAAACTACAAAGGAGGTCAAATGGAAGAATATTTTTTGTACTTAATAGACAATTTTTCACTTACGGTTTTTTTGATGAGCCTAGGTGTATTTATACTCACTAGTCTTATAAAGATACCTATAAAAAGAGCGACTTCCGCTTTTAACGAAGCCAAAAGGCAAGGTATAAACACCCTTATTATACTTATACCCTTAGTGCTGTCATTTTTAGCTTGCCTAGTATATTTTTTGATAGAGAATAGACCTATACTTACATATAGTTACCTTTCGTGTTCGCTTAGCGTATGTATAATGTCTATTACCATTTATCTAATATACGCGCGTGTAATCATCATAATAAAAGGTATAATATCCGGCAAGATAAATACCTTCACCGAAGACAAAACCGACATAGATATAAGCCCAGATATACAGCTAGAGCAAAACACAGAAATTATGGACATACAAAAACGTCTGGAAGATCTTATAAAATTGAAACAACTACTTGAGTCCCAAGGCGGTATCCATAATATCACCGCTATAGTCGAGACGAATAAAGAGATTGCTTCGCTTCAAGCCCAAGAGCAAGAGCTTACAAAAATTAAAAATCAATAAAGGAGGAAAAATGGCAGAAATAAAAAATATATCCTGCAAGGTTCACAATACGTCAAGTATGCCCTGCATTGAAATAGATTGTAGGGATTTACCAAAATATATCAAGGTAAAAGATGCGGTAATAGTATTTGATGTGCTTAGTATCAATCGAAGCAATATCATATACGTTCACGCTGGTGAGGGCATGAGCGGAAATTACTTTTCGTCATACATAGAAGAGGTTTGGTTGCCGAATAGCAGTAGTGACCTAATCATCCATATAGCCGACGAAATGCAATACGCTATAGAGCATGGGCTAGATAGTTTTGTGCTTTATTTTGTCCCAATAAACGCAAGTGATACATTACGTTTAAATAGCGAGCCGAAGAAAGCACAATTAGAGTATACGCTTAAGTCCGAGTACGTGTCAAATGGAGCATCAAAGAGCGTGGATCTATATTCCGCAGGCACAGCCGACATTGCACTGTCGACTGGCAATATGCATTTAGTACATAGTGACGTCACGACAGATACACATGTATTACCACTGTCTATAACGCATATCTATGATACATTAAGCGACAGCCCATCAAATGTTGAGTCGCCTTATGGGCGAAACTGGCGTCTAAATCTTAACCAGTATCTTATAAGAGACAAGATAGA
>CALVNN010000005.1 GCA_944349765.1 uncultured Clostridia bacterium | reverse complement strand
TTTATTTAGGTACACATCTTACCGTTTTATTAACTTGTAAATATTTTCTTTTTGGTAAAAAGCACCCAAAGTATAAATACATAGACAATAGCACCCAGTGCAAGTGCTAATATACTCCCCCAAACGCCTATTAAGTCATATAAGAAAAATCTGATTATATAACTGATACCAATAAATATAATGCTTGCACATAAGCAAATCGGCACATAAGATAAATTTACTTCAACTAAATCATTTACAAATTTTAAGTTTATTACAGCAACTATTAAATAACACACCACGCTAGCAATCATACCAGCAAGTATACCCATAGTAGAAATAAGTAGTATACTAATCCCCACTTTTACCAAACACCCAACAAACATACCTATCGCTGGCACCCATAGCTTATTAATACATTGCAAAATGGAAGAAGTGACTTGCACTATGCTGATAAGCAATACATTTATAGACCCAATAATCATCAGCATATTACCCACGTCATAATTGCTATCTGTGATAACGGAAGGAAATAAAAATCTTATTATATCCCCACCAAAGAATAAAAATCCTAAAAACGCAGGTACAGCAATAAACATAATACTTTCAAAAGCTGAATTTATCTTGTCTGTCGCCTTTGAGACTTCCTTATTAGTCAAATAAGCACAAATGGTAGGCACAAGTACTGTAGCCAAAGCCGAAGCTACTACCACAGGCATATTAATGACTGTATTCGCCACGCCACTATATAGTCCATACGCACTAGTTGCCTCTGCTATAGTCAAACCAGCGTTTGAGAGCAAATTCACTAAAAGCACACTATCAACGACAAGGATGATAGGCATAAATGTACTAGCTAATGTGATAGGGATGACTATATGAAGTATTTCTTTTATAATAGTCATATTTTTAGGGACATAGTCATCCTTTGCTATTAAATTATCTAAATGTTTTTTATTAATATTATATTGTATAATTAGATAAATAAGGCTAATAAGCTCTCCTATAGATATACCGAGTAACGCTCCCGCAACACCATATTCCAAGCCAAAACCAAGTCCAATGTAACCAATACCTAGCCCCAAAACAAGCTTGATAACTTGTTCAATAATTTGGGATATAGCTGTCGGCGTCATATTGTTTTGTCCTTGAAAAATACCTCTAAACACACTAATAAGTGCCACGAGCAAAATACTAGGAGCAATAGCCTTGTAACCATTACTTGCCAGAGGATTACCTTGCATATGAGCTAATTCATCAGAGAAAAAGAACATAACAAGCGAAAATATTAGTCCTATCACAAGCATTAAAATAAGGCTAAGTTTGATAATCTTTTTTACGTATTCTTTTTGCCCGAGTGCAATTTTTTCAGAAATTAACCTGCTAATACCATTAGGTATACCAGAAGAAGATATCACCAAAAGCAAAGTAAAAATCGGGTATATCATTTGATATAGCCCCATTCCTTCACTGCCTAAAATGTTAGTTAACGGAACTCTATACACCGCCCCAATTAACTTGCAAATTATAGCTCCTACAGAAAGTATGATCGCCCCTTTGACAAAGTTTGATTTGAAAATCTTGGATTTTAACTTTGCAAAGCTCATTTTACACCTGACGACTTATAAGACCACAAACAAAATTTGATATTTCTTGTTCTGCCACGTCAATAGGGCTAGACGAAAGGTATACAACAAAACCCAATCTATCACCATCTTTTAAAATAGAACAAATATATCTATTTGGATATTTTCGGTCAAAAGCAAATTCATTATTAGTTGCCATAAAAGACTTGAAAGGCACGCCTTCACTTGAGTCATCAAGTTTTGTACCTAAGTAGATACGTAAATTTTTGCTGGTTAAAATCACACTATCATTATCGCAAATAATAAAATTCATATATTTTTCAGGAAGGCTTTCGAGTATAGGACTAGCCACTTCTTTGATACCACTACCTACGTCATATTTAGTCAATATAATTTTATTGTCTTCTACAGATAATTCCAGTTGAGTCCCCTCCCTTAGTTTCATACTTTTTCTAAGATCCATGGGTAAGACTATCCTACCTAACTGGTCTACTCTTCTAATAATGCCTGATTTCATAACATACCTCATAATTTTATTTATTTATAGGTTGTACAGAAAAGCTTTATTTATACAGATAAATCGACACAAAACAAAAAAATTCCCCATGGGGAACTTGTATAATTCTAAAAAAAAATAGCTTGACTACAAGCTATTTAAAAAATTAATTATTAAATTGGTCTTTAAAACTTGAACCAAACTTAAATGCTGGCACTTTGCAAGCCTTAATAGTAACTTTTTCCTTAGTTAGTGGGTTAAAAGCGTCACGTTCTGGACGTTCTTTTAGCTCAAAAGTACCAAAACCGGTCAAAGCGATCTTTTCTCCTTGTGATAGTCCTTCAACTACACTAGCTACAAAAGCGTCGTAAGCTACAGTAGCCTCCTTAATAGTGTAGCCAGCATTATTTGCTAATGCTTTAATAAATTCAGTTTTATTCATAAAATGTAATCCTTCCTTTATCTTTTGGATTTTTAAAAAGCAACCGTTTTAACCGATTAACTTTCGCTAGTAATTATACCATATTATAAAGTAATTTGCAAACAAAATCACAAAATAATAGTAAATTTTCCCTCATTTTTCAAGCAAATATCTGTGTTTGCTTTGTTTTTAGTCAGCTTATTTTACTTTTCATTGACATTAGAATATCTAAATGGTAAAATATTAAAAAAATAATAAGGTAATAAATTTATGAAAAAAGATGTAGTAATCATAGGTGGCGGAGCTAGCGGAATATTTTCGGCATTAAGTATTTCAAGTGACAAATCAGTGTGTATCTTAGATAATGTCCCTTTGGGTAAGAAATTGTTAGTGACAGGAAATGGCAGAGCCAATCTTACTAACAAAGATTTAAACACACGTTTTTACAATAGAGACCTAAGTAACTTTTTTGATAGATTTAACACACAAGATACTATTAAGACCTTCAAAGATTTAGGAATTGTGACCTATGCAGACGAAGAAGGACGAATATATCCTATCACAAATACCGCTAGTAGCGTTTATGAAATGCTAAATTATAAGCTAGAATCTTTAGATAATGTAGAGCATATACGTAAAATAGCAAAAAGCGTCTCATTATGTGAATACGGCTACAAAATAGAGCTAGAAGACGACGTTATTGAGTGTAAAGTATGCATTGTTGCATGTGGCGGTAATGGAAAATTACAACTACCAAACAATGTCAGAATTAACGAATTTACACCTGCTCTTTGTTCACTTCAGACTACAGAAAATAATGGACTTAATGGCATAAGAGTAAACCCAGCTCATGTATCACTACTAGTAGATGACATTATGGAATACTCAGAAATCGGCGAAATATTATTTAAAGATAACGGCATAAGTGGTATCGTCATAATGAATATATCAAATCACTTACCTAGTCAATTCCAAAATGCTAAATTGAGTATAGATTTATTACCAAACTATCCTCATAACGACCTTAAAAGTATACTAAAGCAAATCATACAAAACAATAAACATTTACTAGTCAGTCAATTTTTAAATGGACTAATACACAAAGCACTAGCTAGCAAAATCTTAAGCAAGGCAAAAGTAAAATTTAATGACAAAGCTACTACACTAACAGATACCAAGATTAATCAAATAGTTAACATTATAAAAAACTACACTTTAGATATAACTGGTCGTTTAAATAATAACCAAATCTATATGGGTGGCGTACCTTTAGAAGATTTAAACGAAAACTTAGAACATAAAAATTACCCAAACCTTTATTTTGTTGGTGAATTTACAGAAGTAATTGGCCACTGTGGAGGCTATAACTTACAATGGGCGTTTACCAGTGGAAGTATAGCGGGCAAAGCAATTAATAATAAAAAGGACTGATATGAAATTAATAACGGAATTAAAGCTAAACATAGGATATTCGCCTGATGATATTATAAATAATATTTGTAGTAAACTTAAATGCGATAAATCAGACATTAAAGAATATCACATTGTGAAAGAATCAATTGATGCAAGAAAAGAAGTCAAATATGTGTTAAATGTCGCTGTAGAATTTAGTAAACTCAATAAATACACAAAAAAATTAAATGACTATGAGCTAGACTTTAAAGGTATAGAAACTAATAACTACTCCACCACCTACTCTCCTGTAATAGTGGGGTTTGGTCCTAGTGGAATGTTCTGTGCCTTAGCTCTTGCTAAGATGGGACTAAGACCAATAGTCTTAGAACAAGGAAAGCCTGCCAACGAAAGAGCAAAAGATGTTCAACTTTTCTGGGAGGAGGGCAAACTCAACAAATACAGCAACGTACACTATGGTGAAGGCGGTGCTGGGACTTTTAGTGACGGAAAATTAAATTCTAACATAAATAATAAATATTATAAAAAAGTTATAAATGAATTTATACTGCACGGAGCTCCAAAAGAAATATTTTACAAGTCCAAACCACATATAGGTACTGACAATCTTCAGCAAATAGTGAAATCTATTCGGGAAGAAATAAAAAGACTAGGTGGACAAGTAATTTTCAATGCAAAACTAATTGATTTTACCTTAGATGAGATAAAAATACTAACTTATATTAATACCCTGAATAATACAATTAGTACTATCACAACAGATAGATTAATACTTGCAATTGGTCATAGTCCTATTGAAACATTTTCACTACTTAAGGAAAAAGGATTTAAACTAACTCCAAAGCCATTTGCTATGGGTGTGAGAATAGAGCATCCTCAAATGAATATTAACCTTGCACAATATGGTATGATTGATGACCGACTGCCAAACGCCGACTATAAACTAGTTGAGCATTTGGAAAATGGACGCAGTGTATTTACCTTTTGTATGTGCCCTGGCGGTCAAATCGTAGCCTCAAGTAGTGAAGAAAATGGAATTGTCACAAACGGAATGAGCAACTTTGCGAGAAATTCGCCCTTCGCTAATTCGGCACTTCTTGTAAATGTACTGCCCGAAGATTACTTTGAAAATGACCCTTTAGACGGATTTTATTATCAACGAATCTACGAAAAAAAAGCTTTTGAGGTGGCGGGTAGCGACTACTCCGCACCAGCACAAAGTGTACAAGAATTTTTGGGCAGTGAAAGGCAGGATTTAGCCTGTAGCTATAGACCAAAAATCAGCATTTGTGATATATCAAAATGCTTACCAGACTTTGTGACTGAAAGTCTTAAATTGGCATTACCTAGGTTTAACAAAAGATTAAAAGGTTTTACTGACGACGCCATACTTGTAGCTATAGAAAGTCGCAGTAGTTCGCCTGTAACTATTGTGCGTGATAATATTACTTACCAAAGTGTAAACTTTAAAAATATATACCCTATAGGAGAAGGTGCAGGGTACGCTGGAGGGATAATAACAAGTGCTGTCGATGGACTTAAATGTGCATTATCCATTGAAGCAGAACTAAAATAAAAAAATCCAATGAGATATTAATTCTCGTTGGATTTTTTATTTAATATTTCTTTTAAGTCTAGCTATTACTTTGTCATATCCTAAAAGTTTCATTATAGGACATAAGTCTGGAGTATTCCTCTTTCCGGTAACAGCTATACGAATTATTGTACTATAGTCAGCAACACTTCCTAAATACGCACTTGGATTTTTCTTGTATTCTTTCATATCAGCACAAAAGCCAGCACTAACACATGCTTCTTTGAGTCTAGGGAACCACTCATCTTTGGTATCTTCTGGATTGTAATATTCAATATACTTAGTCAATGCAATGTTTATATCATCTTTAGTAAATTTCTCATCAAATACGCATTCAAAATCTGAGTCAAACATATATTTGAAATAGTCGTATACCTCATTCATCTTAGCTATATCCTTACGAGGTTTTTCCCCGCCTCTGTCTATAGCAAGCATACCTTTGATATAATCCGGACGCTTAACTATTATATCATAAAACTCTTTGTCATATTCACTTGCCCATTTTGAAAGCATACCAAACACCTCTTCGGTGGTCAAACGAGAAATGATATTTTTAGAAATATCTTCTAACTTTACAATATCAAAAATAGGGTCAGAAAGATTTAATTTTTCTATGTTAAACTTAAATTCTGTATAGCTTGCAGCAGGGTTTTCTTTTCGCCACATCTCATAATTGCTATTAGCTAAGTTTAGTATGTAATCTATCACCGCCTCAGCTGGATAACCATTTTGTATGAAATATCTCATATCAGCTTCTGGGTCTTTGCGTTTGCTAAGCTTTCGCTTGTTGTCGCCATCAAGCTTACTTATAAGCCCCGTATGAGCATATCTCACTCTATCAAAACCAAGAGCCTCAAATATCTCAATATGGCCAGCCACACTAGGAAACCACTCACCCCCACGTACCACTAGTGTAGTACGCATCAAGTGATCATCTACAGCATGTGCAAATGCATAAGGTGGTATACCATTGCTCTTAATAAGCACCAAATCTTTTGTATTTGCAGGTATCTCTCTATCGCCTAAGACAGCATCATTAACTATTATCTTATCATCCTCATTATTTAAAGACCTTAGTCTAAGTGCCCAAGGCTTTTTTGCTTTTATATTCGCCTCTATTTGCTCATAAGTCAAATCCCGACAAGGGTCGTGCTCTAAAATAGTGTCTTGTTCTTTAAGCATCTTTTCTCTACGTTCCTCTATGTCTTCCTTGCCTTCGCTTTTATCACAAAAACAAGGGAAAGCACGCCCTTTAGCGACTAGTTCATACGCAAAAGCCTTATATATATCCAATCTTTCACTTTGTACATAAGGACCATATTGTCCCACTTGATTACCATCTGGCATCAACCCCTCCATAGGAAGTAGCCCATACTCTTTTAGGATATTTAAGGCTATATCGCCAGCGCCTTGAATTTCACGTTTTTTATCGGTGTCTTCTAGCCTAAAATAAAATACTCCACCCGTATTACTCGCTATTCTACTATCAACAAGTGCTTGATAAAATCCACCCATATGCAAATAACCTGTAGGACTAGGTGCAAAACGAGTAACTTCCGCTCCTAAAGGCAAATCTCGCTTCGGATAAAGCTCTTCATAATACTTAGCCGTATATGTAAGATTTGGATACAGTAAATCTGCCAATTTTTTAAAATCCATTTTAAAACCTCAGTATAAATATGATAAGAAATTATAGCATAAATAAACTCAAAAGTAAAGCGACCTTAAGACTTATAAGTATCAAAAAAAGCCGAAATTATTTCGGCTTTTAAAATTAATTTTTTTCTGCTTTATCTTTATCATTTATTGTTTCTTCAATTTTTTCTTGTGCTTCGGTTAATTCCATTTTGATTGATTCAGCATCGGTTTTAGATGGCAAGTCTTTATCTATAAGACCTAAAGTTATCATAATAGATAACACCACACTAAGTATACCAGTCAAATAATCTACTTGTAAGTGAATGCCAAAAATCTCAGCTACTACTATCCCCACAAGTAATATACACAAAGCTATGCAGAACCAAAACTTAAAGCTCTTTAGCATAATCTTTACTCTCCTTCTTTAAAGTTTTAGCTTTCACTTTTAAATCTTTTATTGTTTCTTTAATATCACAAACATCTTCACTTACTTTTTGAATTAAGTCAAGCTTATTTGTAAGACTGGAAATAATACTCTGATATTTTCCCTCTCTTGCTTTACTATCTCTCAATTGAAAAATCAATAGCCCCAAAAATAAAACTGCCCATAATCCATTATTCAATGCCAAGTCTAAGACTTGTTCCCACATTATTCGCCTACCAATTTTTGACGCAAAGCCTCTAACACCGCCTGAAACGCAGTATCTCCCAAAGCGTTTGCGAGTTCAGCATCTTCAATAAGCATAGTCAAAGCATCTGCTGGCTTCATAGACTCAAAAAATTCTAGAGCCATCTCAGTCTTTTTGAGTGCTATTCTAGATTCTAGCCCATCACGCCCTTGCTCCGCTATAAAATCTATTAACTGCTGATTTCTATCCATAATACGGTCTACATTCTCTTGGTACTCAGCCTCATTTTTTAAGGCGTACTCTTTTTCTTTTTGTTCTATAGTGTTATTATATTCTTGGACTTTTTGATTATAAGTAGCTAAATCTTCATTGATTTTACTAATTTTTTCATCAAGCTTTACAGCATAAGCAATATCAAAAGCATTAAGTGCATTCAATTTTTTAGTCTCAAGTAATTCCTTTTGCGAATTAAGAGAACTGATTTTTGTATCCAAATCACTTTTTACCGCACTTATGTCCTCTTCTTTTTGTTCATCCAGATCTTGTATCTGTTCATTCAAGATAGAGCCTCTATTGGTACCCTTTTTTATTGATGAATTTACTGTGCTTTGCTTTTTGTCGTTATAACTATTATCTATTGTATTTAACTTATTTTTTGAGTTTGAGTTCGCTTCATTTATCTCATTATCTATCTTAAGCTTTGAATCTTCATAATCTTGGTTAATTTCGTTTAATCCTTCGGTTAAGTAAGATTTTAAGCTGTTAGTAGCTTCAGCTTTTATAGCCTCATTGTCAACATCCTTGTATTCCTTACGATCCAACTTAATATCTTCAGCTTTAGCCGGCATTTCGCTTAATTGAAACGTTTGCTCGACGCCTTTTATCTTTTCTATCAAATCTTTCCTACCGTCTTGTTTTTCTTTGTCTTGATTCAAATCTTTAAACTTATATTCAAACATTTTTTGTCCTCCACTTAAATTAAACATTTCTTGATTAATTTGCTTCGCTAATTCTTTTAAATCATATTCTATTTGTAACATATTTCCATTTCTGGATGACTTATTTTAGCATTTTGACCTTTTGTAATAAAACCAACACTTATTAGACTACCTGTCAGATTTAATGCTCTTCGTTGAGGTAAAGGATTGCCTTTTATATTAAGTGAAATCTTTTTATTTTCTGTCTCAAGTTCTACCGTGCAATCATACTCACTGATTAAACTAATACTTTTTATGGTCTTAATCTTATTTGGTTCGCCCAAATCAGTCATTGCGCTTTTCCATTTTTTTGTGGTTGCCTCACCCAAAACTAACCCATCATGAGTCAATTGTGTTAGGATATTTTCTTGATTATTTCTGATTATGACAATCAACTTTTCTACAAGGTCATTTCTTATAGCCGTCATACTTACAAATTTATACCCTGTGAGCAATGATAATGCCCCCGTCTCAACATTAAGCTCAAGTAAAGTACCTAAATAATCTTCATCTGAGGAATATTTAGTATTACAAAGTAAATAATAGCAATTTTTATGAAATTCAGACTGAGCTTTACTATTATCTACTCCATCAAATATGCCTTCAAAATTTAGATTTAGTTTCTTTACACCCGCACCATCAAAGCCATACAGTCCGTCGCTTGCTAGAAAAAATACATTATCACCACATATACATGCCGTATCCGCAAAAATAACGTTACTACTAGTGTAAATATTGCTTACTGTAAAACTTGATTGCTCTGCATAAGCTGTGACTTTTGTAATGCCGAAGTCTCTAAATATATATAAATAATTATTAAAAGATATTATTTTATTTGCACCACCTAAAGTGTCATATAGATGAAAATATCCTGCTTCAGTACTGCTTACATTCCAGTTGGTCGGGTCCATACTGTCCGAAAACCAAATTGAAGTATTTTTACCTTCTACTGTCGCAAACAGTCTTTCAAAATGCAAGCACATACTAGTCATTAAAGGTGCATCCTCTATCTCCATTATTGAAAATTTAGGACCCCATACTTTTAAATGGTCGGTTTTTGACATAAATATACCAATATCTTTGTCATCATTGAGACGATAATTTAGCAAATTAGGAACACTTGTAAAAGTAAGATTAGGTAGTACTATATATAGATTAAAATTATCATACATACGACGCCAAATAATTCTACCATCACTTAGGTATATAAGTATCCTATTTTGCTGTTCATTTGCATTTGGCTCCCAGAACCTAAAATGCATAACTTTTAGTGGCTCGGCGTCTTCAAAATCCTCTACCATTTCCACGCCACCCTCTGGGTCATCTATAGAAATAGGCAAAACCAACTTCTTTAGTCCTAGTCCAGTCTTTAATACGCCTTTGTCGGTACTAAAATTTGAACATTCTAGTGCATATCTTATTGGCATAATACTATCATCATATTGCGTATTAATACCATTCAAAAAATCACTAAAATCCACCATAGCATATTGCACACTAGGTAATCTATTATTGCTTTGATTAATTATTGCCATATTTTCGCTCTCATCTTTATATTTTTTGTTTGTCTAAATTGTCCAAGCAATGCTTCTTTATATCTCGACTCCCACATTTCAGCCTCATCAAATAGACCATCCATTATGCAATATTGTGCACACACGCCATAAGCTAAAGTGGCTTTAGGCACAATAGGATAAAGCATAATTTGTGTATTTCCAGTTATTTTATTTGGCTTATAGGTGTAAAGAATGGTGTAAGTGTCAGTTTTTGAAAAAAGCAAGCCATCACTGCTCCTATAAAATTTTGTTTTATTACCTTTAGGGTCTTTAACTTCTATCACTTTAGCTATATTGTACTCAAGATCGGAATACTTTATTTTGTTACCAGAAAAGGTCTCTTCATAACATAACAATGAATATTGAGCAGCTAAGTCTTCACAAACATTATTTACCGCTGTTATAAATAACTTATATTCATACGAATTTGTATCCAAAGTTACTTGACCCGACATCCCAGAATCGGTAGGCGGGGGCAAAGAACCTTCCAAAAAGTCATAGGCTAAATCTTCTTTTCTAAGCATTCTAGCTGACAAACCCAGCAACTCATATACGGATAAATATTGTTCCATACAATCTCCTCTTTATTGAAATAGTATTTTTAAATCATAAGCAAGTCTATATTTTTGCTCCTCCATACTATCCGCACTAAGCTTATAATTGTTATGCTCATATGCACGAATAATGGAATGAATATTTTTAATAGAGCTTTTATGCAATAAAATAATGGTTCTAGCGTCAAGAGCACTGTAAGGTATAATAAGTTCTACAACCAACCTATTATTTATCATCCTAACCACTTCGTAACGCTGCTTCTTTTCGTTCCAATTAATTAGATAGCTTTTATCTATGGCCTTAACTCTTTTTGTAATATCAAAAACATCACTATTTATTATCATTATTACCTCTACTTTTAAAAGAAAAGACAGATTGGAAAACCTGTCTTTTGCTAATATATTCCTCACAACTTAAAACTTACTTGTTGCTTAAAACTTGCTATAATTAACCTTCACTACCGTCTTCTTGGACTTCGCCATTAACAATATTGATTACTGGAGCAAAAGGATTAGAAGTTGACCCAGTAATACCGCTAATTTTAGCCTGACCATTAGGTTTGTCACAAATTAAATCTGCATATTTAACTAGTGTAGCTGTATAAGTTGGCTTACCAGCATCTTGCTTAATAATTCTGCCATTTTCACCTTCCAACCACTTCCAATCGCAAAGTTGATGCAAAGCAAATTCCTTGGTGTTGAGTAAATACATGGTACCATCTTCAACAAATCTATCGCTTACTACTGGTATACCATTGTAAGTAATGGCTTTATAACCGCCATTTAGCTCCATAATGTCTATATTACGTCTATAACTTCCAAGATAAGCTTGATATGCTCTCTTAACATCAGCAGAACAAGAGATGTAGTCTACTTCACTACCACTTACTTCATCAAGGAAATCTATAGCACTTTGAATAATCGTGTCACTTATTTCGCCTGCATTTGTGCTAGTATATGCATTCATCCAAGGATACTCAGTCTTACTTACGCCATAAAGTGTCGAGCTAGCACTAAATATTGCACCAAGACCAGTTATTTCATTTCCTTTAGAGCCTTGCACATAAATTGTATACCCATTAGCCAAATCTGTAGACATAGTACCCTCAAAAGTAACCTTTTTATTTACTCTGTCGACATATTTTACTCTAATTGCTGAGTACACTTTAGTAGTAGAATTATAGATATCTACAACAATACCCTCAATAAGGTTTCTTACACTATCTAATGTAGCTACACCACTTGAGTACGCTGTAACTGTAGCCAAAAGTCCTGACCCGTCACCGTATAGCATTCTACCAAAGTTGAATGATGAAGCTTTGATAAGTCCTTCCATTTCTGCATTCAAAAGGTTTACAAAGGCACCTGCACTATTGCTAGAGGCACGAATTGCCTTATCACTAATATTTATTGTACCATATAAGTTTTTAAGTTCTGATACAAACTTTACATAATTATTTTGAGCACTGCTTGGCAAATCTCCAGCTTCTTCACCTGCGCCAATACCACCATTGAGTCCATAAGGTGCAAGTTTACGAATTTCATTTCCCCAAACATCGCTAGTTGTCTGTAATATCTTACCTAAAAGCGGGTTAGCGTTAACATTTAGTTGGTTACTAACTACGCCAAGGTAGATAGTTTTTAACGCATTATCCGCACTTTCTAATGTTACCATCCATGCACTTCCTTATTTTATAATTTTCATATTATTAAAATTAATAATTTTATTAATCATTACCTAAATAAATTAATCGCCAGTTTGCCAGCCTCTACCAAACTATCCACCTTTTCAGACTGACCTGCACTGATAGCACCTGATCCTTTACTCATAAGAGTAGGTATTGGATTACTCTTTAAAGAAGAAAAGTAATCTTGTAATACCTTGTTTTTTATTTTTTGGCTGTTAAAGACATAATTATTTAAAAAATCTTCGTCTTCTATCAATTTTTTAGGTTCTTTATACTCCCTAGCCAATACTCTATCCAAAGACTGCTCCAAAGACAAACTCGGTTCCTTTAGCTTCTCTTCACTTATTTGAGTCGCATATTTTTTGGCTTCAGGGTGTGACTTCAAAAAGTTGCTGACCTCAATCTCCCAATCATCCCTCATATAATCAGGTTGAGTCTCTAATGGTATATATACCTTACTTTCAACTTCTTTTTGCAATTCACTTAATTTTTGGCATTTCTTCGTAAATTCCGCTTGCAAATTGTTATAAGCAGAATATAACGCTTCAACACTTTTAAATTTTCCAATCGGAGAGCCATCGGTGTCAACTACTTCAGCCTCTTTATTTTGAGAATTATTCTCGTTATCTATCTCTAACTCTATTACTGCACTATCGTCGCTTGGTAATGGTTGTTCTCCTTTTATCTCGTCCATATTATTCTCCTTGCATCAATTTAATACAATTTCTGTGCATGTTTATATGATCCAGCACTTTTTTCTTTAAGTTTTTATCCTTATTGATTTCTTCCGCTTCTTTAGATAATAAGAACGCTATATGTTCATTAATATGTAGTTCATGTTCATCGTAAGATTGTACTTCGTCACTAAAATCAAGCCTAGAAAAGTTTAGGTTTTCTTTTTGAGCTGCTTTAATATGCATTTGCGCTAAATCCTGCTTGCTATCGTATATTCCTACCCCCAACATCTCAAGCAACTTATATCTGACATCATTGGAAATTCTTCCAGTTTCATCTTGTAGTAATCCAGAATTTAATAATTCAAAAATCATACTTCTTTGGTTCGCTTTTGATGAAGAAAGCTCGGTTTCACTATCACAAACTATATCGTCGCCACCCAAATCCGAATTTGTGAAATAAAATACTTCGACACTATTTTTTTCGCCCATTATTTTTGCAAGTCTAGGAACGACAGCAAACTGTTTATACAGTCTTAACACTTGTTTAGCTATCTCAATGACGGCAAATTTAATATTGTCTATTGAGCATGATAGCCTTGAAGTATCTTGTTCAATAAGCAGTTGCAAGGCGGTTCCGCTAAGATTTGCATAAGTAGACTGAGATTGGCGCATAAGGTCACTGATACCACTAATCAACGAAAACTCATTCATTAATCTATTTTCTTCACTAGCAAAATCTACAGGCAAACGATTTGACGACATCATTGCTGGTGGGGTCGCTCCTTGTCTATAGACAATCACTTTTCCTGGAGACAACCCTTCATCCTCAAGATCGTCTATGTCTATAGAGCCATCTTCAACCATCATTACGCCCATACTTAAACGATTTAAAAATTCTAGTTTACGGTTTTTGAGTGCATTATACGCTCTTTGTACTGGTATAGCACGCTCAATAACACTAATCCCCCAAAAACACCCAGGCACCGCTACAGACATTTGCTTTATGAATGGATATGTCCTTTGTCCATCTACCCCATTTATGTAAGGCAATTCACCATCATATACTAGTTGATCTTTAATAACTATTACCAATCTACCATTAGGATGTTCAGTTGTAGGCTTTTCATATCTTTCAATGACCAAAGCGTGATTGTCTTTTGCTTCACTACCACAACTCGTAATATTTTGAGTATATCCAAAGCCACTTATTGTATTTGTCGACGATAAACTAAATACGTCTAACGTTTCGCCAGCGACATCAATACCCCATATGCTTTTAATTGTTTCTACAGGATATGCCCTTGCATGTATAATGCTTGGATTGTCTTCAAGTCTAGAAATATTGTTATTGTATGGGAAGATTTCAAAAGGTGGTATAACGCTTACGCCGACATCACCCTCCTTAATCATATAAGGGTCTAACGTAACCACTTTGCCCGCATTACTGTCCCATACCACCTTATAAAAACACGTACCACACATTTCCGACCAAGACGCCCCTTCAGATAAGATACTACTTAGATTTATCTTGTGTGCAAGTGAATCTAACACCGCTTTACTCATTTTTGACGCCGAAATATCTTTTATATCTGCACTAGATGGTATTACGCTCATTTTGGGCCTAACCGAATTAAGTCTACTAAGTCTAATCTCTATAATACTAGCAATGTGATTATATACTTCTCTTTCTTGCCAAAAATAACGCTTGTCATAATCTTCAACTTCATTATTTGAATTTAGAGAACAGTATTGATTACCAAGCACAAAATTCATATTTAGTCGCCATTGACCTTCAAAGTTTTTTCGCTCTTGCTGACGCTTTTTAAAGTCTTCTAATACTTCGGTCACAATCTCATTTTTAAGTTTTTCTTCCATTACATCTATTTTCTTAGCCATTTTAGCTCCTTTAATTGAAATCCTTAAGTTGGTTTAATAGTTTTTGTTTTTCCTGTATCAACTCTTCCTCTGTGTAATCCTCTAATCCCGTACCATTAAAGTATTCGCATAATACCTTTACCGCAGAATAATCAGGCGGTATATGCTTTTTGACTACACGACGTTTGGTGAGTTTTAGGGCATCGTCTTCCATATTGTACTCTTCCGTAACCTCATTCACTTCGTATCCTAAAGCTTTCTTCAAAAGTGAACTATGTAATTTCGACTCATCTATCACTAATCCACCTCTGTAATTTTTGGTTAAAGTAAAATAATATATTGTAAATCATTTGTACTAAGTTTAATAATCTTAAGTAACATAAATTTTGACTTATAAGTTAGATTTTCATTAGTTTTGCTTGTATTCTACACCCAAAAGCGTAAAAGTCAATATTTGATGGTCACATAATCTTCAAAATCTATAATTCGCCCTTTTTTCCAGTCTGTGCATTAATTTACGTTTGTCTTTAGAGATTAAAGTGGGTTCTGCCGTTTCTTTTACAGGTATAGTTGGTCTATTCATTATGTAATACCTTAATTCGTCCATTGCGTGGTCATCTCTTTTAACTGGAGCATCGTCATTACCCCAAAAATATCCTTTTATCTCTCTAATCATATTTACACAATTACGAAAAATAAATAGATGGCGTTTTCCATTAGCATCTTTTATATAAGATCTTACACGGCTTATACCAGAAAAAAGGTCTTTATTTACCTTTGTATTCACAAGTATACCTAAGTCGTAAAATAATTCCGCTACACTTTTGCTACTGGCAAGAGTCTTTTGCGTGGCCGCACTATCTATAAGAGCGGAATACATCCCATTGCTATTTACTGGCCAATTTAAAGATTTGCTTATTTCCTTTATTCGTTTACTATGCTCTTGTATATCTAGTGAAGAAGCATAATGCTCAGCTATGACATATACATTACCATCATAATCTACAGCATACCAATGACAAGATAGAGGATTATGGAGCCCCGGGTCAATGCTAATGTTGTCGTACCATTCAATAGGGACTTCAAAGGGATCAATTATATTTTCATTCACATCAAAATCTTTATATACCAAGCCTCCGCCACTAGTAAACTTGCCATAGCGACGACTTTCCAACTCTTCAGCACTCATACTTGCACTGATAGATTTTATTTCTTTTGAACTAAGGTATGGATTGTCTGCCCATTCCATAAAAATACACCATACTTCACTATCATTATAAGTATTAAGGTAAATTGTATCGTACACCCACGTCAAGCCCTTTAGAGGCGTCATGGTCCCAAATATGTCCCCACATCTATCCAAAACTCTCATTTTGCATTCCATATAAATATCAAATGGAGGTTCTTCGTCAAACCACACAAAATCAAGCGAAGTTCCTTGAAATTTCTCTCTGCCTTGGTCGCAACTTTTAAAACCAATTCTACTCTCTCCGCCAAATACATTTCTAATGATAATGTAGTCTATGATACCTGTAGATGGACTTTCTTTTTTACCGCTTAGCATCACAATATCTTTGATCCAATAAGGATTTAGGTATTTTAATATTTTTGCTTGAGCGACATCTCTTTGTACCTGTGACGACAATGATACAACCCAACCAAAAATATTATCTTTATTCTCCTTATAAGGATGTATTCCCCTTGCGAGCCAAACAGCCTCTACTGCACCACATTCACTTTTACCACTTCTATTACCACCAAAGACCCATCTATTACGCTTTTGACATTTATGAAATTCAACTTGCTTTTTGTGGATAACTTCTCCCGTATTGTACTCTGCCAAAGCCTTAGTAGGCTGTCTCTTAGAAAGCTCATCATCTAGTTTGTGTATCTTAGATATTATGCCACGCAAACTTACGTCCTTATAATCATTATCAACATACACCGTTTTACTTTTTTTAGTAGTTTTTTTCATCAAATTCTCACTTTATACAATAATTCTTGTTATTTATTTATTTTTAGTCAAATAAAATAATTAACAATAATAAATTTTTTGTTTATCCTTAAAATAAAGGAGTTTGTTATGAATAAATATATCAAATTAATTTTATTGGTAGCAATTTTAATGGTCAACATAAATACTTATATCAATGTGTATGCTGAAGAACAAAATTTTTTTGCTCAAATACAGACAGAAAATGTATTTTTATTTGAAGATAAGGGTACTAAGCCGTTATTTGAAATACCTAATACTTTTTATGTCAACTTATTAGAGGACGAAAGTGAGGGATACTATAAGGCACGTTATATGAATGTTGTAGGATATGTAAGAGCTAATGAAATACAATGCGTTGACGAATACCCAGCTGTACCGTATTTAGATTATGTAAACTTTCGTAT
Organism: uncultured Clostridia bacterium; assembly: GCA_944349765.1. Lineage (GTDB taxonomy): Bacteria > Bacillota > Clostridia > Christensenellales > UBA1242 > CALVNN01. Next base: position 25,886 of record CALVNN010000005.1, on the reverse strand, counting down.
ACTAGCAGAACAAAGTGCCGAACTTAGATCGGAGCCATCTCGCTCTAAAGGCCTAAATTCTTTAATCACAGAACTACCCCTATATGAAACAAACTTTGTATACTATGGTAAAATTGAGGGAGATGAAGTCGTGCCAGCCAAAGGCAATGATTGGTACTACGTAAGTTATACAAAAAATAGCGTAACACAATATGGTTACGTCTATAGTGGACTAACAGATATGTTTACAAATTTCACGCCGAATTCTATTAGTTTATACCCAATCGCAAAGCACAACTGGCAAGTCGTTACAGACAACAATGAAACTGTACCAAGTTTTGAGCCACCGAGCACTTCGGAGCTTGCTATTATTCTTGCCATTATAATACCCACAATCTTATTACTCTTAATTATGCTAAAGACAGGTGGTAAAAAATCAAAAGTTTTGCCTCAAAATAGTGAAATAATTAAAATGCAGCCACCAAACACCCCCACCTCAATACCAAGAAAAAAGAAACGAGGTAAAGATTACTATGAAATAGATTGAGCTTATATACATTTTTACAACAAAAAAGCTGTGATGTTTCACAGCTTTTTATCAATTAAAAATGCTAGGTTTTTTACGTTTATTAATAACTTGACTTATATCATAACGCACTTCAGCTTCATTTAATCTCCTTAATGGAGCATATTTTTCATCAGGTGGTACTCTTGTAAACATTGGATATTTATAAGAGTGATTAAACTTGACTTTCATAGGATATTCTTTAAATATCTTAACTATTGCAGTCTCGCTAGGAAGAACGCTGAGTTCGTCTGGATATATCAATGGACGTTGGATAGCTTCTTGTGATTCATTTTCACCACCGCCCTTGCCATCTTTATCCTTAGTCTTACTCTTGTTAGTCTTCAAAGCTGACATATTACCACAAAGCTTACTAAATTCTTCTTTTGTCGTCATATCGTCAGAACCAATATATATCTGAATGTTACAGTTCTCTCTAATAGTTTTAGCTACTGTATCTCCATATTTAGTATTTAGCTGACTATAAGATTGAACTACCATTTCAAAGAAAATACCACGGCCACGAGATACTGTAATAATATTTGCAAAGTCGTTTATCTTAGGTAAATTAGCAAACTCATCCAATATAAAATAAACATTTCTCTCTAGCTTGCTATCAGGATTCTTTTCGGCTCTTTCGACCAAAGTCTTATAAACTCTACTTATCATCATAGTAGCTATAGGGTGTCTAGTAACAACATCATCTGGCACTCTAATTATAAGAGCTGTAGGCTTATCTGTAAATGTATCAAAATTCATCTCATTTTTTGACGTAGCAAACGCTATACCGCTATCACTAAATAAAGATAGAGATGTAAGCACAATACCCATATAAGATTTGGTAGTGCCTGTAGCGTTATTTACAGAGGTCGTCGTACGACTGATAACAGGGCTACTCTTATCACGCATCATCAAATAATTTCTTAATGTATAATAAGGGTCTTCCCCAACGTCAACATATGAACATATTTGATTTACGTTGTAAAGATTAAACTTTTCACGAGTCATACCAGAGTTAGGATCCAAGCTATCTTCTAGCATTGCCGTCATAACACCCCAAATCAAATCCTGGGCACCACGCTCCCAAGTAGGATCTTTTTCGTTAACTACAGGGCAGAGAGCCATTGCTATATCATGTAGTATATCGTCAGCTCTTGATATTAATATCTTCTGCTCCCCTTGAAGGTCATTATTTAACATTTCTTTATCAGGGTAAGCTATGCCATTAAATCCAAACCATTCATTATTATATTCACTGGCTATATGCTTATATTCTGTATCGGCAGGATTTACGCCTTTAAATAGCTTCACTTCACTTTCCAAATTGTGCGCTCTATGAAATAGTGTATACGCGTCATCCATAGGATTCCAACAAGTTGACTTTTGAGGCTCTCTAAGATCTAGCATCTTGATTTCATAGCCAGAATCCAATAGTTTTCGCCCAGTCTTCTTATACAATTCACCTTTTGGGTCGGTAATAACCAAGCTAGGCTTACTAGCACAACTTGACAAGACATTGATACTAGGTATTACAAAACCTTCGGTCTTACCACTACCAGTCGTACCTAATATTAGGGTATGAATAGGCTTGTACATATTAGTCAAAAGTCTATTACCTCTAAGCTCACTTCTAATTAGCACACCATCATTTTTACATCTAGCCAAATCAGAAAAATAATTAAATCCAAATTTCTTTTCATGCATCAACTCATTATCAGTCACCCAACGCATATTAGAATATTGATCTACTTCTTTTCCATCAACCGTCTTGACCTTACCAGGGTTTTTAAAAGTCTCCTTTGGCTTTTTCTTGTCATAATTTAATAAAGCATACATTACGTAGCATAATAATAATAAACCTGCAATAGTTAATGTCGTAGTATCATAAACTAATGAAAAATCAAAAGTCTCACTCAAAGCAAACACCCTAACTAGTACTACTATAACTAACGCTAGGACAAATACACCTACAGCTTTACCTATCATTTTTAACAAAGCATCCATATTTACCTCTACACCAAATAATCTAGTAATATGATTATATCAAATATCATTTTTTTTGTAAAGCAAATTGATATGATAAATAATTTTTTAAAAAATAGAATAATATAAATATAATATAGACAAACTATGATTGTGAAAAGGATATGAAAAAAAATAAATTTTTTTAAAAAAAATGTAAAATTTTAGTTGCACACTATTTTATTATGTGTTATCATTGTAACTGATAATTAGTTGAAGTTCCTCTATCAGGAATTGAGACGAAAAAATCTTTAATTATCTTTTTATGGAGGAACTTGTATGAATCTATTTGGTTTAACAACTCTGATGTCTGCTTTGTCTGAAGTGGCTGATAACTTAGAGGCAGGGCGTTATGAAGGTTATGAAGGTTATGCCTTCTTAGCACCTATTCTTAGACTGGTTGATAGTTTTATGCTTCCACTTATTATAGTCATTTTAGCTGCTGGTACCATTTATGCGGTTATTTTGGGTGTGAATATGGCAAGAGCTGACTCAAGTGAAGCTAGAGATGCGGCTAAGAAACGTTTGATTAACGTAATCGTTGGTTTCGCAATTATCATTGTTCTACTCGTAGTGATTTATGCATTAGCTGCAAACATCGAAGCTGTTTTAGGCTTAACCGAAGTTGCTGTTACAGAATAATTAAAAAACGCCTTACATTAAAGGCGTTTTTTGTATGTGTAAGTTTTATAAAAAACGCATTGGTTAAATCAATGCGTTTTTATTTATTGTTTATTCAAATTATTATTGATAAAGTCAACGAGTTTTGTACCTCTTAAAATCGCCATCTCTTCTTCACTATAACCTGTAGGTTCATTAATAACACCGTTATCTATAAGCTCACCTATCGTAACATCTTTTATATAAGCATTTACAGCATCATCTAAAGCAGTATCCATTTCGCTAATAAGCGGATCATTAGTCTCGGTGATTAAATAACCTAACAACCCTACATACTGCCCCTCTTCATCGCCTGTACCATTTGGCTCTATGAATTGACTTAGTGTTAAGCTATTTAAAGTATTATCAAGCTCCCCTATTGTACTATTTTTTATAGCATTCCAAACATTATTATCTGTAGCTTCAATAGTTATAATGTCTTCTAATTTAAGCGTTTCAATACTTGTCTTAATATTATCGTCTGTCAATTCCTTCAAACTTAAATCTTTCAAGGCACCTAAAATGCCTGTATCTGTTTTGATATTTAATATACTAGCTAAAGTCAGGGATTGTAAATTATTCTCGGTCAATGCATTTAATTGCCAACTACCTATAGCGCCTAAAATGCCTGTCTCGGTATCACTTATAGGTATCAACTGATTAATTTGTAAAGTCTTAAACTTAACATCTGTCAATTCATTCAATTTCCAATCTTTTATAGCATACATTACGCCTTCTGTGTCAGTAATATTGTAAATATCAGACACCTTTAATTCCATTATTGTTGAAGCATTTAGTTCGCTTATTGTCTTATCTTTTAAGGCAAACATTATACCTTGCGTATCAGTTATTTCAATAATTTCACTTAGTTTTAAAGACTTTATCTCATCATCTATATTTCCTGCGCTAATCTCACCTATTGTTACATCTTTCAGCTTAGACATAACACCGTTAGTTGCTGTTATTTTAAGGATATCACCTAGTTTTTTATCATTTATAGCATTTATAATAGTATCATTATTAAGGCTACCAATAGTCAGCGACTTTAATGAACCCAAAATGCCAGTATCAGTTTCGCTTATTTCTATAACATCTTCCAATTTAAGGCCATTTATGGTGGCTTCCATATTGCCCTCTTGCATCAAATAAACCAAAGTTTTATCAGATATAGCACCTAATACACCCTCATATGGTATTTCCTGACCAGCCTCGTTTAGGTTTGGTTCCATAATATCAGCTACTGTTATTTGATTAATAATATTACCAACATTTACAACCTTAACATCTTTATACCTTGTAAACAATTTTATATTTGGTATGTCCATAGGTTCATGGAGAACATTATAAACGTACCCAAAAGTCACAAAATCTATCATCTTTTGAAGGTTAGAAGTTATACCAGTTATCTTACCATTAAGTACTATATTCATAGCTTCTGAAAGGTCTGCATACTTAGCAGGCTCACTACCATTTGCAGGCACGACCTCAATATTTGTAGGGATAGTATAGCCCAACGTAGAAGCTATCTCACCTACTGAAGAATTCATTAGATTAGTCACTTCTGGGATAAGGTCTTTGATAGCTTTATTCTTAAACTCTTCATCACCTATATTAATCTCTACATTAAAAGTCTTTTCAAGTCTAGCAAGGCTTAAATTATTATAAGTCCACAATCCAACACCAACTACACCAATTACTACAACAAGAACTCCGACAAACATACCAATAAAAAATGATAATGTTTTCCCACAGCCTGAACCGCTTTTTCTCATTTAGAACCTTCCTTTTATACAAATACAAAAGTATTATAACAAAAGTATATGCCAAACTCAACTATTTTTTGGTATTATCGCTAGTTTGTTTCGCCATTTTTCGCTTTGAACTCTTGACTATCCAACCATATATAATGTAAAGCAATGCTAGATATATAACTGCTGCAATAATAACATATTTTAAATCTATAGAACTTGGATCAAAGTTTTGTAAATTCAAACTTTCTTTTAGAGCAACTTCATTTTCTCCTTGAAAATTGTCCAAATTAAGTATCACCCATCCACCTACAAGCATTACTAGCGTCAAAGGCATAGTAGCAAGGACTAATTTTGTACGTATTTGTTGTCTGCTAAAAAATTTAACAAACAAAACAATTCCACTCACCTGTGCCAACACAAACAAAATTATACCTATAGTACGAAAGGTATTAAAAGTATAGCTTATACCATTTACAAAATTAAAACCATTCAAGACATCACTTAAGAAAAATAAAAATGCAATATTTGTAACTATATTTATTATCGTCCAGATTATACTGGCAGTCTTTTCAGCCTTGGTCATCTCACCAGCCACAGGGTCAAGTATAACATCATCCTTCTTAGCGACATTAACTGTTACGGAATCGTCATTATTCTCTACAACAACCGCGACATCTTGATTGCTATATTCATTGACTACGACTTCTTTAGGCTCATCTTGTACTACTTTATCTATGACTTTGTCTATCTTCTTTTTACTCACACTAATCACCTCAAAAGTTTTTATTAGTATGTGTAAATGTCTTATTCTTATACTATTAATTAAGCGTTTTCTAGCACTAAACTATCAAACCCACTTTCTCCAACAAAGTCAGTTATATCAAACTTGGTAGTATTAAACAAATAATAATTTTTTACATGCTTTTTTAATAGTATTGGAACACTTATATCCAGAGTATCGCATATATCTATGAGATATATCGGAAGATGGTGAATATTAAAAGGTTCTTCCAAATTATATACGCAATCTTTTATGATTTTATTATCCAACATTATTTTTGCCCAAATCTTATTCATAGCAGTATTATATAATACTTTATTAAAAAAATCAAATTACATTTGCAAAAAAAGCTTGGTTTTGTTATACTTGAATATAAATATTTAAAAGGTTTTAAAATAAATGAGCAAATATTCTTATTTTTTACTCCTTATCCCATTAGTTATCGTGATAGCACTGATGGTCGTAGGAACGTTATATGATCTGCAAATAGCTATAGATATTTATAATAGAGAGAGCTTATTTGCAATTATTTTTGATTACGTAGGTGAAATGCCTCTTTATGGATTATTCCCTTTTTGTTTAGCAATATGTTTTGTTTACTATAGACAATATACAAGTACAAAATATATAGTGCTTAGTTTTTTAAGTGTTGTATTTTGTGTACTGTCTATCTACCTTTTTATGCAAAGGTTCTTCACTTTCTTACCAGCAAGCGTTAACCTAGGAATAACATTAGTGCTGTCCTTTGTGCTTATGTATACTTTTCATTTCTTTAAAAGAGACACTTTAGAAAAATTATACAAGTTTGCCCTTATTGCTATAACCGTATTGATAATAGCACTACTACTCAATCAAGCAATTAAATACCTATGGGGTCGCTACCGCTTCCATAATTTGTATGTAGCCAACAACTTAGAAAGATTTACTCCTTGGTATCTACCTTTAGGTATAAACGGAAATAAATCGTTCCCGAGCGGACACGCAAGCAGTGCTACCAATCTATTCCTTTTAGTTACCTTATGTAGTATATTCAAATCTAAACAATGGGTAAAAGTACTCATTACTATACTTGTAAGTCTTTTCGTAGTGGCTGTTTGCTTATCTAGAATGGTATATGGAGCACATTATCTGACAGATGTTACTATGGGTTTTGCAATAAGCTTTACCGTATACTTTGTGGTACAATATTTATATTTTAAACACTTTGAAAAGAAAGAAAAAATTGCGTCTACCTGACGCAATTTTTTATCTTACTTGTTCCTTTGTAGTTTCAGCATTACGACTTGGTAATGGATATAAATCATTATATATCGCAAATGCATCCTCTTTAGTCTCAAATGTCAATATCGTATCTTTACCATTTCTATGAACTTCAAGAGTAACTGGATATTGAACATTTTTTACTTCTTCTGACAATATATGTGGTAACATTTCATTCATTATGACACTATCAGGACCAATTAAACTATCCTTTTTAGTTTGATTTTCGCCACCATACGTTAATACTACCGAAGCGCTACGCTCTGGCTCTGTATTTTTGGGGTCGCTATTATATTCATTCATAGTTTGTATAAATTTTTGTTTTAAAGTCTCACTACAAACATTATAGCCAGCTGAGCTTCCCGAATTAGCTACTTTGATCACCCCGCTATTTTTTGAATTAGAAACACCTTCTTTGCCCTTTTTCTCTTTGGACTTTTGTTTCCTATTCATCTTATTCAATTCTTTAGTTGCTTGTCTTTCTTGTCTACGCTCTTTGCTTCTTGTCTTAGCATCTTTTTCCTGGAACATAGCTGTACCCTTAGACTCTTTGCCCTTTTTACCTCTACGTGACCTCTTACGAACCAAAAGCCCGATGCCGACACCGACTACGCCTATTGCAAGGCCTAAAAGCAATAGCGGATAAATCCACATCAAAAGTGTCATTTTCCCCTCCTTGTCCTTCAATTCATACATAATATTATCATTATTTATAATATTTGTCAATATGGGTAACAAATTTTTTTTAAAAAACTATACCAAATACTACAAAAAGCACTAAATTATCAGAGATTATAAACCTAAAGCAACTACAATAGCTTTGTCAATATTGACCATTTTTGCATCGTTTAAATGGCTAACTTTTTCTTTTAATCTTGCCTTATCAATAGTACGTATTTGTTCAGCTAATACAACAGATTCTAGAGGCAATCCGCTCTCAAATACGCCAAGTTCGAAGTGAGTAGGTAATTTCGCTTTATGTAGTTTACTTGTTATAGCCAGAACAATGACCGTTGGGCTATATTTATTACCGACATCATTTTGGACTATTAAGACTGGACGCATTCCACCTTGCTCTGAGCCCACAACAGGGCTTAGGTCCGCCATATATATGTCACCACGTTTAATACAATCCAAGTAAACCTCCCTTGCTTAAATATTTTACCTTATATTTATAATATGTAAGCAAGGTGATTATTGACACCTTATTATAATTTATTCATTAGTGTGTTAAATTCATAAGCTCTAAAATAGTAGGAGTAATATCACAGAGACAACCATTACTTCTAAGTGATAAATTACCAGCGTTGCATATAACAAATGGTACTCTATTTGAAGTATGCGTGGTACAGACATCCTCACCCTTTCGCATAGTTTCAGAATTACCGTGGTCAGCAACAATTACCACAATGTAGCCTTTTACTTTAGCGGAATTAATAAGACGAACCACGTTTTCACTCATAAACCGTACCGCCTCCACACTTGCCTCGAAATTGCCCGTATGTCCTACCATATCAGCATTGGCAAAATTAACCGCTATAAAATCATATTCTTTATCAAAACCTTTTATTACTTCATCACAAACTTCTTTAGCTCTCATATGTGGTGCTAAATCAAAAGTAGGTACATCAACCATATCTACAAGAACCCTATCTTCTTTGAGCTTTGGCTCTTCAACGCCCCCATTCAAAAAGTAGGTTACATGTGCATATTTGGTAGTCTCAGCAACTTTTAGTTGAGTCAAATTAAAACTAGAAATTATCTCACTCAAACAATTTTTGACTAACTTCGGCTTAAATGCCACAGCAGCAAAATCAAAATCTTTATTATACTCAGTAAAGGTCAATATTTTAACATCTAAAGCATGCACTTTTTCAACAATCTGTCGCATTCTATCTGCTCTAAAATTAAAAAACAATACACTGTCATTTTTAGATAAGTGCTTTGACGCTAAAGATAAGGGCTCTATAAATTCATCTGTTATACCTTTTGCATATGATTCCTTAATGCTCGAAATAGCATCTACTTTCTTTTCAGCTTTACCTTGTAAGACTTTAAAATATCTATCGGTTCTATCCCAATTTTTTTCTCTATCCATAGCATAATATCTACCACTAATAGAAGCAATGACAGGTTTATCTGTATCAAAATTTTTATCTATATAATCTTGCAATTCACTTACAAATTGCACGCCACTATTTACCCCAGTATCTCGACCATCAGTTATCAAATGCAAGGCAACATTTGTAAAATGATTTTGTTTGCATAACTCTAATAGTGCATAAAGGTGCTTAATGTAGCTATGAATTCCACCGTCAGAAGCTAGTCCTATTATATGCAAACATCCACTAGTGTTTTTTATAAAATCATTTAATTCTTTGTTCTTAAAAAACTCACCAGAGTCTATTAAGTTATTTATCATCAAAAGTTCTTGCAATACTACTTCGCCTGCGCCAATATTAAGGTGCCCCACCTCACTATTGCCCATCTGCCCTTTAGGCAATCCAACCATAGTAGAACTTGCATGTAGTAATGTATGTGGATTATCATTCATAATAGCTTTTAATTCATCTACAGTCCCCTCTTGTACAGCATCAAAAGGATATTCGTCTTTAAAAAATTTAATATTTTCGGTTTTTTTGCTAGTTATTAGGCTACTAGCCTCACACGAAACATCTTTAGGCGCAGTTTTTTCGTTAATTCCATACCCATCCATTATGACAAGACATAGTTTTTTTACATCACTAATGTCAGTATTTTGTGCAATATAGTCAAGGCTCGCCCCACCACCTGTAGATACATAATCAAAACTATTAACTAATCCCATTTTTTCAATAGCCTCGGCACTATCACCGCCACCTACTATTGTCCTAGCTTTGGACTTTGCTAATATTTCAATAAGCCTTTTTGTCCCAAAGGCAAATTTAGGCACTTCACATATGCCCATAGGACCATTCCAAAAAATGGTTCCTGCATTTTTTAAGTGACTTTCAAATAATCTGATAGATTTTTTACCAATATCGACAGCATAATTATCACTAGGCACATTTAAAAAGTTCACTTCCTTGCTTTTAGCCTCGCCAGTTAAACTTTTTGATACCACATAATCGACCGGAAGTATGATTTGCTTGTTCAATTTTTTTGCATAATCCATAAGGTCTTTTGCTATATCAACACTTTCTTCATTGTATGACAAACATTTCATACCCTTAGTCGCCATAAAAGGAATAGATAAAGCACCCCCTATTATAAGTTTATCTACTCTTCTAAGTAAGGCTTTTATTATTTGAATCTTATCTTTGACTTTTGCACCGCCCATTATGGCGACAAAAGGTCTAGGGGTATCTTTAAGGGATAATTCTCTACGTTCTTTTTCCATTAATAGTCCTATTTGACTAGGCAAAAATTTTTTCACGCCATCATTTGAAGCGTGTTTTCTGTGAGATACGCCAAAAGCATCATCCACAAAATAATCAGCATTCAAAGCAAGCTCTCTAGCAAATTCCTCGTCATTTGCCTCTTCTCTAGGGTCAAAACGTAGGTTCTCTAGTAGCAAACTAGTACCGTCATCCAAATCCAAAGTTTGCTTGACTATGTCATCCCCGACTATTCCATCAGCCCAGTGTATACGGTCATCAATGTTACAACGGATATAATCATAAATAGGTTTGAGAGAGTATTTTTTATCTACTTTTCCTTTTGGTCTACCCAAATGCGAACACAAGATTACTTTGGCTCCTAGTTTGTACAATTCCTCTATAGTCGGCATGCTCTGACGGATACGGTTGTCACTAAGTATGACACCTCTGTCCATAGGGACATTAAAATCCACTCGAACTAATACCCTTTTACCTTTTATACTCTCGTTAAACTTCATTAACTGTCTCCTCATCTTTTTCTTCTTTTAACCCATCGCCATAAGCTAAGCATATAGAAGCAAATTGTTCGCCAATCTGCTCTAATTCATTGACAATTCTTGCATAAGCATCCAAATTTATAAGACGCTTTTCGTTATTTAAGGATTTCCTTATATTAAGTTTTTCTTTTACCATTTTTTCATCTAAGTCTACTATATCAAATATTAAACTATCATTTACAGGTTGTTGCTGATTGATGCTTTGTATAGATGCTTTAGCAATTGAAGCTATTTGCATAGCTATATCATAAAGCTCATCAAGCTTATTTAACTGCTCTTTGCTAAAACTTTCTTTTGGCTTCGCCCGTTGTGCAACTTCTAACATTTTGCTAGTTCTATGTGTTAATGATTTGATTCTGTCAGCAATTACGTGATAATATAGCAATTGCCTTTTATCTGCCTCAGCCATATCACCCATACTCTTTATAATATTTGACTCCATTTGAATACAATTATCCTCAAGAGTCGCAAGCTTCTTTTTTAAAGTCTCGACTAATTTTATTTTGCTCTTTTTAAAGTTGAATTCATACACATTTTTTATAACATTTACACAGTCATTTATAAGTCTTTCAGATTGCACACCATACTGTACAATAGCACTTCCTACCATATGCAAGGTCGCATTATCCATTTCAAATATATTAGATTTATTTTTGGTCTTAAACATTTTAGACATAATTTTTGCGCATTGATTACTAAATGGTAACATAATTAATGAACCCACTAAATTCATTAAAATATTATAAACAACTAGTATAACGGCAGGGTCTTGAATAACACTCTCTAACCAGTACGTCCATCCTGTAAAGTATAACAATATAAACACAAATCCACTTACCGCATTGATTATCAAGTAAAATACAGATGCTTTTTTAGCGTCAATGCTTGAACCTAAACTAGCCATAAACACACTTATAGACGGACTTATCCTCACACCTATAGCCAGCCACAAAGCTGATTGAATATCTATTACACCAGCTACACCAAGCCCCCCGCATAAAGATAATATAACTGCATTTGAAGCCAACGAACTTTGTACCAAAGTACAAAATAAAATACCCAAAAGCACAAGAAGTACAGGCGTATCAATAGCAGACATAAACTGTTCAAAGCCAGCTAATGTATTAAAATAAGACATACAGTCAGTCATAATGCCAAGGGATAAAAATAGCACACCAAAGCCTAATATAGCTTGACCTATATGCCTAGGTGTTTCCTTTCGGCTTAAAGTCATCATAAGAGCACCTACACCAGCGAAAGAAGCAAATATTGTGCCTAATTTTATACTACCAAAAAGAAGCGTAGAAATGACTATACCCGATCCTATATTTATACCCAAAATAATAGCAAAAGATTGTGCAAAAGTTATGACTCCAGCCTGTATCAAACTAACAACCAAGACTGTAACCGCTGTAGCACTTTGTAGCATTATAGTAGATAGCGCTCCCACGCCCAAGCCACTAAATCTATTTTTAGATAACTTCTGCAATTTTTGTTTCAAACTATTACCCGCCAAAGCTTGCATTGATTTGCTTATCAATCTAACTGCGAGCAAAAAAGTTCCTAATCCAGCAATAAACGTAAGTATATTGTAAAAAATTTCCATAATCGTATCCTTAGCAAGTTTAAGCCCATTTTATCATTTTTATACAAACAAAGCAATTATTTTATGGCATTTTTAAAATAAAAACAAATCAGTAATTCCGTAGGTTGTGACATTAAAATTTAATTTTTTTGCTTCAGGATATAGATAATCCTTAATAGATACAACTACATAGTCAGGATCAAAACTTTGAATAATCTGTATGATGCCTTCAATATATATATCTGTTTCAATAAGTAGGCAAAATCTTCCTATACTAGTATCCAGTACATTTATTTCCTTGCTATTAAAACAATTCATCTCATCAAATATACCTAGAAGCATACCTTTATCATACACCATAAGGCTTTTACTTTTTAAACCAAAAAGGTCGGTAGAAAGTCTAACAAAGACCACAGCGTTTTTTTCCGCACTTAGCTTCGACAGTTTACTACTAAAAGACTTATCACCACTAATCTCTTTTTCGTAACTAAACTCTTCATAGCAAGCAAAAAAAATTAATTTTGTATCGCTTTTTATCTCTTCGACATCTTTGATAAACTGACACTCCATATGCACCCCTTTAAAAGATTTTTAGCCTATTATAGAAATATTGTATGAAAAGTAATTTTTAAAGTTGAATTGATTTTAGGTTAGTTTTGTGCTAAACTCTATTTAAAGAGGTATTTATGTTAAAGATTGGTAATGTGGTATTAGAAAAAGGAATATTGCTTGCCCCTATGGCTGGCGTAACTGATGTTGGGTTTCGAGAAGTTTGCCAAATGTGTGGTGCCGAAATGTGTTACACTGAAATGGTAAGTGCTAAGGGGCTATACTACGGTAGCGAAAAGACCGAAGATTTGATAAATTTTGCACCTAACACAAAATACAAGGCAGTGCAAATTTTTGGCAATGATAGTGAAATTATGAGTAAAGTTATTGCAAGTTTTGGTACAAAATATGACATTATTGATATCAATATGGGATGCCCTGCACCTAAAATTTTCAACAATAAAGAAGGTTGTTACCTAATGAGCGAGCCAGAACTCGCGGAAGACATAATCAGAAAATGTGTGCAAGCAAGTAAAGTACCTATTACGGTAAAATTTAGACTCGGGGTATCTCAAGATACGAAAAATTATATAGAATTTGCAAAAATGTGCGAGCGTGCTGGGGCTTCTGCAATTACCATCCATGGACGTACAAGACAAGATTTTTATAGCGGAAAAGTAGACCTTGAGGCTATAAGCGAGATAGTAAAAGCCGTCTCAATACCTGTTATAGGCAATGGAGATATTACAGATAAAGAAAGTATGCAAAGAATGTTTGCTACTGGATGCGCGGGCGTGATGATAGGACGTGGTGCTTTAGGCAACCCACAGATATTCAGCGAACTGATAGGTGTCACGCCACCACTCACCCGTAGTCAAGCTTTAGGCTCTCATATAACAAGGCTAAAAGAATATTTTAGTGATGATTATATAAACAAATATATGCGAAAACATTTTCTTTGGTATCTCCACTCTCTACCAAACTGTAAAGCTATAAAAGCTAAAATTGTTACCGCACCTACACTGACTGAAGCTCTTAATCTAGCTTTAGATGCATTAAAAGGTTTATAAAATAAAAAGACAACTCAGTGTCTTATTCTGAGTTGTCTTTTTCTTCTTTTTTCCACTTTTCAAGTAGGCGAGAGTTTTTCTTGTTTCCATACGCATAATCGTATATTGTCACAATGATACCTTGAATTACAAACGAATAGTACGTAATAACTCTCCAAATAAGTAATGCCCAAAAGGTCCCTGCGCCAAAGGTAGCCATATACACAGCCGCAAACGATAACTCTTGCACACCAGAACCACCAGGCAATGGCACAAAAGATGCTGCCAAATCTATCATAAATGCTACCACAATCATTTCTATCCACATATTTACATCAAAATCTCCACCAAAGGAACAATATATAAAGAAAGGTACGCTATATAAAATCAATATACCTAATAGTGAATACAAAAATACTGGAATAAGCAATTTAGGTGATTTAGCAAAAAATTTTATTGTACGTTGATATTCTTCAACAATATTTATCAATTTTGCATAGTATTTATCATAATCTTTTACAATTCTGATCTTGTTTAAAATCTTTAGTATGCCTATAACAAGTTTGTTACCTAATTTACTAGTAGAAATAAGCACTGTTGCCAAAAATACTGCAATATTTAATACAAAACCTATCCAGAACGCAACACTAACAAGAGTAGTCCCAAGTCCATTCAAGTCGGCTTTCCAAAAAGTTAATGAACCTATAACAAGCACAATACTTAGAAGCGTAAACACAAGTTGTTGCATTATATACTTAGCTAAAGGTATTGAAATAGCTGAAGATGCTTTAATGCCTCTATTAGTTAGGTAATACACCTGAAAAGGTTGCCCACCACTAGCTAGTGGTGTAATAGCATCATAATACTTACCTATTGCCGCCACTTTATAACTTAAAAAAGGTCGACTACGTTTTGTTGATTTTTTAATAAGCATAGAATAACGTCTTTGCTCGGTAAACATAATCAAACCAAAGCAAGCAAAAGCAGCTACAAGCCACCAAGGATCAAGCTCTAGTTCATCTAGTCTAACGACATTATCTCCTTCTAGCATTCCAAGCAAAATAAATAAAACAATGACAATATTAATTACCAAAAATATAAATGACCAGACTTTTTTCTTTGGACTCTTATTCTCAACGACGACATCGGTCACTGATGCCATTTTTTTAGCTTGATCTTCACTAGGAACTATACTTTCAAGACTATTATCAACTGATTTTGAAAAATCGACTTCAGCAAAAAGATCCTCGAAACTTATTTGATTAGGAGCGACATCATCGTCCTCAAATTTCAAGGAAGGAAAAATATTTTCAGTTTTTCTTTTTCGCTTAAAAACCCTCTTTTTCAAAATACTAACCCATCAATTTTTTTATAGTTTATAACGTTTCATTAAAAATGTCAAATAAAATTAGTCTATATTCTGTCTTCTATTGTAAAAATATTGCCGACGGTATGCTGAAGAGCTATATCTATGTATATATCCTCTCCTTCCTGTACTCCATATTCTCTGAGTTTGCTAGTAACCTCATTAAAAGCTAGCACTGGATTGTTATTGTTTTCACTTAAATGAGCTAACACAAATTGAGCAGTATACGCTTTTTGCAAAATTCTCAGTATTGTAAGTGCACATTCCTCATTTGATAGATGTCCACGAACTGATAGAATACGTTTTTTCAAAAACATACTATAATTAGGATTATCAAGAAGCATTTTTTTATTATGATTGCTTTCTATAATGATTATATCACTACCACTCATAACATCAATAGCTTCATTTGGTACCATACCCGTATCGGTCATAATACTCATCTTCTTACCCTGTGCTGTAATACTGTATCCAACACAACACACACTGTCGTGACTGAGTCTAAAAGGAGTAACAGTCATATCTTTTACCGTAAAACTATTATCCAAAAAGGATATTTGAAGCTTCGGTGGAACATCTTGTTTTTGAGTAATAGCTTTCATTCCGCTGATATGTGCATAAATAGGCCTTTGATATTTATTTATAAAAGTTTTAAGTCCACCTATATGGTCACTATGTTCGTGAGTTAAAAGGATCGCATCTATCTCACTAGCGTTGACGCCTATAGACTGTAATCTACGTTCCACTTCCTTGGTAGATATGCCTATATCTATCAAAATCTTACAATTATCTGACTCAACATAAGTACAATTCCCTTTACTGCCACTCGCCAAACAACAAACTCGCAAAGTACATTCCACCTTTCTTTAGTATTAGTAATAATCTAGATTATATCATTAAACTTTAAATTAAACAAGTACAAAAAGACAATTATTTATCAAAAATGACTATCTAAATTTACATTCAATATAAAAAAATTGTAAAATAAACAAAACTTATATAAGGAGATTTGATATGCCAAGACAAAACATCTTAGATAGTGATTATAATAAATTATTGTATATAAAATTAGAAGAACTAAAAGATAGCTTATCCAAGGTCAACTTTGAGCAAATAAAACCTGAACAATTAGATGAAGCCGTATTAGGTCTAAAAAATTATTTTTACTATTATTTAGATGAATTTATAACTAATTTAAGCTTAAAAGTAACAAATATAGAAGAGCAAAACGCAATGTATCACGAGTCACTATATACACAGATACAACAAACTTCCACCTCACTTTCTAGTCAACTAATAAGCAAAATAGATGATGTAATAGAAGACATTAATGCACTAGATTTTAGCATAGACTATACAACATTAAGTAGTACTATTTACAATACTTTATTACCTAAATTTAACGAAATTAGCGGACTTATCAACAATTTAGACTTAAGTGTAGACACAAGCGAAATAGCAACAGCTGTGCAGTCTCAATTATCTAGTGATTTTACTACAGTTAATAATAACATTAATGCTCTAAGTACACTGATTGAAAATGGCAGTAGCTCTAGTGGTGGGGCAACTGTGGATGAAGAATACCTTAATTCTTTGATAGATAGCCTTGAATTTATAGTAAGCAAGCGCAAGTATTACGAACCTAGTGATATAACACCTTCTACCATACCTAGTTCCACAACTGTATACAACTGGTCCAATGATCTGCATGGCATAGTAAGAGTATCCAATAGTTCTTCGTTCTATATCACCACATCTGACATATATTTTGTAACCGTTGTCAATCAAGTGTATGCTATATCTTTTGAGTGCGACTTAAAAAGCACAGTAGATAAAATAGTGAGGCTCTACTTAAATGATACGTTGGTAAAAACAGTCACATGTGCATCTACGCATTTAGAGCTATCACATTTATTCGTTAGCACTGCTACGATTAACACTTTCAGAGTGAATGTTACTCTAGAATCAAAAACACCGACCACTACTTTAGATAATGGCGCTGGACATCTTATGGGACTCAATGGTGTAATACTAAACGATTTCAAAAGGTATATGATAGAAAGATTTTTTGGTTATTATTATATATTCAAAAACAATGGAACTACATTTAGCGTATACAAAACACCAACAGACAATCCAGAGCTATTACCAAACTTGTCCTCCACCACCATCACAAAGCTCGGCTATAATCCACTTTGTGCCTATTATGTAAAATCTAATGATCCAGATGAATTGCCGAAAAATTTGATCACTTTGCGTATAGATAGGGAAAACACAGCCACTTTATATATAAATTCAAGTGGGTATGAGCTACCTGGGTCATATTTAGCAGGATTGCCACTAGGCTACCAAGTTAATTTCAATTCAAGTCTTTTTACATTCGGACTTATAACCACAGATCATAAATTACAAATTACATTATCCACCATTACGACACAAGCCACATTAATAACAACAGGAATTCCTGAAGGCAACGTTATACTAATACACTCAGTTCAGGAATTAGCTGATGACCTTATAGAAACTGGTATGATAATATTAGGTGCTACCTATGATGACGGAAACAATTATTTGCTAGCCAAAAATCACACATCGTCTTCAAGTCCATTTACATATTATAACTTAGGGCAAGGTTCAAAATGGTCTTTAGGTATGATACATAAAAATCATTACAACGCCAATATAACAAATAGAGTCATAATACGCTCGTACATTTTTAGAAATAATCAGTGGATTAGAGACGAATTTTTAGTAGCCACAGATCAAGGTAATGCTGTAATAACTAAAATAAACTCATATTATATTGAAGGTGATTACGATGCTATTCATTGCGGTATAGACAATAGTTATTTTGTAGAAAAAGATGGAGCTTTATCCATTTTAGAGCATCTACCGGTTGATTATTCTGTTTTGCTTGATCCAGATCTAGCTACCGAAGATGACTCTACTGAGTCCGACTCCTCCGAAAACAATGACAGTTCGGAACCTGATATAACAGGTCCACTCATTTAAAAATTAAATACACATAAAAAAGCAAGACTTTAACTAGCCTAAAAGGGTAACCTTATTAGACTATAATTATATGTCTTGCTTTTATTTTTAATATTTTACTACTTCAAATTTATCAGTTGTCACATATCCATATTCTTTACTAGCTAAGATGTCCTTTATTCTATTTACACAAGTAGCACAAGTCAACTCAACGGTATTTGGACGACAGATGACTACTCGTGTATTCGGCTCACCTATAATACTCCAATCATTTATATCGCATTCATCAGGAGTATATAGCTTACCTATACATTGAGTCTCTAAAGTAACACCCTCTTTGGTCTTAGAAGTTACCACTGCACTCATACCACGTGCTTGACCTTTCTTTATCGAAAGGCCCAAAGATTCACATACCATATCTTCATCAGCGAATATAGGTACACATTTTTGTGTCTGCTCCGTAATAGTAAGTCCCAATTTACTAGCCAGCCATCCATTGACATTCCACATATAACTAGGCAAAAAATCACCATCATTTATTAGTTTATTTCTTTCCTCAATACTGATATTATCCGCACTGGCAACATCTCTATCAAATTCCTCAAGACTCAAGCCCACTCCGTGAGCCTTTGCAAGAGCAATACCGTAATCTTCTACGTTATACGAACTTTGGCCTTTAATAACGTCTATTTTATGAGTAGCACCAGCTAGCGTTGTAATCAAATTACCCCAGAATACATCTTGATAACCAGTACCTGTAATAACACATTTATTAGCTTTCGCAAGCGTATCTATCTTTTCAAAAATAGTAGGATGACTATTTTGAGGATAAAAGGCTTCTTCACAGATAGTAACCGCATTTACTCCACATTTAGCACAAATAGTCAATGCATCTTCCACGTCTTTTATAAGGCTCATAGTCGTAACTATAACTATGTCAGGCTTATTAGATAGAAGAAAGTCCTCAAATTTATCATTATTTTGAATAATTACACCTAAGTCCGTGCTACCCAAAACAGAGCTTACGTCTTTTCCGACCTTAGCTGGATTTACATCAAAAGCACCTACCAGCTTATACCCTTTATCCATAGCATAACGCATAGTGTATTTACTCATCTTACCTACACCATATTGAACAAAATTTACACTCATTAAACAACTCCTTTCTTATTATATGTTATTATTTTACCACAAATTAAAAATAAAATCTCATTTTTTTAACAAAAAAAGCGTGTCTTACGCTTTTATCATAAACTCTTTGTATCTATAAGATGACTAGTTGTATTTTTTATATTTTCAATTGCGTACTTTCGACTAAAACATTTGTAAACCAAATCATCAGCTATCACAATGTTAACTCCACTATCATATAACTTATTAACATTTTCAAAAGTTACGCCACCTTTAAAGCTGATAATTAATTCTCTTTTAAATCTATTTTTTAAATCTACCGCATTTTTTATTTTATCTATTGCACCATCATACATTTTACTTTCTCTATCATTTGGCGAGGTACCCATAATCAGTAATTCATCTATATATGGCACAAAAGGCAAAATATAGCTAACAGGTATGTCTGGGCTAAGTGCTAAACCAGTTTTGATACCAGCCTTTTGTATCTTTATCAAATTTTTACGAAGTTGCTTTTCAGTGCTAAAGTGTTCGTATTGAAGAGTGATAGAATCTGGCTTTAGTTTTATATACTTTTTGATTTGCTTATGAGGTTGGTAGACCATAAGATGCACATCTACTGGGAGCTTTGTAGTAGACAAAATAATAGCTAGTCCTGACTCATCAAAACTCGCTTGTCTAACAATAATACCATCCATTACATCACAATGCAATCTATCCGCCCCAGCAAACTCTATCTCTTGGATATAATCCAACAACTCTTGGTTGTTCTCAACCGATGCAGTAGATACCGCTACTATTCTTTTAATCATATCTAGTCTCCCAATATTGTTTGAGGTCTTTGTATAGCTCTACATATCTATTATACCGATTTTGATTTATTTTACAATCATTTAAAGCCATTTTTACAAAACAATCTGAAACTTTTTGCTCAATATGGTCACAACTAGCATACCTACATTTCGCATTTTCAAATTCTGGATAATAATATTTTAAATCAGTATATCTTATCTCATTGATATCTAATCTACTAAAACCAGGAGTATCAGCAAGTAGTATATCATCTTTTAATATATAGATTTCTGTATGTCTTGTTGTGTGTTTGCCTCTTAAGGTCTTTTTACTTATTTCGCCCTCAATAGCCAAAGCTCCTAAAGCACTAGATAACTTCGACTTACCCACAGCGGATTGTCCAGCTAAAGCTGTCAGCTTTCCTTTTATAGCCGTTTTTAGCTCACCTATTGATTCATTTGTTAATGCACTCACCTTAAAAATATCCAAAAAATAATACTCAGACTCTATTTCTTTAACAAACTTGTCGCTTACAATATCTTTTTTGCTTATAACTAAAATAGGCTTTATTTTGTTTTCAAAGCACTTAATGATTAATTTATCCACCAAATATTTATCCGCAATAGGAATTTCGGTAACCAATATACATAAAATATCAATATTTGCAATTGAAGGTCTAACAAATTGATTTTTCCTTTGCATCCTACCCTCAATAATATACTCATTGCCTATACAATTACACTCTACATAATCACCGACCAATAGTTTATCAGACTTCTTTAGTTTACCACGAGGCTTTGCAGTTATTACGCTTCCATTTAGCCAGACCTCATAACTATCACTGATATTTTTTGTTATTAGCCCCTTCATACTTCATCCTCTAGTCGATTCTTAAGTTGACCGCAAGCCCCTTCTATATCCGCACCTAAAGAACGACGAAGAGTGGCACTAATACCTGATCTATTTAGTTCCTTTACAAAGGCTTTTGCTTTATCCGTACTAGATGCAGTCAACGCTCCAGTCGCTTCGTTTAATCTAATCACATTTACGTGACAAACTCTACCTTTAAGGAGTCTTGCGAGTTCTCTAGCATTATCCAAACTATCATTCAATGTACTTAGCGTATATTCAAAGTAAATACGTCTACCAGTCTTGCCAAAATAATAATCACAAGCTTCTAGTATTTCTTTTATTGTGTACCTATTTGCTATAGGCATAAAAGTCTTTCGTATTTCATCATTTGGTGCATGCAGACTTATAGTGAGATTTATACCTAATCCCTCATCTGCTAACATCTTAATTTTGTCCACCAAGCCACAAGTAGACAAACTGATATGACGAATACTTATATTTAACCCTTTTGATGAATTAGCAAGCTTAATAAATCTCACTACGTTAGCGTAATTATCTAGTGGTTCACCACAGCCCATAAGCACTATATTAGTGACTCTTTCACCTATTATTGTATTTGCCATTATCACTTGAGCTAGTATTTCGCCAGCATCCAAATCTCTTACCAAACCGCCTCTAGTGGAAGCACAAAATTTGCATCCCATTCGACAACCAACTTGAGTAGATACGCAGACAGTATAACCGTATTTGTATTTCATAATGACAGTTTCTATAATATTACCATCGCTTAAAACGCCAGCAAATTTGATAGTACCGTCCTGTGACTCCAATTTGGTCTTGAGTCTTAAGGGTGTGAGATTGTATTTTTGATTTATAACCGTTATAAAATCCTTACTCAGTGTCGAAATTTTATCTACTGCAATACCTTTGATAAGTGCAGTGTACAACTGCTCACCTCTAAAAGGTTTGAACCCCAAATCTTTTACCGCGTCTTTTATTTCATCCAAAGACAAACTCAATAAACTTATCATTTAAGTATGCTACCTTTGACAAAACTTTTACCATTTAAAAAATCTTTTGCGTTTAATCTTTTTCCGCCAGGTGCCTGAAGCTCTAACGCCTCTACGCTATTATCCGCACATCCAATAATCAAACCTTTCTTAGGCGAAGCTTCTAATATCTCACCCACTTCACCCTTTAAATCATTGACTCTTGCTCTTAAGATTTTGTACTCTTTGCCTTTATACTCAAAAAAAGCTCCAGGCTCTGTGCTATAACCATTTATCTGACATTTAACTTCTTTAGCTGTCTTGCTAAAATCAATTCTTGCATCCTCTTTTTTTATCTTGGTACAATAAGTGGCAAGTTCGTTATCTTGTCTTTCATATACAGCTGTACCATTTTGAATCTGTTCAATAGCTTTTATAAGTAAATCACCGCCTAAATCAGCTAGCCTTATCATTAATTCAGAGGTCGTCTCAGTCTCGCCAATGGTCAGTGAACCTTTGAGTATCATATCACCCTCATCCATACCCTCACTCATCCTCATAATGGTGACACCAGTCGTCTCAAGCCCACGCAAAATAGCTTGAGGTACTGGAGACGCACCTCTAAGTGCTGGCAATAAAGAACCGTGCACATTGAGCGTCCCATATGCACACATATCAAGCAATTCTTTACTTATTATCTGACCAAAACTCGCAGTAACTATCAAATCAGCATTCAAAGCTTTAAGAGTCTCTACCTCTTTATTGACTTTGGCAAATTGCAAAAGAGGTAGTCCCGTCTCTAAGGCAAACTTTTTGACAGCACAAGGCTCCACCTTATTGCCCCTCTTATTTGGCTTATCTAGTGGACAAACTACTGCCACAATATTATGTTTTTTTGCTAACTTTTCTAAAACAATCTTGCCAAATATCGGCGTTCCCATAAATATGATATTCATCTTTATTTTTTACCCACTTTTTCTAATTTATCTATATATAGCACACCATTTAAATGATCGTTTTCGTGACATATAGCCCTCGCTGTATAATCTCTTGCCTTAAGCTCAAACTCATTACCATACCTGTCATACGCCCTTACCGTGACTACGCTCGGACGTTTCACATAGCCTTTGCGGTTTGGTACACTCAAGCACCCCTCTACATCTACACACTCGCCCTCAGTGTAAATAATTTCAGGATTTACGCACTCAAAGTACATACCATTCACTTCTACAATAAAACATCTTCTAAGTATCCCCACCTGCGGAGCAGCTATACCCGCACCATTATTTGCTCGCATAGTATCTCTCATATCATCTAGCAAATCACTAAGCTTTTCATCAAAAGCCTTGACCGGCTTTGATACTTTGCGAAGTAAGGAATCCCCTTCAAAAACAATTTTTCTAATCATACAAAAAACACTTCCTTTTAAAATAACAAAGTTTTTAAAGCATACGCTTTAATTATTTAATATTATTTTAAATCAATTCTCCCCAAAAGTCAATACAAAAAAGCCACTGCGTTTACCGCAATGACTTAATCAAACTAAGCTATTTTCTATACCAGTATTTGCTCACATGTGTAGTCTTTAGATAAGTAGCATTATTTGTGGTATTAGTTAGAGTAAGAGGACCACTAGTAGCCCCTTCAGTTGTAGTCACATACCAACCTGTAGTCGTCTCAAAAGTCACACTTGTTAGATTGAAGCAATACTGGAAAGCACCAGAACCTATACTCGTTACACTATCTGGTATGGTTACACTGGTTAAGCCTCTGCAATCACGGAAAGCGTATTCATAGATATCAGTAATATCACTAGGAATATCATTCGCTGTGGTTCTATCGGCTTCAGCTGTAAAGCCCATTAAGTATTTTTTCTTATCTACTACAAAAATTTGATATTTACCTTCGTTTGTTAATGTATTAGTAAACGCACTCGTTTCGTCAGTTAAAATTTCTTGTCCTACATTGTTAGGTAGTCCATTCAAGGTTTTCCCTGATAAATTCCTTATTTGCACCAACTTATAACAACTAGAGAAAGCAGAACTACCTATACTCGTTACACTATCTGGTATGGTTACACTGGTTAAGCCAGTACAATAAGAGAAAGCAGAACTACCTATACTCGTTACACTATTCCCTATGGTTACACTGGTTAAGCCTCTGCAATACTGGAAAGCATTAGAACCTATACTCGTTACTCCACTTCCTATGGTTACACTGGTTAATCTACTGCATTCTTGGAAAGCATAATTTTCTATACTCGTTACACTATCTGGGATGGTTATACTGGTTAAGCTACTGCAACTATAGAAAGCATGAGAACCTATACTCGTTACACTATTCCCTATGGTTACACTGGTTAAGCCAGTACAATAAGAGAAAGCATACTCACCTATACTTGTTACACTATTCCCAAGACTCACACTGGTTAAGCTACTGCAACTATAGAAAGCATGAGAACCTATACTCGTTACACTATTCCCAAGACTCACACTGGTTAAGCCACTGCATAAATAGAAAGCAGAAGAACCTATACTCGTTACACTATCTGGTATGGTTACACTGGTTAAGCCACTGCAATCACGGAAAGCGTCTTGATAGATATCAGTAATATCATTAGGAATATCATCCGCTGTGGTTCTATCGGCTTCAGCTGTAAAGCCCATTAAGTATTTTTTATCTCCTACTACAAAAGTTTGATATTTACCTTCGTTTGTTAATGTATTAGTAAACGCACTCGTTTCGTCGGTTAAAATTTCTTGTCCTACATTGTAAAATAGTCCATTCAAGGTTTGCCCTGATAAATTTCTTATTTGCACCAACTTATCACAATTATAGAAAGCATTAGAACCTATACTCGTTACTCCACTTCCTATGGTTACACTGGTTAAGCCTCTACAATATCGGAAAGCATAATCACCTATACTCGTTACACTATTCCCTATGGTTACACTGGTTAAGCCAGTACAATAAGAGAAAGCAGAACTACCTATACTCGTTACACTATCTCCAAGGCTCACACTGGTTAAGCTACTGCAATAATAGAAAGCGTATTGATAGATATCAGTAATATCACTAGGAAAATCATCCGCTGTGGTTCTATCGGCTTCAGCTGTAAAGCCCATTAAGTATTTTTTATCTCCTACTACAAAAGTTTGATATTTACCTTCGTTTGTTAATGTATTAGTAAACGCACTCGTTTCGTCGGTTAAAATTTCTTGTCCTACATTGCTAGGTAGTCCATTCAAGGTTTGCCCTGACAAATTCTTTATTTGCACCAACTTATGACAATAAGAGAAAGCATTAGAACCTATACTCGTTACTCCACTTCCTATGGTTACACTGGTTAAGCCACTACAATATCGGAAAGCACTATAACCTATACTCGTTACACTATCTGGTATGGTTACACTGGTTAAGCCACTGCAATCATAGAAAGCAGAAGAACCTATACTCGTTACACTATTTCCTATGGTTATACTTGTTAAGCTACTGCAATCATAGAAAGCACTATTACCTATACTCGTTATAGTGTTTGGAATTTTTACACTAGTAAGTGTATTTTTGTCACGAAATGAAAATTGACCTATTTCAGTGACTGGGTAAACTAAATCATTGAATGTATAATTATCCGCTACAACCACATCG
>CALVNN010000004.1 GCA_944349765.1 uncultured Clostridia bacterium | reverse complement strand
ACGGCTATCAGGAAGGTAACCAGCAGCAGCCCGATGGACAGCAGCAGTTCCCAGGTCTGGTATCGGCGACCCCATACTAAAATTACCCACTTCAATAGTAACTGCTGGAACATTCAAAACTCTTGTCGTCCAATCCTTAAAACCGGCGACACTGCCATAAGAACGCAATACTTGATATCCAGTAACTTCCGCTATCTCACTAGCTATCCTTAGGTCTCTAGCTAATTCTTCATCAGTCTGACCTGTGAATCCGTAATAAATAACTTCGCCTCGGCTATGGTAAGATATGGTCATTTGAGGACGGTTTTTAAGAGCAAACTCTTCCAGTTCTCGAACCTCACGCTCGCTATTAGGATAATAGCCAACAAAATTAGCTGGTGCCGGACAAAAGACATTTTGAGTCCCTTGCCCCCAGTCAGCATCAAAATTAGTATTCATATCTACAGCGTTAGCATTTGCTTTCCATTCACTAAAATTTTCACTGCCATCATTAACAAGTAACAAGAATTGTCTTAATTTTTCACAAGGTATGTTTTTAGTTCCCTCTAGCACTAAATCCACACCATCAGGATTCATCATAGGTATGAAATAAAACCCACCTTGAAAGTTTTGTGTCGCCAAATATTTGACCTGTTCTATAAGTAGTAAAGCTGTTATATACTCTCTAGCGTGTATCGCACCTTGAATCAATATTTGATTGCCTGAATAACTGCCAATATGTACCCCTATTATTGGACGTCCGAGCAGGCTATATCCCATATTAAAAACATCAACATTTGGTAAGGAACCTAAGTTTAATATGCGTTGGTTAATTTCTTGTATAGTCATAAAAACCTCCTATAATAAGTTTTTATGTTTTTTCATTACCACTTGTCACAATTTATTTATGATATGGTGTATTATTCAATATTGAACCAGCTCTATAAAGAGATTCCAAAAATATTACCCGCATTAATTTGTGAGGAAAGGTCATCTTTGAATAACTTAATTTGTAGTTACAAACATTCAAAACTGCATCATCTAAGCCATAGCTACCACCTATAACAAACGTAATGGTAGAATTGCTTTGACTTTGAGTATTTATGAATTCTGCAAATTGTTTACTATCTAGTTCTTTACCGTTTATACATAGTGCACAAACATACCCATTCAGCTTTGGTAAGATGTTTTTTGCTTCATCTTTTAAAATTAACGGAATGTCAGCATCAGTTGCTTTGACTTTTTTCGACTCAGCGACTTCTATAATTTCAACGTTAAAATATCTACTAATACGTTTAAAATATTCATCTATAGCGTCATTTAAATATTTTTCTTTAATATTCCCAACACACACTAAACGTATTTTGATCATAATATTCCCCAAATAAAGGTAAAGATAGTCATCACTGTAGCCATTACTATTGACGCATAAAAGAATATATTGTCTTTAAGTGGCGGATGTTTCTGATCGGATTTTTCATCATTAAATATTTCAAGAGAAATCCCAGCCTCTTTGTTGGATATAAGATCCAATATCCGCCCCTTTGCTTCTTGAACATTATACTGCACAATAGTCTCATCAACTGGCGTTAAATCCCCTTCACTTAATTTTTGCCGTACAGTAGTCTCGACAACGACTTGTTTAATCGCATTATCAATCTCCTGACCTCTTCTTTCAAGCAATAATTTTCTAATTAAAAACATAAGTAGCATCACTATGCCGGACACTAAGACTATGCTTATAATCATAACAATAAATGGGTCACCGCTGAATTTTAAATTATTTAACCATGTATAAAAATTTCCACCGAACCATCCATTAGCACTTGCAAAATCCAAATAAGTATTTATAAAGTTATTTGTAAAATGCACTATCATAGCAGGTATAATGCTATTTGCACAAATTGCAATAAATCCTATAATAAGACCAACTATACTAGCATAAAAGAATTGATTAATATTTAAATGCATAAGACCAAACATTAAAGAAGATAAAATCAAAGCTTTTGTAAGTCCATATTTTTTAAAGCCGTTTAGCAACATCCCTCTGTGTGTTATTTCTTCACAAATAGCAGGCAAAAAGGCACTGTAAAATACCACTAACAAAAAATTTGTAAATGAAGCCTCAATACCGACGCCCGAACCACTAGTTGGGACTGATTCATATCCTAACGCTATAATAATAGCATTAAAAAGACTGGAAATACAAATATTTAAAACAAACACACATATACCTATCAAAAAGCTGATACATACGTGTTTAAAACTAATTTTATTTACCTTAAAATCCTTTAATGTGGCTGAAGCCTTTTGACGCTTAATCAAGCTAAATGCAGTAATAGGTATTATTAGCATTATTCCTATTTGGACTATTAAAGCAAAAACAAAATTAAGTTGCAAAGCGTCTAAATAATTTGCTAAGACAGTCTTTGATAATATCTGTACCCCTATCAAAAGAGCCAGCATTATAAAATACGTTACATTTACCCAAAATACAACATTTCTAGGCTTTTTTGCACTTGTTTCATCTAAGCTCTCCACACAAGCCTCCTTTAATTTTATAGTTATGATATATAACTTATTAAATCATAGACTATCATAAATATACTTAAGGCAAAAGCAATTAAGAACTTATTTCTTGCCAAAGTATCCATAATACTTGATTTAGGCACTTTAGTACCTTCATTTTGATTATCAATGTTATCATTCTTACTTTCTATTTTTTCATCCACAATAATTTCTACTTCTTCATTTTCATAAGTATCAAAGAATTCATTTTCTTTAGTCAATTTCTTAATTAAGAATATAAATCCAATAACTATTGCAATGGCGGCTATAAATAGACCTATAGACAAAGCTACTGTTCCAAAATCATATACTATCGGCTGACTAACAACGTCGCTACCACTACTTATATAACTCATAATTACAACTGTTGCATTGCTCGAAAAATGCATAATAATTGAATACCATATATTGCCTGAAAATAAATACACCAACCCAAACACCATACCACTTATCAAAGGGAATAAAAATTGTTGTGCTGATTGATGAATACAAGCAAAAATTAGTGCAGATATAAATACAGCTAGAATCTTCTTCTTTAATGTAGACTTTTTATCAACTAATCCACTTACTACCATACCTCTAAATAACATTTCCTCTAAAAAAGCAGGAACTACTGCCAAGATAGTTATACCTAGTAGTAGTTGACCAACATTATTCAGCTCTAACGGCAGAGTTGATGATTTGTCATATCCTGTTAATCTTAATAGGTAATCTAACAAATTTACAAAATTGTTACTTAAGAACAAAAATGCTACTGCGACTACCACACTAAGTATGACAAGTATAATGTTAACTTTTTTAAATTTAATCGCTTTTGGAAAGTCTACATTCTTTTTCTTATTGTACCACCATAAGAACACGCCAAAAGCAATTTGAGATAATAATAAGGTTATAACTTGAATGACTGGGTGATTAAGAATGGTTTCATACTCTGATTGTGCCATAAGTGCAATAACAACAAATATAAACACAAAAATAAAAGAAATAATTATCGGTGCCAGTAAGCCACCTAAAAATGCATTTGCACTATCATTTTTATCATATTTCGTCTTTTTTTCTTGATTCGTTGAATTATTGCCAAAAAAATTAAAATTCTTCATTGTTTCTCCATTTTCTTGTTTAATTAAATTATTATACAATTATATAGACAAAAAATCAATCAATAATAAACACTTATTGTATTTTTTTACATATATAAGTATAAATGGTACAAAGTTTTAATTTTACTTTTTTATAAAAATTAAAATAAGCTTTCCCATTAATCCAAATAAAAGGAATACATATGTGCGGAATAATTGGTTGTATAGGTAAAGGTAATACAAAAGACATCATCCTAAAGGGATTACACACATTAGACTATCGTGGTTACGACTCTAGCGGAACATCTTTTATAAAAAACAATAAGATTATGACATATAAAGAATTAGGTATAGTAGACAATCTAGAAAAAGCTATTAAAAATGTTCAATTCAGCAATTGTGCAATTGCACATACGCGCTGGGCAACACACGGCTCACCTAGTAAGAAAAATGCACACCCTCATAATGCAGGTAAATGGTCGTTAGTACATAATGGAATCATTGAAAACGCAAATTTATTAAAAAAAAGCTTACATAAACATTTATTTAGATCAGAAACCGATTCTGAGGTAATAGTAGCTTTACTGGATTATATATCAGCTAGCGAAAACAACCCACTAAAGGCTATAATAAAAGCGAGCGAAATGCTCAAAGGTAGTTATGCTCTAGCCATGCTATATGCTGATACCCCAAATAATATCTATGTAGCACGAAATCAAAGCCCACTATACATAGCTAAAACTGTAGACGGAATGATTGTAAGCAGTGATTTGAGTATTTTCGAAAATAAGGCAGATGATTATTACGCTCTAGATAATGGTGATATAGCTATACTCAATGAGTCTTCAGTGACTTTTTATGATAAAAATGGTGAAAAAATATGTAAAAAATCTAAAAAATTAATACTAAATCAAATCTCAACTGATTTAAATGGTTACGAACATTTTATGTTAAAAGAAATAAACGATATACCGCTAGCAATAACAAATACTAATGATTATCACAATAATAACAATATAATTCCTAAAAATATCTTAAAAAATAGTACGGAAGTTCATTTCTTTGGTTGTGGAACAGCTTATCATTCTGGCGTTATGGGGGCAAAATTTATAGAATACATATGCAAAATACCAGCATATGCACATATTGCCAGCGAATATAATGATAGTCAAATGCTGACTAAAAATGATGCCTTATATGTATTTATAAGCCAAAGTGGCGAGACTTCTGACACCTTAAACGCTATGCGTTCTATACAAAAAAAGGCTAAAGTAATAGCCATAACAAATGTAATGCATAGTACTTTAGCTCAAGAAGCAGATTTTGTGTTTCCTGTAATAGCGGGAAAAGAAGTATCCGTAGCATCAACTAAAGCTTATAATGCTCAAATATTAGCTATTTTAAAACTTGCTAATCAAATAGCAAAAACACAAAATAAAGAGACTAAAGAGCCAAATCTAAATGATATTCTTGAAGGTATAAATTTAATTTTAAAAAATAACGAAATTGTAAACTTAGCCACTTATACATCAAAATATAATAAAATATTTTTTATAGGACGTAGTTTTGATTACGTTACCGCTATGGAAGGTAGCTTAAAGCTAAAAGAAATTAGTTATATCAATTGTAGTGCTTTTCCAGCTGGAGAACTTAAACACGGTACTTTGGCGTTGGTAGACAATAAAACATTAGTTATTGCAATTATAACGGATGAAAAAGTAAAAGCAAAAATGGAATCAGCACTAAATGAAGTCAAAGCAAGAAAAGCTAAGACACTAGTATTTACAAATTTACCTATAAAAGATAGCCTAATTGATTATCAATATACTTTACCAAAGTTTGATACTATAGACAGTCAAATAATAAGTTGTATACCCTTGCAACTACTAGCATATTATGTATCCACACAAAAAGGCATCAATCCTGATAAGCCCAAAAATTTAGCGAAATCAGTGACTGTAGAGTAAAAATCACAAAAAAATGCATTTTTTTGCGTTTTTTTGTTGTTTTTTTAATAGTTTATGATACTTTTACTCAATACATACTTGAATTTATATTATCTGTTTGATATAATATATACAAAAAATCATATAAGGATAAGTATTATGTACAGCATATTAGAAACTATTGAAAAGAACAAATTAATTAATCCAGGTGAAATAATTGGTGTCGCAGTAAGTGGCGGAAGTGACTCGATGTGTTTGTTAGATTTTTTAAATGAGAACAAACAAAAATTAGAAATAGATATAGTTGCTATTCATTTAGACCATTCAATTAGGCCGACAAGCCAACAAGATGCGGCCTTTGTAGCTAACTTTTGTAAAGAAAAAGGCATTAGACTAATGAAAACTAGAGTCGATGTTCCCAAATATGCAAAAGAAAAAAGTATTAATTTGGAATTAGCCGCTAGAGAATGTAGATATAATTATTTTGATGCTATCATCAATAAAGGAATAGTGGATAAAATAGCACTAGCTCATCATATGTCAGATCAAGCTGAAACAATCTTACTACACATATTTAGAGGTAGTGGTCTAAGTGGTGCTACTGGAATGAGTTATGCTCGAGGTAACTATATTAGACCTATGCTTAATACTGATAAATTTGAAATAATGTCCTATATAAATGAACATTTTATTGAATACGTCACGGATGAGACTAATATAGATAATTCTTATAACCGAAATTTTTTACGTAATGAAATTATGCCACTTATCAAACAAAAATTTCCAAATGCAGAACGTACCATATGTGCATTTGGTAAAAATTGCAAAGAAGATAGTGATTTTATACACTCACAAATTAATATGGATTTGGTTATTCAAGAGGGTGGCTCAATAAAAATACCTTTAAACTATTTTGTTTACGATAACTCTATTATAAATAGAATTATCTTTAAATGTTTGGAGCGAATAGGTATTAATTCTGATTTTGAGAGAAAACATATAGAGCTTATAAAAGACCTAGCTGTTATGGGAATGAATGGTAGCAAAATAGATCTTCCAAATCAAGTAGTAGCAACTAAGGAATATGAATACATCACATTATCTATTAGGGCAATAAACGCAAGCACTAGTGAAAAGCCATTTAAAGCAGGTAAATTCAAATTTGACAATTTTGGAATTGTTTCTGTAAAAAAGACTACTAATCTAAATATTGAGCAATACAAACATTTGATTGACGCTAAAAAAGTTCCAAAAGGTTCGGTATGGAGATATAGAAAAGACGGAGATGTATTTGAAAAATTTGGCGGAGGGAAAAAGAAACTTAAAAGTTATCTAATAGATCAAAAAATACCAGCTAGACTACGAGACCATATACCAGTTTTAGCTTTTGAAAATGAGATATTGCTTATAGCTGGGTTAGAAATTAGCAACAAAGTTAAGATAGATGAAACTACCAAAACCGCCTACGCAATAGATATTTATAAAATATAAAGTAAAAAAATAAAAGCCTTAAATTAGGCTTTTATTTTTTGTTATTTAATCTTCATCTTCACTCTCATCCTGAAGAAGATAATCGAAGCAACAATTACTACTACAACTGCTACAACTATTATAATAATTGATACAGTATTCAAAGGATCTTTCTTTATCACTTTAAAGCTTAACACCGTATTACCGGCATCAGTCTGTAAAGTAATGTAATGATCACCAGCATTAGTTATTTGTAAAGTTCTTGTCTCAGAGATTGCTGAAGAATCAATAACATATAATTCTTGTCCATCTAGCAATATCTTAGCATTACCTATCTGCTCAAATATCGCACTAGGATTGAACGAAATTATAATTGGATCAACTGATGTCGCACCATGATCAATGCTTGAAGCAATAACTGGTATTTCACTATTTACCCAAACATAAAAATCAAAATTTTGAACACTTAATAACGGATTAGAAGGGTTACCTTGCACATAAATTCTATATCTACCAGAGCCAAAAGAATCTTCAGAAATAAGCAGAGAATATATAGCACTATTATCACCTCTTACGCTCTCTGTAATATCAACGTTGTTTTTAATTACCTTAGTAATTACGTATCCATTAATATTAGAAAATTCATAAGCAAATCTAGCTTCATCAGCCTTTATTATGGTAAAGGTTGTTTCCACCTCTTTGAGTTGTTTAGTAGTATTCACTCCTTCAACAACTGATGCTTGAATTCGCACAACATATACCCCTTGTTCTGTGAAGGTATACACACCATTCAAAAGTGGCACTTCATACGCTACGCCATTCCTCAACACCTCTACAACTAAAGTTCCTGTAGCATAAGTATTTCTATCTGGAATGGATAGTACTACATCGTCATTGTATACTGCTCCATAAATCGGAGTTTGGTCATTGATATAATATAAAACCTCACTCTTTAATAAAATAGTCAAATAACCAGTATTTGCAGTACCAAAGGTTTGTTTATTACCAGCAAGATCATAGAATTCAAACCTATATTCACCTGGTAAATCCAACGTAAATGTACTCAAATCTCCATTTTGTTCTCCATATGTAGTACCTATATAAGTATTATTGTAATAATATTTTAGGTAAACTTTATTTTGAGTCACGCCATAATAGCTCTTCCAATGTAAATCTATAGGTGCATCGTAAATAGCCAAATAGTCAAATTGTGAAGCATCAAATAATGCATCTCTGTCACCTTCGGTTGTTACATAATTATAACCCAAATCACTTAAAAATTTAGAATTTGACGGAACTTTTGTTATAGCAAATACGTCAATATAACTATATGGACTTACACCATAAACTACAATAATTTGCGTCTCGAAATCATTAGCAATCTCAGCATCATCGTATCTGTAAATTATCTCGTATTCTAGGTTGTTAAAATTAGTCCTTAAGTTTTTATCTCCCTCAACTTCTACAACAAAGTTATAGCAAGAGAAATAATTCTTAACCATAAGTCTACCATCAGTATAAGGATATAGAGATGTCCTATCATCACCTACAAATCGTTTGATTTCCTCTTCATAATCAGATATATCGAGTAACTCTTCTGCTGGCAACACAATGTTTTGTTGTCCATTTGGAAGTGATTCATATACCTGATACATAGAAATTGTACTATCCTGTATCATAAAGTAAATACTACGTGTATTGTTTAATTGTAGCGTCGTAAATCTTAATTCATACACGCCTTCTTCTCTAGCTGTAACGGTATTGCCAGAGACCTCAATAGTACTTGATGGGATTTCAGAATTATCGTTATATCTAAATAACGTAACCCTATACCCAAACGTATTATCTGGAATAGTCCATTCAAGTGTTATATCCTTTGAAGTAAATGTACTTACATGGTCTCTTGAGGTGCTTATGACAGAATTCATAGAAAGCCCTAAGCTATCTACAGCATTAACTGCTGGGAAGATATTGTAAATTATAAACTCTTCAGTTTGCACCTCTTGAGTTGCAATATTAGTAACTGTAATGTTATAGAGGTTTTTTGCACCAGACACAACATCGCTATCACTTGAACTTATAGCAGGTGTCAAAGTTATATTAAGCATATTATCAATTATGTAATTAGTAAGATCAACTCTTGTGCCATCTTTAGTTATTTCTACATTAAACAAATCGGTTGGTGCACTTACATTCACATCGCCTGAAGTATACCTCATATCACCATTTCGTACAAAATCGTTTACAAAGGTCAATTCAAAATTACCTGACAAACCAATATTCACATCCACACTATAAGCATTAAGTCCATTTCTAAAGTTATCTTCAAATTCAAATCGGTAAATGCCTCTTTCAAATTCAAATACTCTATCACTTAGCCCTTCTACTATTAGCGGGTTACCAAAAGAGTCTACAGGTTCTTCTATTTCGTTTACAAGTTTATTAAATCTACCATTTTCGTATATATAAACTGTTAAAGATTTTAGTTTTATAATATCGGTATCATTCTCAAGTAACACTCTATACCTATTTTCCGAGCCAACCTGAGTTATACTTGCTATATTAATCTTGACATCAGCATTACCTATACGAATGTTAATCAACACATCTTCACCAAATCTATTACTTATAGTAAGAGTATAGAATGTGTTACTAGTAAAGAATTCATTAATAGTTCTTATGATAGAGTCCACATCTGTTTCTGGTGTTATATTATAAACGTTAGAATTAAATGTGATAGTATACCATTTATCTACGCTATTTATAGATAATATATTTAACGTATCTATAGAATTCACTTCATTATTATCTATACCAAAAGTAACGACTTCTTGTTCACCAGTAGTATTACTTATTTGTGCGGTTATTGTAGGATTTTGAGTATTTAAAATGACAGTATAAATAGTATAGTTACCGGCTTCGTCTATTTCAACTATCTCATAATATCCATTTACATCAGTAATTCCTAAGTCATTAACCAAATAATTGTAGAATGAGCCTATGTTATAGCCAAATTCTTGCCAGTTTTCATAGAAAGGTAATTCACCTACTCTATCTTCTGGATTAAATCTGAGTCTAGACGTAGTACCAGAATAATACTCTGGGTCACCAGGCACTAAGCTCTGGAAGGCACGTTGACTTAGATCTAAGCTACCAGCTATATTTTTGTAGGCGTCAGGGTCATATTTACTATATTTTCTGAAGTAAATACTCCTTGCTTCGTGATCTTGACTGAGTAATGTACTACTTACACTTGGTCTAGTGAATTCAAAAGTAGTATCTATCGCAAAATCAAACAATCCAGTATTAGCATAGTAATAAACACCGTCTTCAGCTTGATAATAAGTTGTCTTATAATACTCAGTAATTGCATTATTTTCTAAAGCTGTAACATTTACAGTCCTAGTAGCAATGTTTCTTAAGTTATAACTAGGCGGAGTCCTATCAATAACAAGCGAAAGTGTATTCCCATAAAAATCTTTAATACTTTCTCCTTGTTCCACTACATAGTAAGAACGGTCACCTACATAGTGGTAGTAAATTTGATAGATATATTCATTACCTACACCACCCTCATTATCTGCCTCAAGAGCAATGGTATAATACAAGGTGTCTTGAGAACTCCAACGTTTTTCCACTACATAATCAACGCCATTAATAAGCTCCACAAAAGCTGAATATGTACCATTTTCAGTCTTTACAGCACGTCTTATAATAACATCACTATCATCAATTTTTGCGTAATACTCATCATTTGGATCACTAAACGCAAACATAATTACATTTCTAGATGTAGAAGACACGGATTGAGCCATCTCAGTATATGAATCCAAATCATCCATTGTAGGAGTTAAGAAAGAATATTTGGTTTCATTCTCATCACCTAACAAAGAATAGGTTATTTGATATTGATATGTTAGTATAGAATTATCCACTACACCATAAGCTGGCAAATAGATAGAGTATTGACTTTGATTACCGCCCACACCGACAGGAGTATTCCTAATAGTGTAATCTGAGCCTTCTATCAAATCACTAGTAAATTCACTATACGAACCAGAAGCTGTCTTTTGTCTTCTTTCAATTAATATAGAATCATAATCGACAGAATTATCTGAAGTCACCCAACTATACACATAGTTACCTTCATCATCAACACTTCGTACCATATGTGCAGTATCTTGAGCATCATTATAGTTCTTTGATGTATATATAGAACCTATAGGTGCAGTGTGTTGTATCTTAAAGGCAAAATATTTACCAGTATCACCTAGTCCTAAAATAGGGCTAATTGTATTGTTAGGTGGAACGGCATTGTCTTCAATAGTTAATACATAGATACCTTCTTTAAATAAGTTATCAATAATTAACCAACCGTTACTATCAACCGTATTATAAACATATTCTTCAACAAACTCAGTATCATTATAATATCTTATTTTTACAGTCAAGTCAAAAGTATCTGGTACAGTACTTGCGTAAGCTGAGTTACCTTGAACAAAGCTGTATTTTGATTCAGGCACTTTAATTTTAATTGGTAATAAATTTGTAATCAATGATACATCTATGTATTCTATTTGATATTGGCCATTCTCATCATATGTTGCATAGTATTGACTCAATATAGGTTCCCTGTAAAACTCATCAAATACAACTTCTTCAGCTCCTAAATAAAGCTTAATATCCTCGCCAAAGTCTTTTTCGGCATCTTCACTTGTATAATCAGGAGTCCCTATAATAGGGTTATTATCGGAATAGAATGTATAAGTTTTGACTTTACTATCACCAGTCTGTTCGTATACATCTTCATCTCCACCAGCATAAGTACGTGTTATGACGTATTTACCTGGACGACTTATAAGTTTGGTTACTGTCTGAACTTCATATTCCCCAGTTTTCTCATTGAGTACCCACTCATCTACATTTACAGGTACCATATTGAGGATATCAGAATAATATATATTGTCCTCTAATTGAGTGCATTCATTTTCTGTGGAATCTTTTTGATAAATAACTCTAGACACAAGTGGTACATCATCATAAGGATAAGTACTCAATGAAGTATCATAAATTAATGGATAAAATTCATATGAGACGCTATCAATAACATACAAACTTTCTTCACTATCTTGCCATTGGAATATTAACTGTCCCAAACTACCAGCTTTTTCTAGCGCTAATCTATAATCGCTATTTTGATAGTTAGCAATATCTTCTGTTGTAAACATCATACCACGCGAACGGTCCATATTCATTTCTATTTGGTACTCAGTAATGTTCCCGCTTGCATCTGTTAACGTAATATAGTAATACTTCTCGCCTTTAAATCTATTTTCTTCACCAACATACTCTTCGGTATCGGGATAGATAAATAATTGAGTAGTAATATCATCATAATTATCTGTCGTAGGCACATCAGACAAAGAGCGAGATTCGACTTTTACTGAATCAATAGCAATTAACATTTGATAATTACCCGAAATAGTCGTAAAGGTATCTGGGAAGGCTGTATTTAATTGATTTCTAGTTTCTTGATTTCTAGCTATTTGAGCTTGCTGTACAGAGGTCATACCAGAAGTTGGTGTTATATACTCATTAGGGAATCTTATGCTCTTATGAGTGCCCCAGTACATATGTGTTTCACTACTTACAATATTGAATTCATCTACATCTTGTTTTATATCATCAGCATCTGTTTGAATAATATTAATATTTGAGTAATCTAAAAGTATTGGGTGCATATATGTATAGCCAGCAGAATCGGTAAATTCAAAAACATAAAGCTTTTGGGTATTAAATACATAAGCTCCACTTACTAGTTCTGATATTTCAGAGCTTAGACGCACATTTGAATACGCTTGTTTTGCACTTGCGTTAGTAGCCACATAATCTACAAAGTTAAAACTTATAGTTCCGTCATTATTATGATAAATTTCTGTTTGACTAACGTTCTCTTGATATACTATATCGTATGTATAGAAAGTACCAGTGATGGTCGCGTGACTAGGTTTTTCATCTACATAGACAGTAAATGGCTGATTTACTGATAATAAATCAGTATAATAATTGCTATTCATTCTGTATTGGATATCCAAGCCACTACTTGAAGTATTAAATGGTGACACGCCTCTTATTACAACAAAATCTGACAATTCTGATTTATCTATAGTAAACACATAAAGACTGTAAGAATCATTAGTGTAATTTACTTTAACATAATATTTACCAGCCTCAGTAAATTCAAAATATTCATCTGGGTTTGTTGTAACACCATGATCAATAAATTCTGGTGTAAAATAAGTATAGTTCTTTGTATTTTCACTAAAATCAGCACTTCTATAATAGCTTGCTGTTACAACGCTATCGAATATACCAGGTTGTGCTACCCTAACCTTAACGGATGTACGACTAAAGCCTTCACTCTTAAGACTAACACTGTAAGCTCCCTCATCGTCCATTGACAAAATATCTACAGTTGGCGTCTTATTAGTCAAAGCAAAAGTAAATACTTGAATATAATTTGTTTCGCCTGTAACAAATTCATTTTTATACTGAATAACTGCTATATAATATCCAGCGGTTGAAAAGTAAGTGTTTTTACTATAGCTATTTTCCTCCCAAGTCCTACCATTTAAAGAGAAATAATACTTAGAAGCATCATCCACCTGCCCAACATATTCTAACCAAACTGGTGCTTGATTGGTACTTACAAAATCGGTATATTGTGATTGCAAATAGGTGATTACATTTTGCTCACCTACATTGACCGCTTCAAAGTCAGTCACAAAATTCTTTTCATAGTTATTTTGCATAGACGTCTTGTTATTAACAAAATCGTTAAAACTTCTATCACCGTTATTATCAGCGTAATATGCCATTTGACCAAATATGTTTAATTGCTCATATGCGTATGTCATATTACCATTGGACTCTTGCACAGCAAAATAGCCACTACTCTCACCATCTATAACAATAAACGCTTGATATTTAAAGGTAATCGTATACGTGCCTAACTTAAACAAAAGTGGCTCGGTATAATTAGTAGTCAAGGAATTAACATCGGCCAAAGCACCATTATCATCGTAATAAATAGATTCATCAAAATGGAACAAATTAGTGCTGTTTATTCCCGTATCTCTAGTCAATTTAAATGAAATAAACTCACCATTAGCTTGATTTATAAAAGATAATATACCATAATTGGTTTGTAACGACTGAGTCTGCCAAAACTCATTTGTATAAGTAAATACAGTTTTGTACGTAGTAGCTACATTATTATATCTTCTTTCAATTGTCATTTGGTATCTTTCAGGGTCAAAAGACACCATAGGAAAATTCAGTTTGTCATCTTCATATTGGAAATTATAAAATCTTGACGCAGTATAGCCATCAACATCTACGCCTGTGGTAACGTTACTTATAGTAGGAAGTTGCTCAGTTTTATTGAAGTTATTCTCTTCAAATACATAAAAGCTATAACTATACCAACCAGTAGCTGGATACTGAGCATATTGCCCTGAAGTAGATATTCCTAAGTAAAAATAAAATTCATACAAGCCTTCAAAATTAGTCACATATTCTTCAGAATTGTAATACTTGATAGAATTTGCATCGCCAGTGATATTAAAGCTTAACGTCTGAGTTATATTATCTGCATCATCGACATCTTCACTTATCGCATCGCCTAGTGATAATGCTCGTCCATTCAAATAAACATTAGCAACAATACTAGTTATCCTCTTATTTATGTCACCACTTTCTATTGAAAATATAGCTATATCTTTTGGCCTTGAATAATCCGTCTGCTTAGTATTTAATAAGACATAGCCACCATTTTGAATAGTTTCCACCGTGGTATCAATTGCATTATTTTTTACTTTTCGAGCAGAAACATTAATGCCATTTAGGTTATTCTCATAAGGAACACTATTTTCCATCATTAAAGCTCGTATACTACTCAAATTATTACTAAATCTGTCAGTAGCTATAAAAATACCACATACCAATATAGTTACTATACAAAGAGATAAAATCCATTTGTAGATGCCTTTCATAATTCCTCCAAAACACAATTAAAAAAATATAATTTCCTATGCTTACATAATATCACAAAATAAGACATTTAGCAATTAAAAAATACACTATTCTCTAGATTATTTTAAGCAAGAAAATATATATTAATACACAAATTTTAATTGAAACACAAAGGTATTTAATAAAACATAAAAATATTTTAATTTTTAATAAAAAAACCTTAAGCATTACTAACTTAAGGATTTTTTGTTATAATACAAATTTTACAAAATGATTTTTCCCTTTGATCAAAACTGGCTCTGAGGAAATATCGTATTCTTGATAGTAATCAGTAACCAATTCGTTATTAATTTTTACACCTTTACCGTCTATTAATTGCCTTGCTTGAGATGTAGATTTTGCAAATCCTGCCTCAATTAACATCTTCACAGCAGTAAGAGTTGGTTCGCTAGATTTCACACAAGGAACATTATCAGGGATAGCACCACTAGCCACCTCATTATATCTTGTTTCAGCATCTTTTATCTTATCTTCGCCTTGATACATCTTTATTATTTCTCTAGCATACATCCTATGTGCTTCACGAATATCATCAGAAATAGCCTTCTTATACTCACTTTCTGGCATGTCAGTAGTCAATCTAAAATACTGCTCTAGCACATTATCAGGGATTTTCATACATTTTTCATACATAATTTCACTAGGTTCATCAAGTCCTATATAGTTGTCTAATGACTTACTCATTTTATTGACGCCATCCAACCCCACAAGCAATGGGAATGTAATAACAACCTGTGGAGTCTGCCCGTAGTCTTTTTGTAATTCTCTACCTACAAGCATATTAAAGGTTTGGTCTGTACCACCTATTTCAAGATCAGCATTTAGGTGTACCGAATCGTAGCCTTGAATCAATGGATATAATAACTCATGTACACTAATAGACGAACCATTTTTGTATCTATTATTAAAATCGTCACGCTCCAAAAGTCTAGCTAATGTATATTTACCAGCAAGCATAATAACATCTTTAAAGTTCATCTTCTCTAGCCAGTCGCTGTTGTATACAATTTTTGTCTTATCTGGAGATAAAATTTTTGTAACTTGCTTATAATAGGTATCACCACTAGCTCTAGTTTGTTCAATAGTTAGACTAGGCCTAGTTTTACTCTTACCTGTAGGGTCTCCAATCATTCCAGTAAAATCACCGACTATAAACACGACCTCATGTCCTAAATCTTGAAATTTTTTCAATTGTCTAAGCACAACGGAATGCCCCAAATGCAAGTCAGGACGACTTGGGTCAGCGCCTAGCTTTATTGTAAGTTTTTTGCCAGAGCGTAAAGCTTTTTCAAAATCTTCCTCATTATAAATAGAATCAGAAACATTTTTTATATTTTCTATAAATTCAGATATCTCATCGCGTTCGCCAAAATTGTTTAATTTTTCAAGCATAAAATCCAAATCTATATCATGCACATAACTAGCCTCTTCTAGTGTCTCCATTGTCGCCATCGCACAGCTAAAACAATGCATCCCAAATCCTCTTAAAACATTCTCCAATTCAGGATTAAACTCTATTACTTCAGCTATTGTCCAATCCTTATCAATTTTTGCCATATTCACCTCACTAAAATAATGTTTTTAGTATATCATTTTGCGTTTTTTTTGTCAACAAAATAGCACTGCTACTTTACTTTATTTACCAAAATAAAAAAGTGAAAGGCTTTTCAAACATTTCACTTTTTTAAAACTTACTTAATAATATCACCAGTTGAGTCAATGGTTGATTTTAAATCTTCGTGATTTTCAAGCAATTCCTTGTTAGCTTTTTCTAGTTCGTCATTAAGTTCATCCAGTTCATCTTTTTTCTTTTTAGTAGATGATTTAGTCGTAGACTTCTTAGTTGTTGACTTTGAAGAAGTCGTCTTACCAGATGTTTTAGTAGTCTTTGCTTTTGAGGTCGAAGATTTTGTTGACTTAGCTTTTGAGGTTGAAGATTTTGCCTTTGCCTCATTTACACGTTTTTCTTCTTTTTCATTCTCTTTTTCAGCTTCAGTAGGCTCTGGTTCTTTATTTTGTTCTACTTTATTCCCATTTGCATCATAGAATACACCGTCTGGGTCATAGTAGCTTCCGTCTTTATACCTATAATATCCCTCTTGGTCAAAGTATCCACCATTTTCATCGTATACAGGCTCAAAATTTTCCTCTTTCTTTTCTGCTTCTTCTTCAGTAGGGATATAATTACCTTGAGCATCATAGTACTTACCATCTGGAGTATAATAACCACCGTCTTTAAATCTATAGTAGCCTTCACTATCATAATACCCACCATTTTCATCATACGCAGGCTCTTCTACTTTCTTAGCTTGATTTGACTTAGTAGATTTTCTTGTATCTATAAGTTCTTGAGCTTTCTCACTGATTTCACCTGTTATTCTCTCTATAGCTTCAGACTTTATAATAAGCTCTTGCTCTTTTGATTGCAAAGCAATATCCTTATCTTTCAAAGCTTGATTAAGTTCCTCAATCTTTCTGTCTTTTTCATCAACAATGAGATAAGCACTCTTTAGCTCTTCTGCAAGAGCGTTCTTCTCATTTACAATCTTATTATATTCTTCTTCTTGACTCTTCTTAGCTTCATCTTCAAGTTTTTTGTAGATCTTGTCAGCATAAGTACGGAATTCAGATATAACAGCAAACTCTATATTCTTCTTTTTATTTGCTTGATCATCTTGCAAGTTAGTTACTTTATCATTTAGCTCAGCCAAATGCTTATCGTACTCTTCTTGCATACTACGAGATTCTCTCTCAAGCTCTTCTTGACGTTTAAG
The DNA here is from genome assembly GCA_944349765.1 of uncultured Clostridia bacterium. Taxonomy (GTDB): domain Bacteria; phylum Bacillota; class Clostridia; order Christensenellales; family UBA1242; genus CALVNN01. The sequence goes on along the minus strand of CALVNN010000004.1, from coordinate 44,910 downwards.
TTCGGTCTCTTGTTGCTTCTTAATAGTATTCGCAGTAACCCTACTCGTACTATTTTCAGCGCTCAATCTTAATCTCTCAAGATTTTCACGACATAATTGTTGTTGTTTTAAATTGTCTTTATTTTTCTCTTCATAGGTCGCGTTCAAGATACGAATCTCTTCTTCCACTTGCCCGACCTCAAAGCTTAAACGCTTCTTATTATTGATATAAATCTCGCATTCTTTTGCAATACGATCCAAAAGTATGGATGCATCAAACCCAACAGAACTAAAGTCATATCTTTCGTGCTCAACTTGAGCTTCTTTAGCTCTTTCAAGCTCTTCTTTCTCCATCCTTTCACGTTTTTCAATATAATCTTGTAAGATAGGAATAGATGCTTTGATTTCTTTCTTAGTAAACAATACTTCATAATCAATATAAGCAGGTAAAGTAGCTGTAGCTTTATCTAATCCACGTTGAAAAACATTGAAATTATTGTATAAATCACTTACAGTAGCATCAAATCTAATATTTAAGAAAATCATAAATACTGATTTTAAAACAAATATCAAAAATGGCATAACTAATGAGTAATACAATACTGTACCGAGCTGATTATCGCCAGTCAAAAATACTAGTCCAGCAAAAGACACAATAAATAGGAAGAAGATAAATATATTAAATATGATATTTATCGTCTTAACGCTATGCTTATATGTAGTAGTCTTCATAGGTCTTTCAACACAATTTTCAAGTGTCAAATATTCACTAGCTGGCTTGTCTCTATTTAACATATAAAGTTGCCATTGTACTCTAACTGCTTTAGGTACTTGTTTCATTTTATTGTTAAACTCTATGAGGTTCTCCTCGGTTATCTGAGGATGATTATAAAAATACAAGTTTAACTGATCAATAGACTTAATAAGTCTTGACTCATAAGAGTAACTAGTACGAATAATGGTCACAATAACATATATAACAAATGCACCCAAAGCTATAAAGAAAAGTAATGCACTTGGTTGATATGTGCTACCAACTCTTTCGACAAAAAAGTTACCTAATTGTCTGAACAAATCTAATAATCCCGAAAATACATTGGCAACGTTTATCATATACAAACTCCTTATAAAAAAGTATTAACATTCTGTGTTAGTATAACACAATAAAATTAAACTTACAAACGTTTTGTAAAAGTTTTTGTATTTTATTGTAAAATTTTTTTAAAATACCTTAACTAACCTGCCTTGCCTTATTAGATATAGATAAGCACCTTTCACAGGCATATCTAACGCCGACTGCAAACTCTTTGAATAAATTTGTAGTTGTTTTTTATATCTATCTACTACAATATTTTCGTCATTCACAGAGGTTAATTTATAGTCTACAATGTATTTATAACCATTTTTATCTGTAATTATTAAATCAATGACACCTTGCAGTAATACTTCGTCTTCAATATCAGTGTCTTCCACTAAAGTACTATAAGGAGCTTTATATAAAAATCTTTTCTCCTTCTCAAGTGTTAAATTATCGCCAAAAATTCCAAGTTGCTTTTTTATATTGAGTATTAAGTTTATATCTATAAGCTCAATTTCTTCTTCACTAAATCCTAATTGTTTCATTTGAGCAGTTATGTCTTCACTAGAGTCCGCTTTTAAATAATCAACAAGTTCAAATACTTTATGATAAAGAGTCCCTAACTCATTTACTTCTATCTCGTCATCACTTATAAGTAGTCTATCCATTTTGGTAGAATACGTATGTGGTGAATCTATACTTGAAAGTTCAGTAACCGACGTCTTATAACTAATATTACTCGACATATGTTCATATTTAAAATTAATACGTTCAATCATCAAGTCTTTTAATTCTTCGTTAATATTTTCCGCCTTTTTCTTAAGTTTAGCTAATGGTTTTTCACTTGATATACGTATACACATATCCTCATCTTCGTATTCTCCAGACGTAATAAAAGAATTTATTTTGTTCTTATCTACACCATCTAAAATATAGCGTATATAAGATTGAGTCTTTAAAGCCCCTTCTTTTTGAAGATTGTCCAAGTTGACACTAGCTGTAATATACAAAATGTTTTTTGGTCTAGTAAGTGCTACATACAGAAGTCTAAGTTCTTCATTCAATTCGTCTTTGCGTTTGCATTTTGCCAAATAATTATAAGTCAGAGATGGCATTTTAAAATTATTTTCCAAATCAAAATAATATGTTCCTACACCTTCTCGATGAAAGATGATAGGCTCGGCTCTTGATTTGTCTTTAAATGAAGTACCAGCATCACCCAAAATGACTATAGGATATTCCAAGCCTTTACTACTATGGATGGTACTGATTGTGATAGCGTCACCGCCACCCACTGCCACAACCGCTTCTTTTGATTCATTCAACTTTTGTACATATAGTAAGTACTCCACCAAATTTGAATTGTACTGAAGACTAGAAACATAATCCACAAAGCGTCTATAAGTAATGAGCAAATTTGCCCCCATACTTTTTGATAGTAAAATATTTTGTAGCCCAATAAAACCATCTATCTCATTAATCAATTCACTAACCTTTAGATAGGTAGATTTTTTTCTTAAATCTTCAAAGAAATCTATCATAGCATCAATTCTCGATTTTAACTCACCTTGATAAGCAAGCACTGATTCATAAAAAAATTCTTTTTGGGTAGAAAGTCTTATTTGAGAAAGCTCATCATCAGTAAAATCAAACCCGTCAAATCTCATAACAGTGGCTAAACTTATATCATCATTAAAGGCAAGGACAAGTCGAAGTGCACTATTTATAAACTTAGCTATAAACGAGTCAAATATGTCTATTTTAAAATCCATTGTAGTAGGCACACCTAAGTAAGCCAATTTTTGTCCGACATAATCATAAAGGTTGCTTCTATACCTAAATAATATAGCTATATCTGAATAAGTAACTTTCCTAAGCGAATTTAATGATTTATCATAGATCTTACTATTTAATAATTCTAAAACAATGCTTAATATTTCATTACCTTCTTCTTCATGGGACTTTACCACCAAGTTATCTTTTTGATTAGCGACACTATATATATCAGATGGTGGTGATAGTTTTTCTCTTTTATTATTTATTAAATGTATATTAACAGGTTTTAAGATCTCGTTCATTTCACTATCTTTTATTGTAAAAGCACCATCGTTAAGATAATCTATCCCACCATTTTCTTTAGTCATAGCAATATTGAATATATCATTGACAAATTTCAGTATCTTAGGATTAGAGCGAAAATTGTCATTTAATTTATGTGCTTCACCGCCACCCCCATTTAGATATCTATAATACTTATCTATAAATATATAAGGAGCACATAGCCTAAACCCATAAATACTTTGCTTCATATCTCCTACCATAAACAAATTGTCGCCTTTTGATAATTTACCTATTATACAATCTTGCAATTCGTTTACATCTTGATATTCATCCACAAAAATCTGCTCAATATTTTCTATAATATCATCCCTTAATTTATCAATATTCAAAATTTGCAATGCAAAATGTTCTATATCATTAAATTCATAGGAATTGTTTTCTCGCTTTAATACAATATACTCTTGCTCAAATTCACTAGTAAAATCTAGTAAGGTGTAAATCATATCACTAGTAGAGCTGATAATCTTAGTTAACTCTTTTACATCAAAGACAACAAGATCGGATTTTAATTCTTCAATTGACTGATTATACTCTTTTAGACTTATATTAATTTCGTTTTCAAGTTCTTTGTATTGTTTATCAAGCTTAGGACATTTCGGAAAACCTACAAAATCTTTAAGACAAAAAACATTCTCTAGTGTCTTTATAGTCTCAAAAGTTTTTGTCATAAACGCATTCAGTTGTTCGTTAAACGCAAACGGCTCTATTTTCATCAAATCATTTATGAGTTTGTTATTTGCTTTATTTAACATTTCATTAAGACTCAACACAACTGGATTGTGTTCAATAGGTAAACGAAGCAAATCTTCCGCTTTACGCCTAAACGCATCTACATTTGACTGCACGCTCAAAAAATCGTAGCAAGCATACACCAATTTTTGTAACGTCTCTTGACTTCTCTTTTTTAGAAGCATTAAAGACAAATCCATTACTTTGTCGTCTCCAGCATCTAGATGTCTTTTCAATGTCTTATCAAACGCCTTATCTCGTATGAGTTTCATATCTTCCTTTGATAGTACGTTAAAATTTGGTGAGACATCAACCGCGTAAAAATATTGTTTGACTATGTCTTGACATAACTTGTCTATAGTAGAAATTTTGCAAAAAGAGACTTTATCATATTGTTTTTTCAAATAACTAGACGGATTATTCTTTATTATGTCACTTAATTTATTACTTAATTTAAGTTTCATATCATTTGTCGCTGAATTAGTAAATGTTATGAGCAATATTTTGTCCAAATCTAGCTTCTTACTAACTACTCTATCAGCTATTAGCTCAACCATTACCGTAGTCTTACCACTACCAGCAGAAGCTGACACTATTTGGTTATTGCCTTCTGCTTCCATCACCTTCCGTTGGTTCTCTGTAGGTTCAAACGCCATCTTTATCTCCTTTTATAAGTTCTTCTATAATTTCGTAATCCACACTTCTAGCGTTACGTGGTTTGACGCAAAGTTCCCGCATACATATCCCTTGATAATCGCAAAACTCACATACTCGCTCGGTCTCATTTGGGGAAATAGCTATATACCCCTCTATCATCTCTTCCACAGCCTTAACGCACACCTTATAGGCATACTCACATAGACAATCTAAAGTTGACTGCTTTAAACAATTACTACTTAATTTTGCCTGCGTCGTTTTGAATGTCGTGTATTTTATATCAAAAAATTTACTCTCGTTGGTTTCATCAAAATGCAAATTTTTATCCAGACTGGACACTACATCTATATCGTTTACATACAAGCCATTCATTTTATAATTTATTACTTTTTCACTCTCAAAATTGTCCACAATAGGAAAATACGCAAAACCGCTCAAACGCTTATCCGTATTCTTATCAAAGAAATAACTATAAAAAGGCAATTGTAATTTAGTACCATAGTACAAGCCTTTACTATCAAATTCCATATTGCTAGTCTTATAGTCTATTAGTAAAAATCTGTCTTTGCATACATCTATGCGGTCAATCTTTCCTCTCACCTCAAGTTGTCCATACTTTGTCTCTAAATTAAGCTTCATATTAGGAAAATTATATTCAAAGAATGTTGGCATATAATCACTACTAGCTACATAGTTTTCTATGGCACCCATAAGCCTTAAAGCTTCTTTTTTAAGCCCTTTTAAAATTATAGGACTTGTTACCTTTATCACCTCTTCAAACTCACCTAGCACTTGTTCCAAAATCTTTGTTTTATTGATATTTGTCTTTAGTGATTTGCAATATACCTCAGCTATCCTATGCAAGATATTACCTACATCAATATTTCGCATCTTTAAGGGGTCGACTTTTTTGAGCTTAAGCCCACGACTTAAAAAATGCTTATATGGGCAATCAAAATATTCTTTTATCTCACTTATACTTGTATAACCTTTTGAAAAAAACATTTTACTCTTTAAATACTCAGGTCGCTCTTTTGGTGAATATTTTAGTAGTTCATTTTGGTATCCAAGTTCAGTTATAAGTTCATTTACTGTTGCTTTTAATTTATCTTTTGATTCATCCAAAGCATATGAAATAACACCTTGCTTATCGTCTAATTGTTCTGCTAAAGCTAGCACATCTTCAATAAGCTCGGTAGCATCAAATGATAGAATAGTTAGCTTTTTACCGTCTATTGAAAAACAATTTGATATGGTATCTAATATCTGACTTTGTTTGTTGACGCTATCTCCGCTAATATTTGGATACATTATGACAAGTCTTTGAGCTGTAGCAATTAATTGCAAGATCTTGACCTTGCTACGCATATTTAGTTCACTTATCTTTGGCTCTATCTTATAGCGACTTGTAATGTTATCAAGTTCTCTATCGGTTAAAATCCCACAATCATTTCGCTCGTTTGGCAAATCTCCAAGTTTTGCACCTAAGACAAAAAATATGCTCTTACTTAAAAAATACGATGACTGATCCCCAATAAACACAGCATCTACTGCTAATGGAACAAGACTGATATTTGCCTCTTTAAGTCCGCTACTAAATAATGTAATAAAATCAGCAAGACTAACTTTAAGTCCCAAACAAACCTTTTGCAATGTGTCTAACATTGACGATATGACTTGAAAGGATTTTTTTAACATTTTTTGTACGTATAAATCATCCTTTTCGTTAATTAAATTAAGCGTCAAAGTCTCCACATCAAACTGATTAAGCGTAAACTTAATTACATCAATATAATCATCCACGTATACACAATTTCTTATTCTTGTAAATACATCTGTAAGTTTATCAAAAACTTTTATTTGCTCTACATCTTTCAACCATTTAAGACCGCTAGGTCTATATAGGTGTAAATAATTATTTACTTCTAATCTTTGCGACTCATCAAGACCTAAATAATAATTATTGATAATCCTAAACCACTCATCATAGCTATAGCCAAAATTCACAGCTTCTAATATAGCTAATATGAATCTTGCAATTTCGCTTGTTTCTAAAGAAGTAGTGGTGTCAACATAATAAGGTATATCATCAAAAACAGCTCGCACAACGTCATTATACTTTGAAACATCACTAACTAAAATATTAATATCTTTGTATCTATAACCTTGACGAATAAAACTATGTATTTGTTGTTTTAATCTCACTACTTCATTGAAGGCATCTTCACATTTATACAAACTTATTTCATTTTGTAAAGGAATAGACAATGGATGATATGCGTAAGCATTATCTAATAAATGTTTAAAAGTATCACTCAAATCCGCTGGTACATAAATACTTTCATAATCAACACTTTCAAGTAAATTTGTGTAAATAGTATACAAATCATTTAGATAAATGTGTTCATTAAGACTACCTTGCACATATAATGCTCCACAAAATACAGGTAAGCCCCTTACAATAAACGCATTCAGCACTTGCAAATTAAGTGCTGTCAAACTCTCAAACCCTACAAAATATACTGCACAATCTTCAAAAAATTTGTTAGTTTTTATTTGCTCAACCAGACTATTTATCTTATTACTACCGTCGTACACACCATTTTTAGCTAGATAGTCTTCATATGTTTTGTAAATAAAACTAATACCTTCAAGCTTAGCTTTAAGCAACTCACTACCATTTGTATTCAACTCGCTAGGTGTGACCAAACTACTTTTAAACTGCATAATGGATTCATATATCTCTTCAGCAAAACCCATTCTACCATCATTAATATTAAAAAATTTTAATTTTGACTGATGTTCTACAAGTAGTCTATAAATAATAAGAATACCTTCTTGCTTAGTAAGGTCTTGGCTAGCCCCAACTAAAAGACAAAGTCTATTTATAGATAAAACTTCACATTTAAAAGTACTCTTAACATCCAAAGCATCTAGCAACATACTTTCAGCGTTAAGCGTAAATCTTTCAGGTACTATAACAATATGTTTTGAAAATTTATCATAATTATTATTAACTTCCTTAAACAGCCTTTCCCTAATACTTTGCTCAAAAGGCCCGTAAAATATTTTTGACTTCATCTTTAGTATTAATCCTTACCATTTTAGGCTATTCTATCACAAAAAAAAGACAAAAGCAATAATTTTGCTCTTGCCATATTTTGTCTCACGATTTTGCATAAAATTTAGCTAATTTATCAATAGTTTTTTTCACATACAAATCAAGGGCTGACCCTTCGCTATAATCAGCCTCAGCAACTGCATTTACTCTACCATCCGTTAAGATTTTCATTGCGTTTAGACGTTTTTTAGGACGGTCGGAGTCAAATACGCATACACTATGTCCACCCTTGTCTTTAACTACTTTCATACATGGAATATCTGTATCACCATCACCGAAATAAATCATATTAGCATATGGTAATTGTTCTTCCTTGCTTCGCTTAACATTGATCTCTTTAATATCTGATAAATTATCAAGCAGATCTTTCTTGATTCTAAATATATATTGAGTTTTAGTTGTAAAATTTACTATTTGGGATAGCCAGTAAGCCTCACCTTCGTCATTAAACGAATAACAATTAGCAAAGATACGTTTGAATTTACTAGCAATACTAGAGCCTTCCATAATCTCTTTAATCCCACAACTTATGATGTAGTGCTCTATCAAAAAACCTTTCTTGAGTCCATACTCATTTATTCTATCAAACCAATCTTCTACGCCTTTGAAAAAGGTTATATTTCGTCCACAATCTATAAGAAATTCACGATTAAGTCTTACATTATTCTTTCTGGCTAGCTGCATAAAGTTGTACATATAACCAAGTACCACGTCACTATTTTCTTCTAGGCATTTTTCATCATTATGCACCCAAAAAGATTCGGGGTCTTGATTTAACCGTTGAAACAGTTCCTTATACTGCATCTCACCTTTACTCAATGTTTCATCAAAATCATACATAAAAGCAATCTTTTTCAAAACAATAAACCTACCTTTTTAATATAAATATACATATGAATATGTTATCACTCATATGAGCATATTTCAATATTATTTAGTAAATTTTTTGTAAATTAAGGTTTTTTGCTTTTAAAACCTGCTATTTTAACTACTTTTCATCCTCTTTTTTTATTTTTGTGCTCAAAGTCTTTAGATATTCTCTAAAAGCATTCATTTTGTTGTTGTCACAAAGTGCATTTAATTCACTAGTCAGCTTTTTATTTTTACGCTTTTCTTCAGCTAGTTCCTCTTGCACAAATTTTAATTCTTCTTTGGTCTCTTTTAGATTCTTATGTGCTATATTGCACTCCTTTTTTAAAGCCTCACTTACCTCTGATATACTATTGCTTTTTATTAATCTTACTAATCCCATAAAAAGGCTATTTATTTCATTATCGGTAAGGCGTGGTTTTTGCGGCCTAATTTTTACTACATTGCTTTCAGTTTTTTCTTTCAAACTTATATTATATTTATTTGCTATTTTTTCAATATATTCAGGTTCACTTTTTAATATAGCTCTATATTTATTTTGTAGTCTAATCATTTTATTTGCATCCCCACCACTAAGCATAAGACACGCTCCTCTTACAGATTCTCCTTGACTAAGCAAATTTAAAATTTCTTTAATTAATTCTTCCTTATCTTCATCACTAAAAAGTTTAAATTGCATTTTTTTAATCCCAGTTATGTCTACGCCAACCATTTTCGCATAATCGGAATTTTTTAAATTATTATATTCAGTATAATAAAAATTTCTAACACTATTTACACTCATTCCCCATTTTAAAGCCAATTTTTTAAAACACGCCACTAAGCTACCACCTTCTCTAACTAAAGTAAACATTTCTTGTATTTTTTGTATCTTATTCATAATATTCACCCTTTTATATTAAATATAACCAATTATTACCCTATAAACAAAATATATACTGTAATTTATGAAAATATTTATTCATATAAATACATAAAAAGGAGCAAATATGAGACTACAATTAATACTATCTAGCATAGAGCCATCTATAATGACCATTGATAATAAAGACTCATTTGTATACGATAATAATAAAAAAATCAACGTAAAAATAGATTTTCAAGATAAATTTTTTGTTACTGTGAATACAATCAATGATAATTCACCTTTACAAAATAGCTTTATTGTAAAATTTGAATACAAAGGTAATAAACTTACAAGTAACGGAAAAGTAAATATTATAAAGCATTCAAATTATATTTATGAATTAGTATTTATAAACTCACAGAGCCTAGATATATCATCACAAATGTTTAACCACCCGAGCAATAATCAATTAATTGTATTAGAAAATTTTAATTTTAAAATATTGGATAAAAATAAAATTATTTTAAATGTAAAATTAAAAAATATTTACCCTAACGCAAGTATAGAATCTCTAAAAAATAATTTACTAATAAAAAGCCACCAAAATACTAAATACAATCTCTGTATAATAGACCAAGATAACAAAACCTACGAATTTAATAAATGTAATTACGAAATAAAAGAGAATGAAATAAAAATAGCGACAAGTCTAAACGACTATGCAAAACATATCAAAATAAAAGTATATACTTTAAACCCTTTCAAATTAAAAGAGTCATATACAGCCTATCCAAAGACACCAAAAAAATTTAAAAACAAAAATGTTATTCCCTACGCTTTTTTAATTAATATACTAGCTGGTGATTATAAAGAAGCAAGCAGTTACCTAGATGAAAATCTAAAAAAATCCTTAAAAAAAGAACATTTAAGATTATTTTTCGGAGATTTTGTACAAATATCAGTTCCTAAAACTTTAAATGCGAATAATGAAGTTACACTAATATATCACGAAAATAACAATTATTACTCAACAAAAACATATTGTTTTGATATTACGGATAATAAAATAACTAATATAGACGAAAAAAAATGAAGCTTATGGCTTCATTTTTTTAACCATTTACCACTTCTGGAACTTTTTCAAATTCAATAATCGGTGGCGCGTTATTTTCAATAACGTCATCGGTAATAACTATCTTTTTGACAGCTTTATTGCTAGGTGTCTCATACATAATAGGAAGCATACTATCCTCAAGTATAGTCCTTAAGCCCCTAGCTCCGGTATTTAATTTTAACGCTTTCTCCGACACTGCATCTATCGACTTATCTGTAAATACCAACTCTACTCCATCAATATCAAACATCTTCTTATATTGCTTGGTCAAAGCATTCTTAGGCACAGTCAAAATATTCTTTAGCGCATTTTGGTCTAGCCCATGCAAACCAACTATGATAGGTAATCTACCCACAAATTCTGGTATAAGACCTGCCTTGATCAAGTCTTCAGGTTGCAACTCTTTGATAAATTCATTCATCTCATTATCAGTAGTTACCTTAGCGTTAAAACCTATGCTATTGCCTGTACGGGTACCCACTATCTTATCAAGTCCGACAAAAGCACCTCCACAAATAAATAAAATGTTAGTAGTATCTATTTGTATCATTTCTTGTTGTGGGTGCTTTCTTCCACCTTGAGGAGGAACACTTGCTATAGTTCCTTCCAGTATCTTAAGCAAAGCTTGTTGCACACCCTCACCTGACACGTCACGAGTAATAGAAGTATTTTGAGATTTGCGACAAATCTTATCTATTTCGTCTATATATATTATACCACGTTCGGCTTTTTTAATATCAAATTCAGCATTTTGAATAAGTTTTAGTAAGATAGTCTCTACATCGTCACCGACATAGCCAGCTTCCGTAATAGTAGTAGCATCAGCTGTAGCAAAAGGTACTTTAAGTATCTTAGCCAAAGTCTTAGCTAACAAAGTCTTACCACATCCAGTAGGGCCAATCATCAAGACGTTGCTTTTTTCTAGCTCTATCTCATCGCCTTTGTTTACGCCAAAGTTATAGTTGATACGCTTATAATGATTATATACTGCTACAGACAAAACTTTTTTTGCTTCATCTTGACCAATAATATACTCATCGAGTTGTTTTTTTATTTCTTGAGGTGAAGGTAGATCTATAGCTTCCATCTTATTATTTTTGAGTTTGTCTTCCTTGACCATATCCATACAGATTAGCAAGCATTCATCGCAAATAAAGCTATCAGCATTAGGACTTGATATAAGTTTATTTACGTCTGATTGACTTCTTCCACAAAAACTACAAAACATATTGTTAATCTTCGCCATTTTTACTTCCTTTTATCCAATACTTTATCAATTAAGCCATACTTTAAAGCTTCATCCGCTGTCATCCAATTATCTCTATCGGTTTCTTCATAAACTTGTTCATATGTTCTACCTGTTGATTCGGCTATGATCTCGGCGGTCCTTATTCTAGCACGTTCCAGTTGTTTTGCTCTTATTTGAACGTCAGTATTTTGACCATAAGGAATACTACCCAATGCTTGATGTATCATAATATCACTATTTGGCAAGGAAAATCTCTTGCCTTTTGTGCCGGCACCAAGAAGTAATGCTCCCATACTAGCCGCCATACCAGTACAAATCGTACTCACATCACATTTTAGGTATTTTATAGTGTCATATATAGCCAAGCCATCAGTCACACTACCGCCAGGACTATTAATATATAAGGAAATGTCCTTATTAGGATTTTTTGCTTCCAAATAAATTAACTGAGCTATAACTAAATTAGCTGACTCTGGCGTAACTTCACCATTCAAAAAGACAATTCTATCCTCTAATAGTCTTGAATAAATATCATAACTTCTTTCACCATTATTAGTTTGGTCAACGACCATAGGTATTAACATTTAAATTTTCCTCCCTTCAAACAATTTATTATTACCCCGAAATAATAAATTTATCATCTATTTATTTTGTTTTTTTTGCGACAAATTTGTTATTTTGTCTTAAAAATTCAAACACTTTGTCAGTCAATATTTCATTTTGTAAATGACTTAACGTGTGATTATCCATTTCTTTCTTCATATCTTCAAGGCTTTTGCCATATTGTTTAGCAATTTCTTCAAGTCTAGCATCTAAATCAGCATCGGTCACTTCAATCTTTTCTTTTTCAATAATAGCCTGAAGAACCAATCTAGCTTCCACATTCTCATGAGCATCATGATGACATTGCTCTCTAAAAGCTTCCATAGTGCTACCTATGTGTTTTAAATAGTCGTCAAGTGTAGCACCTTGATATGCTAATCTTTGACTATAGGATTGAATCATATAGTCTATTTCATTGTCAATCATAGAATGAGGTATATCCATCTTACTATTTTGAGCTATAGTCCTTACTAGATTTTCCTCTTCTTTTATCTTAGCATTCTGCTCTATAGCTTTATGTATTTCATTTTTAATATTTTCCTTGTATTCAGCTAATGTCTCAAACTCACTTACATCACTTGCCCACTCGTCATTCATTTCTGGCAAAACTTTTTTAGATATTTTGTTAAGCTTGATAGTAAATACGGCTGGCTTACCTTTTAGATTTTCACTATGGTATTCTTCTGGGAAAGTAACATTGATGTCTTTTTCTTCGCCAACTTTCATACCAATAATTTGCTCTTCAAACCCCTCAATAAAGGTTTTAGATCCTATCTCCAAATCATAGCCTTGAGCTGAACCACCTTCAAATGCCACGCCATCAACCTTACCTGTAAAGTCAATATTAGCAACATCACCATTTTGAACCTCACGGTCACTAACTTCTTCTAATTTAGCTGAATGCTCTAATTGATGATGCAAACGATGCTCTACTTCGTGTTCCATCTCTTCGTCGCTAAGCTCTAGGTCAACTTTTTCTATTTCTAGTCCTTTATAGTCACCTAGCTCCACCTCAGGCATTACATCTACGCTAAAAAGCACTTCAATACCTTTTTCATCTGACTTTTGAAGTGACATTCTAGGATAAGCAACAGGCTTAATGCTTGTTTCTTTCTTCAAAATATCACTATAGCTATTAGCACAAAAATTCTCTAAAGCTTCTTCAAAAAATACATTGCTACCGTAAGCAAGTTCTATTTGTTTTCTTGGTGCTTTACCTTTTCTAAAACCTTGAACTTCGTATTTATCTTTAGTACGTTCGTAAGCGTCTTGAAGCTCTTTCTCCCACTCCTCAATGGTAGCGGTTACAGTAATATTAACTGTAGATTGTTCTTTATTTATCTTGTAATTCATTCTTAGTAACTCCTAAATTTTTTATAAGTGTATTATATCAAACAAGTATATAAAAGTCAACTTAAAATATACATCTATTGCCTTAAAATTCTATGAATTTGCAATTTTCGACAAATTTAATATTATGCTAAATAAGCATAAATAATTTTATTAATTGTTACATAAAATATTACAAGAAAAAATGCACAGAGGTAAATATGAACAAAAAAACAAAGACTATTGTATTAACTGGTGGCGGAACAGCAGGCCACGTCATACCAAATCTTGCCCTAATCCCAGAGCTAAAGCAATATTTTGATAAAATTATATACATAGGTAGCGCAAATGGAATAGAAAAAGAACTTGTAAAAGATGCTGATGTGGAATATATTGAAATCCCGACTGTAAAACTTGTCCGTGCTTTAAAATTTGAAAACTTGCTTATACCATTTAAGTTGTTTTCTTCTGTACGTAAAACTCGTAAAATACTTAATGATATAAGACCTAATATCATATTTAGCAAAGGCGGATATGTATCGGTACCTGTATGTCTAGCATCTAAAAAAGTACCAATTATTATGCACGAGAGTGATTTAAGTATGGGACTAGCGAATAAAATAATCTATCCTAAATGCACGCTACTTTGTACTAATTTTGAAGATACAGCTCTAAAGTACAAAAAAGCATACTACACATCAACACCACTAAGAGACCTAAAAAAATATTCAAACACCTGCGACCTACACCTCCCTAAGCCCAAGACCTTACTAATTATAGGAGGCTCGTTAGGTGCAAAGATAATCAACAAAACAGCATTTAAAATAGCCGATAAGTTATGCGAAAATATGAATGTGATCCATATAGTAGGCAAAGGCAATTTACCAAATATTAAACTGCCATCGAATTATAATGTATTTGAGTATTGTGAAAATATGAACGAAATATATTCACATACAAACTATGCAGTTAGTCGCGCTGGAGCCAATGCCATTACAGAATTAAGATATTTGAATATACCAATGCTACTTATACCATTGAGTAGTGGCTCAAGGGGTGACCAAATACAAAACTCAAAGCATTTTGTACACAAAGGTTATGCCATTGAGTTAAGACAAGAAGAACTGAATGAACAAACTTTACTAAAAAATATTGAAACGCTTATAAAATCAAGTGATAGATTAAAATATAATATGAGTAAATCAAAACTTCCTGATGCGAATAAAAAAATAGTTGAACTTATTTTAAAATATTGCAAATAATTGACTTTTTTGTCTTTTAAAAGTATAATTATCATATGTACATTTTAGAAGATAATAAAATTATAATTCAAGATACAAGTCAATTTCAACCTGATCACATACTAGAATGTGGTCAAATTTTTAGATATGAAAAGTTTGGTGATGATTATGTAGTGTACAGTGGTACACATAGAGCTAAGATCATTAAAGAAAATGATTGCTTTATCATTGAATGTGATGATGTAGATTATTACAAAAAATTTTTTGACTTAGACACAGACTACACACCTATAAAAAAACAACTAGCGACTAACCCATTTTTAAGTCAGGCAATAAATTTTGGATATGGTATAAGGATACTAAAAAATGACTTATTAGAAATAATCATTTCATTTATTATTTCTGCAAATAACAATATACCTAGAATACAAAAATCCTTAAAATACATATGTGAAAATTTAGGTCAAAAAAAGGATGATTACTATACTTTCCCTACTTTAGAAAAGTTACATAATGCTAACATTGAGTTCTTTACACAAGCTGGAACAGGCTACCGTGCAAAATATCTGGTAGACACAATTGATAAATTGTATAATAAGGAATTTGATTTAAATTATTTAATAACTTTACCGACAACTGAAGCAAGAAAATATCTTACATCTTTTATGGGGATAGGAGATAAAGTGGCTGACTGTATACTACTATTTGGAATGCACCGAATGGATGTATTCCCTGTGGACACTTGGATAAATAAAGTATATAATGAGAGTCTATCATCCACACCTTCATTCAACCGAAAACAAATAGCTTCAAGTCTTGTGAATATATTTAAAAATTTAAGCGGTTACGCACAACAATATGTATTTTATTACCGTCGTAGTGGCAAATGAAAAAAGCAAAGCTTCCTCGCTTTGCTTTTTTACAATCTTAAATTAATCAAAATTTAATTCATAAGGTATTGAAAAATGTTCTTTCAAGCTCTCTAGATAGTCATCATCTATTCTTCTAAATAAAGGTTTAGGTTCGTTAATCTTATGATTTATAGCAATATCCACTTTACCTACTTTTGCCCAATTATCAGGTTGATTAGCTTGTCCTTCCAAGTTTAATTGTTCCCACACTTCTTGAGTCTTCTCAGGTAATACTGGGCTAGCAAGTATAGCCAAAGTCCTACAAATATTGAGACAAATATATAGCACTTTTTTAGCCTCATCAAGTTTACCTTCTTTGATTAAATTCCAAGGTGCTTTATGCTCCAAATAGGTATTAGCGTCAATGCTTAGTAGCATTATGCTCCTAAATGCATCACGTAGTTTGATATTTTTATACAAATCAGTGATTTTATCAGCCTCGTCTTTTAATTTTTGTAAAATATCTTTATCTTCTTCGTCTAATGTAATTGTATCAATATCAACATCAAGTGTAGGGAAATTTTTGTTTAATAAATTAATAGTTCTATTGAAGAAGTTACCATATTTACCAACCAATTCACTATTGACAAAGTTTTTAAATTCTTCCCATTTCCAATCGCTATCTTTGGTCTCAGGTAGAATATTTGTCAAATACCCTCTTAAAGCATCAACTTCAAGGTCGCTAGTAAGCAGTGGCGTACAGAATACACCTATACGCTTACTCTTACTAAACTTTTTACCTTCATAATTCAAAAAATTATAGCCAGCAATATCATAAGGGAAATTATGTTCGCCATTACCGACAAGCATAGCTGGGAAAAATACCGCATGAAAAGGTATATTATCTTTACCTAAGAAATGATATATCTTTCCGTTACGTTTTTTCCACACTTCCTCATAGAAATTTTCATCATATTGCTTTGTAAAGGTAACATAACCAAGTAGCGCTTCAAACCAAACATAAAAGACCTTATCCTCAAGTCCTGGATAATTGACAGGTACTCCCCACTCCATATCACGAGTTATGCAACGACTCTTAAGGCCTTCTGTCATCCAACGCTTCGCCTCAGCATACACATAAGGCTTAAAAATGTCTTTTTTAGATTCCAAATATTCATCTACAGCTTTTTGTGCTTTTGGCATATCAAAGAATAAATGTGTAGACTTTTTGATAATAGGTTTTCCGCCACAATTATAACAATGAGGATTGATTAAGTCATATGCATTAATAACAGAATAGCATTTTTCGCACTGGTCGGCGTCACAATCATCATAGCCACATTTAGGGCAAGTGCCCCTTAAAAACCTATCAGGCAAAAACATCTGACAATTTTCACAATAGTATTGCTCTACTGTATCAGTATGAATATAACCATTTTCATTCATCTTGTTAGCAAAATCTTGCGTAATTTCAACGTGCATTGGAATACTAGTTCCGCTAAAATTATCATAACTAATATTTAGTTTGTCGTACACTTTTTTATGCTCGGCTTTAAGTGTATCAACAATCTTTTTGACAGGGACACCAGTTTGCTTAGACAATACTACTGCTGGTGTACCGTGCTCATCAGCACCACCAATAAACACTACATCATCCCCATAAGTCCTATGAAAACGTGCAAAAATATCGGCTGGCAAATGAGACCCTATAATATGTCCAATATGAGGAACATTATTTATATAAGGTAGGGCCGAGGTTATCAGTATTTTTTCTTTCATTTTGTTTATTACTCTCCTTTACTTTATTAACACCAGACACTATAGCATTGATAGTTTTATCCATATCGTCATTTGATATGACCATATCGTAGAATGGTGTAAACTTTTGCTCATAATCATATCTAGCAAGTCGAAGGTCTATTTGCTTTTCGCCACGCCCCTCTAGACGACGTCGTAGTTCATCCTTATCAACGGTTAAAAACACTGTAAAAACAGGAATTTCATCTTTAAGGATTCTCTTTACACTTACAGCTCCCTCAACGCCTAAATCTTTAGTTAAAACCACATCATCAGAGTGATTTTTTCTTATGGCATCAAGCGAACAACCATACAAGTTTCCATGAGATTCTTCATATTCGCAAATATCTCCGCTATTTACTCTATCCATAAATTCATCACGGGTAACATAATAATAATTACCACCCTCTACTTCGCCTTCACGCTTACCTCTTGTCGTGTAGCTAGCAAAATGTTTATAATTTGGATATCTTCTCTTGAGTTCCTCAATAATAGTATTTTTACCTACACCACTACTTCCACTAATAATTAGTAACATATTATCACCTCTTTTTTTACTAAAATACTATAGCTTTGTTTATATAATCTACCAAATCACTTATCTTGATACGGATTTGCTCCATACTATCACGCATTCGAATAGTGACGGTATCATCTTCAAGTGTATCAAAGTCAATAGTCACGCAGAATGGAGTACCTATCTCATCTTGACGTCTATAACGCTTACCTATGCTTCCCGCCTCATCATATGCACACATAAAATATTTTTTAAGACTAGCTAATACTTCATTAGCTTTTTCGCTTAAGCTCTTTTGAAGTGGCAGTACCGCCACCTTGTAAGCACTAATAGCTGGATGCAAGTGAAGAACCGTACGAGTCTCCCCATCGGCTAACTCCTCCTCATCATACGCTTCACAAAGAATAGCTAAAGCTAACCTATCCGCACCAATACTATTTTCCACTACATTTGGAATATAGCTCTCATTTGTTATTTGGTCGGTATACATCATACTCTTACCGCTAAATTTTTGGTGTTGAGATAGATCAAAGTCACTCCTATTGTGAATACCGTTTAACTCTTTCCAGCCCATAGGATAAAGGTATTCTATATCACAAGCACTTAGTGCATAGTGGGCTAGCTTATCATGGTCGTGATATCTCAAATGCTCAGGATTAATACCTAAATCCAATAAAAATTGTCTTGCTTTTTGCTTATAAAGTTCATAAAATTTTGCACCGTCGCTGGCTTTACAAAATAACTGATGCTCCATTTGCTCAAATTCAATAGTTCTAAATGTAAAGTTGCCCGGTGTGATCTCATTTCTAAACGCCTTACCTATCTGTGCAATACCAAATGGTACTTTAGCTCTTGTGGTCCTTTGCACATTCAAAAAGTTTACAAACTCACCTTGCGCAGTCTCAGGACGAAGATATATCTTATTTTGATTTTCATCCGTGACACCACGACTCGTCTCAAACATCAATCCAAACTGTCTTATGCTAGTAAAATCGCTATTACCACAATAAGGACACTTCACCTTATGCTCAGATATAAAATCTTGCATTTGTTCATTTGTCATCAAATCAGCTACCACATCAATATTGTGCTTCTTAGCATAATCCTCGACTACATTATCCGCTCTCAAACGCTTCTTACAAGCCTTACAATCTATCAAAGGGTCGCTAAAGCTACTCACGTGTCCACTAGCTTCCCACACCCTAGGGTTCATAAGGATTGCCGCATCAATGCCGAAAGTATTGTCATTTTCTTGTACAAAACGCTTCCACCAAGCACGTTTAATATTGTTTTTGATTTCCACCCCCACAGGGCCATAATCCCATGTATTACCCATACCGCCATATATCTCAGAGCCAGCAAAAATAATACCACGGTTTTTACAAAGATTGACTATCTTATCTAAAGTTTTTTCCATTATTATACCCCTTATATTAATATTTACCCTAAAAGGTAGGGGCGAGGTAAAAATCGCTGTTCCACCCTACTTCGTGTTGCCACCTTAACGACCTTAACGAACGCAAAGTCAAGCGTATTAAACTATCAAGTTGCCAAGCTTGAATTATCGCTTAAATTTATAAGTATTATATAATATAAGGATATATATTGTCAAGGATATTGACCACTTTAAACTTTAAATTTAAAAATATTGTAAATAAATTAAAAAAATAAATCCGATTGAAAACAACCGAATTTCAAGTCTAAACCAAACCAAATATCAATATTACAGCTACTAGTAGAAGTAAATATATTGAAAAATACAAAAAGTTAACTTTTCGAATAAGTCTTAACATCCATTTTATAGCGATAAATCCAAAGATAAAGGCAAATATCATTCCTATTAACATAGGCACTATCTCAATGGTCGCAGGGTCAAATTGAAAAATTAATTCGTAAGCAGCAGAAGCTATGATAATAGGTATACTCATAAGAAAGCTAAATTCCGCCACCTCTTCTTTTTTGTTGCCCATAATGAGTCCTGTCGAGATAGTCGTACCCGATCGACTAACGCCAGGTAAGGTGGCTAGTCCTTGAGCAATACCCAATATAACAGCATTTTTGTTTGTAATAGGCAATTCGTTCTTGTATTTTTTTGCTATATATTCTGACACTATCAGTATTATAGCGGTAATGACAAATCCAATGATAAAGAAATTACCTACAAAAGTACTTTCGATATAAGATTTGAAGATAAGCACTATTATTACAGTCGGAATAGTTGCTAGATAGAGCTTGATTGCAAGCTTTGAAAAAGGGTGTTTTATTAGCTCCCACACAGTTTTTCTAAAGATAATTATGACAGCAATCAAACTACCCAAATGTACGGCAACATCAAAAGCGATATTTTCGCCAGTCATACCAAATAACCTTTGCATAAGGACTAAATGCCCACTTGAAGATATAGGTAAAAACTCAGTTAGACCTTGTACAATGCCCATAACGATAGCTTCAATAATGCTCATAAACACCTCACGTAAGGTATTATATGCTTTTGCAATGAAATTTATATATCAGTAAACCAAAAATTTTAATATCCTTGACAAGTTATAGATATAAATGTATAATTGCACTATCAAATCACAAGAGGTATAAAAATATGAAATTAGGAGTAGTTGGACTACCAAACGTTGGCAAAAGCACATTGTTTAATGCTATAACAAAAGCGGGTGCAGAATGTGCGAACTATCCTTTCTGTACTATTGAGCCAAATGTGGGTATGGTATTTGTACCAGACAAACGTCTTGATGTACTGACTCAAATGTACAACGCCAAAAAGACCACACCTGCCGTCATAGAATTTGTAGACATTGCAGGACTTGTAAAGGGTGCAAGTCACGGAGAAGGTCTTGGCAATAAATTTTTAAGTCACATCAGAGAAGTCGATGCTATAGTCCACGTGGTGAGATGTCACGATAATAGTAAGATCATACATGTGGAAGGTACTGTAGATGCAGTAAGGGATGTCGAAATTATCAATACAGAATTAATACTTGCCGATTTGGAGACTGTACAAAAAAGACTAGAAAAATCCACTAAACTATTTAAAAGTGGGAATAAAAATGAAGAAGCTAATGTAAACTTACTAAAGAGGCTAGATGAACATCTATCCAATGAAAAGCCCGCAAGGACATTACCATTAAGTGATGAGGAAAAGAAACTGATAAAAGATTATTTCTTACTCACCTCAAAGCCAGTACTTTATGTGGCTAATACAGATGATAATGGAGAAAATGAACAAGTACAAGCATTAAGAGATTATGTTAAGGATGAAAATGCTGCCGTAGTATCACTTTGTGCAAAAACAGAAGAAGAACTCAGCGGACTAAGCGACGAGGAAAGAAAGTTATTTCAAGAAGAATTAGGAATGGATATGTCGGGTTTAGATAAATTGATAACTGCTGGTTACTCTCTTTTGGGACTTATAAGTTACCTAACTGCTGGCGAAAAAGAAGTGCGTGCATGGACTATCAAGCAAGGCACTAAAGCACCCGCAGCCGCTGGCGTCATACATACAGATTTTGAAAAAGGTTTTATACGAGCTGAAGTAGTGTCTTATGATGACCTAGTCGAGGCTGGAAGTTTTGTCAAAGCAAAAGAAAAAGGAAAGGTGCGAAGCGAAGGTAAAGAATACGTAGTAAAAGACGGAGATGTAATACTATTTAGATTTAATGTGTAAGATTTTATAAATGCTAAAATCAACATTTATTATATATATAACATATATTTACGAAAAAAAGTTGCAAAACGCAACTTTTTTATTTGTCTTACTTATAGTATTTACTACCATCCTTGCCATATCCTAGCACTTCCCTTGCATAATCCTCTATGTAATCATCACTGCTTTTGTAGGCGTATTCTGCTTCGTATAGTGCATGTTCATTTTGCAATTGCAACAACTGCTCTTGTAGGGCGTATTCCTTATTCCTTAAATTCCAATAATTGACATACTGAAAAATCAAAATAATAAGAAGCGTAAAAACCAATAGTACCGCAACGACAGTAGTAATTATAATATTACGTTTTGCTTTACTTTCAGTCATATTTCACCCCTTTTAAAATTATTTTATATCATTTGAATTATACAACTTTGTTGAAAATTTTGCAAGTAGTAATTTGTATATTTTGTAAGTTAAGTACATACCAGTAAAATACGCAACTACCACATAAAATCTTAATACACCATAATTAAAAGCAACTACTGCAATAATAAGTCCTAAAAATAGTATCAACATATAAAGTGCATCTTTAAATCCTAACACAACCTTATTATTGATCTTGCGCAAAGATAAATTTAATAAGATACGTATAATATATACACCTATACCAAAAACAAACGATAATAAAAATGTCAACAATTGCCCATCATTATACAGCATTAGCCGAATATCCTTTTCATAACGCTTTGTTTTACATTGCCACCTGTATATTTAAAGCTATGAAACTGCCCCTCTAGTGTAACTTCACCTTTTTCAACATCAAGTAGTAATATATGTATACCACTACCTAATATTTGTAGTCCTCGCCCCTCAAGTGCACATGCAAAACAAGTCTCGTTGACACTTTTCACCTTTACTACTCCACTTAAAAAAAGGTTATCGCCTTTTAAATTTAGTGTATGAGCACCGACCTTAACAATCTTTTCTTCCATTTTATGCTCCTTAAAATTATTTGATATATATTTATATTCAAGTAAGAAGCAAAGTATTAACAAAAAAAGCCCATTAAAAGGCTATTTTTTTTAAATTAACGGTCATTACCTTGATTTTTTTGCATCAAATCCAAATTCATAGTCACTTGCCCGTTAGCATTTTCGTAAGTAAGGTTAGCTTGTGGTCTATTGTTTAACTTCTTTATCTCATCAAATTTTTTTATGCTACTCTTACACACAGCGTAACTAACCTCATCAGCAGGCAAATCTTCTGGTCGTATATTGTATTTATCGACAAACCACTTACGAACTTCTCTGCCCACTCTATTAGCCAGCTTGCAAGCACTCTCTATACCAAGGTCATTGTATTTATTTAGACTTTCTATCATACATTCTTTGAGCACATTAAGGCCTCGTAATTCGGCAACGCTTAAATAATCCATATAGTTGCTCTTAGGAACACCCTTTTTATATTTTACATTCACTTGGGTCATATCATAAAAGCCTTCGTATAGCTCTCTTTCTATCACGCCAATAAGCCTTTTGTATTCCTCACTAATAAGTGGGGAAATTTTTTTCTTGAGAGAAGATTTTAATTGCTTTTCTTTATCACGATATTCTACTCTTAAAGTTATATACCTTTCAAATTGTAAAAGTTGCTCACTAGTAAACTTGCTATTGGGTTGTAAATATTTTTTAAGAACTGGTTTAGTCAACATAACGACACCTACTTTTCATTTTATATATTTAAGTATACTAAATCTTTATTCTAAAGTCAATACTGTAAATCTTAAAATCACTTAAAAAATTTATGCTTGACTTTAAGCTATATTTTAAATATAATTTGTATAAAATATTTTTAAAGAGGTCTTTATGGAAACTATTGCAGGACTAGCCACTGGTAATACAACAGCTGGTATTAGTATTATAAGAGTTAGCGGAGATAATGCTCTCAATATATCAAAAAAGCTTATCCCAAAAAATCTTGAATGGACACCTAGACATATGTACTTAACCGACATAACTAATGGTGTGGTGGCGGATAAAGGAATGGTGGTATATTATAAAGCACCTATTAGCTTCACTGGTGAAGATATAGTGGAGTTTCACTTACACGGAGGTATGGCACTTGCCAACGCTATCCTCACCTCATTACTTGAAAATGGTGCTAGGCTTTCTGAAGCTGGAGAATTTTCAAAGCGTGCATTTTTAAATGGAAAGACCAGCCTTGACTCTTTAGAAGGAACTGTCGATATAATTAATGCACAATCCGAAGCCGAGCTAAAAGCCGGTTATAACCTACTTATAGGCACGCTAAGGCAAAAAACCGAAGCTATTCAAAGTGAATTAACAGATATTTTAGCATCTATAGACGTGGCGTTGGATTATCCTGAAGAAGATATTGAGTATGAGACCACAAAGCAATTGACCAATAAAATAATGAATGTATCTAATAATATAGAAAGCCTTATCAAATCCTCAAAAACGGGACTTATGATAACAAATGGTATAAATGTAGCTATAGTTGGCAAACCAAACGTTGGTAAATCTAGTTTGCTTAATGCTTTGTTGTCTTATGAGCGAGCAATAGTAACCGACATTGCTGGTACTACTCGTGATACACTAAGGGAAACTTATGTGTATGATGGTATAAAAGTAAATCTAATTGACACCGCTGGTATTCACGAAAGTAATGATAAAGTCGAGCAAATAGGAGTCAAAAAGTCGGTTGAAGCATTAGACGAAGCACACATTATATTGCTAGTCGTAGATACTTCAAGAGCATTCGAAGCAGAAGATTACAATATCATAAAAATGTGCGCTTCAAAACAAAAACCCATAATAGTCGCACTAAACAAATCAGATATAGACACATTCACAAAAGAACATATGAAAAATATTCAAGAACTACTACCTACCGCCCATATTTTACACACGTCTGTGCTAGATAACGAGAGCATTGTGTCTTTAAAGAAAACAATAAAATCTCTATCAGTTAACGACGATTTTAATAGCAACGCTCTCTTTATCACCAATACTCGCCATCTTGCATGCTTAAAATCAGCATTTTCAAAATTACAAGAGGCTCTAAACGCAATAGATAAGGTAAGTCTAGACTGCGTGAGTGTCCACTTAAAAGAAGCCTGGGAAAATATGGGTGAAATCACCGGAAAGGTCATTACAGAAGAAGTCATTGACGCAATTTTTTCTAAATTTTGTCTTGGAAAATGATTTATTTTTTGTAATATTTAACACTAAATTAGTAAATAATAAAAAAAAGTACAAAAATCGCAAAAAACATTTGACACTTAATTTATAATTGTTTATAATTAGGCTGTTAGTAGTTGTGCAATATTTTGTTACTATTTTTAATAAGGAGATAAAAATGAAACAAGTAAAATCAAAGAGAAAAACTAATGGTTTGTTGGTATTCAGTATATGCTTACTAGTCGTAGCCATTATTACTTCACTAACTTTTGCTTTATTTACCGATTACAAGAGATCTGAGACTCAAATTACTTTCGGTAAGATCCAAATTGACGCTGGTAAGACCATTGTAAATACCAATGTCGCTAATTTATTGCCAGGTTCCCCTGTTTTGTCTGACAAAGTTGTTGTTGCTAAAGATGCCTTCTCTGAGAGTTATATCTTAAGAGCTAAACATTCGTTTACCCTAGGTGAAAGTGTAACCTCTCCACAGAATTTCCAGACATATTTAGATATCTTAAGTGGTGAATCTTTTAATAAAGTAGATGCTTATGGTCGCCCTGTATATGCAGATGAAAACTGGTATAGTTACGATGATACTAGCAAAACTTACACTCAACTCTACATACAGACAGATACTACCCCTACATACGCCCCTGCTACTACTGAAAATGTAGCTACTGAAACAGGTGTGACTTTCTACACTCTAGGTACCGATGGTTCAACTTATACTGAAGCAACTGGTGTAACCGCTGTTCGTCAACCTGAAGTAGCTAACGGATTTATCCTAACTACTCAAGCTGTTGATGGAAGTGGTAATATCTGGGCTTCTGTATACAATGCTAGTACTGGAGAATATGAGTCTGAAATGGTAGACCTAGATGGTGACACAACTCAAGATACAGTTAAAGAAGGTTATGCTCAAAATTATAGATGGTTCTATCTAGACGGATACTTCTATCTTTGTGAGTGGTTTGCTGATGGTGATGAAGATACTTTAGCTGAGACTGTAAGAATTAAAAATGTAGAAAGAGCTGAGTTAGCTGAAACTGAAGTTACTATAGATGGAGCAACTAATTCTCCATTTGACTTAACTACCGAAACAGGTAGAGAAAATTTACTTGATTACTATGACAATGTTCTACCAGTTACTCCATCTGGAGCAGCTGCCGGTACTTTGACATCTTTCAAGACAGCTTTAGACACTGCTAAGACTAATTATACTGACGCAGTATCAGCTTTTAATATTGCTAAAGGTGATTACACTAAAGCATACGATAATACCATAAAGGCTTTAACAGCCCTTAAATCAGCTCAAGCTAATGTTAACTTAACTGATACTAATTTGGAGGCATACAATACATTTAATGATGCATTAATGGCTTATTTAAATAGCAATGATCCAGATGCTGAATTTGTGTATACTACAGACAATACAAGTAATACTCAAATCTATCAAGCTTATACTAAACTTAATAATTTAGGTGCTACTGGCAATGTTGATGCGTACTTAACTAAAGTAGCAAGCATCGTCACTACAAAAGATAATGAATTAACTAATTTAGCTAATAGAAATAATGCTGCTGATGCTGTTGATAGTGCTTTAGACGCATTTAACAAAGCTCTTGCTAACTACTCTGAAGCTCGTGACCTTGTAGCTAAGGAAATGAAAGATTATCAAGAGTTGTATGTATTTGCTCTAGGTGGTGATGAATACAATACTATCCCTACTGATTTATATCAACTTGAAAATTATGCACAATACAATACTGAGTTTATTTTGAATCTAGAATTTAACGCAGTACAATCAGAGAACTTAAGATTAGCTGATTCTGACACTGATTTAGATTTAGCTCAAACTACTGTAGCCAACTTAGTACAATTCTTTGCTGCTGAGTAATACAATATATCTTAATGCAAAAAAATCGCAAACCTTATGGAATGCGATTTTTTCTTTTATAATTACTTTGTAGAGCACTCCCCAACATGTCACCCTAAAGCTCTGGCGAAGGGTCTCCAAGAAGGGATATGTATCACTGAGTAGAGAACGAGTCCTATAACATATCACCCCGAGCTAACACGACATTATCAAGGAGCTTTCACTCAAACACATAAGAAAAAGGAACGTAATCAAGCGTTCCCTCTTATTTTTATTTTAAATATTTACTTAATAAAGCACTTAGACCAGCTATAATATTACTTACAAATAAAGTAATAGCACCCATCAAGATTACATTATTCTTAAGTATTAAAGCTTCTTCATTTAATTGCCCTACATAAACAATGCTTAAAATAAGTAATACGATACCTAAAATAACTAATGCAATTGCACAGATATTTTTCACCATTGCTATTGACTTATTGTTACCAAGAATACTAGTCACAATCAATACTGCACTTGCGACCAAAGCTATGATACCTATTATCATAATAACTGTACTTAACGCGTTTTCACTCAAAGCACTCAAGTTAAAAAGATTAGCACCTGATATTGTACTGATACCATCTGTTATCTCTGTTTGAGTACCATACATTGGCATTAATAAGCTAGCAAACCCTAGTATAGAAAATATCACAGCAACGGTATTTAAGGCACACTTTTTCATTGACACACCCTCCTTTATAGACTAAAAAATATTATACAATATTACGCGATATTTTGCAACGAAATAAGGACGCTTATCAAATAAAATATAAATTATATGATGCTAAAATTTAATTATTGTTAAATTTTATAGAATCTAACGAAAATATGGCTTTGCCCCTACGTACGACAACTGCCGATAATGTAAGCGATTTGTAAATAATTTAGTAAATAAAAAAGCCAACGGTTATAATCAACCTTGGCTTTAAAAGTAAATATAAGCATTAATCTTTCTTTTTAGTTTTGTCACTCAAACGAGGTTTGCCTATAAAAGTCACACCTACAGCTTCAGG
This sequence comes from uncultured Clostridia bacterium, assembly GCA_944349765.1. Lineage (GTDB taxonomy): Bacteria > Bacillota > Clostridia > Christensenellales > UBA1242 > CALVNN01. The sequence continues at coordinate 17,014 of CALVNN010000004.1, read as the reverse complement.
TCCAGTATGAGAACCTATAACTGGTCCAATATAATTTATGATCACTTTAGCACGTGGCACTTCTTTGACTATAAATGTCTTTAAAAGCTCCGCACTGAGTGCATCATCAGTATGACAGATGTATATAGTTTGGTTCGTTAAATCAGTACCATAATCTAGTACTAGACCTGCAAGGCACTTAATAGCCTTCTTAGTGCCCATAGTCTTAGTATACACGCCTAATTTGCCATTATCTAGAACATCACATACTATCCTCGCTTTAACCAAACTACCCAAAGCAGCTTGAGCAGTAGATATACGTCCACCACGCTTCAAATGGAAAAGATCAGTGATATAAAACCAATGGTGTACGTTAGGTGCAACGCTAAGTATATGATCATTAGTAGCTTTTGCTGATTTACCTTGATTACGCCATTCTTTAGCAATTTGAACCAAAATATTTAACCCTTGAGTGACGGCCTTTGTGTCAGGCACATAAATATTGATATTAGGATGTCTATCCATAACGGTTTTAGCTGCCTTGCAAGTATTTTCGTAAGTAACTGATAGACCGCTAGATAGTGCAAAATGCAATATATCCATATTGTACTTTTCTACTAATTTTTCAAAATACTCCTCTAGTTCGCCTATACTTAACGAAGCTGTAGTTGGCATCATACCACGTCTCATCTCATCAAAAAAGTGTTTATATTCTTCCCAATTTGAAAAGTTGTCATAATTTTCTTCATTCGTAATAAAAGGCATAGCAATATATTCAATGTCATCTCTTAATAACGCTGATTTTAACTCATCACAACAACTATCGGTTGATAATACAAATTTATACATATTTCCCTCCGTGAAGTTATCTATAATAAAATAATAATTTAGCTAATAATTAAGTATACTATAAAAAAACAAAATATGCAATCATAACGTTGTTATTTTGGCTAAATTATGATATAATTATTAGTATAAAATATTAAAAGGAAATATGCTACGTGGATAACTTTAAAAATTATAAATCCCACAAATATTGGGTAATTCCACTATTTATAGCTTTACTCAGTGCTTTAATCATTAGTGCACTTGCAGGCGACTTTTTATTTGGATTATTTTCAGGATTTTTAAGCTCCTTAACGTCTATAATTATAGCGCTATTTATTATATTTGCTCTTAAGCATTTAATGGATGCTATCGAGCAAAAGATTTTGAAAAATGCTTTTAAAAATGCTAAAAATCCTTTTAAGATAAAAAGAATCATTAGTATCATTATCGCATTTTTGATTTTATTTTTGGTGATCTTTATTATAATCAATATGATTGTGCCTAGAGTAATTGAGATAGGTACAGAGCTATTCAATAACCGTGAGCAATATGTCTACCAGATTCGAACGCAATTAACAGAATTTGTAGATAATATAATCCCAAATGGCGGTGAAACAGTATCTACCCTCATAGATGGTTTTGTCTCAAATCTTGGAGATACATTAACTAATTTTTTACCTAAAATAATTGAGATCGGTACTAGTACATTTACCTTTTTAGGTCAATGCTTATTAGGCATCCTTATAGCATTCCTATACTTAAAAGATAAAGAAAAAATTCGTAACTTTTCAAAACACGTTGTGGAAATCAAGTGTCCAAACAAAGCGCAACATATTTTTAGTGTTACTCAAAAATCAGACAAAATATTGCTAGATTACTTAGTCGCTAAAATCTTAGAAGCCGGCGTACTAACTATCGGCATAGGTATAACCTTAGCTGTATTAGGCGTTAAATATGCTTTTGAATTGGCGTTTATTATAAGTATATTAAACGTGATACCTTATATCGGATTTATTATAAGTTTGATTCCGACTATACTGATAACATTGATTTATGGTTCTGTAGATCAAGCTATTACCGTACTTATAGTACTTGTAATTGTTTACACATTCTTAACCACTTTTGTCACTCCATACATTATCGGTAAAAAGATTAAAACTAATATGCTATTAATGGTGGTAGCTATGGTAATCGGTGGTGGTATGTTTGGTATGCTTGGTATGGCGTTTGCCCCTCCTATTGCCGCCATTATGAGTGTAGTAATAAGTGATAATTTAAAACACAAAGAAGAAGAACAAAAGAGACAACAGGAAGAAGAAGCAATGAAACAAGCTTTGTTTGAAGAAGAGTTACGCAAAAGAAATCTTGCCTTAGCTGAAAATTCAAATACAAAGCCAGTAAATTACTCATTCTTTGATGATGAGCCTAAAGACGAATAAAATACAATCAAAATTAAATACAACTATACGCTTGATATAATTTATTTACGAGTTGGTTTTAAATAAAAAAACGCTTAATAAAAGCGTTTTTTTATTATATAAATATTGTATTTCCACTACACCTATTGCAATTGCAATTATTATTGCTATTACCAAAACTTATTAAGCTGAGTAATAACAGCAATAAAATAGATGTGTTATTAGCTAGATCAATATTAGTAGCCGATGCTATAACAGACAATATTATAACAAGTATAATCGCCCATTCAGTACTCATAGCCTATAAACCTCCAAAATATAATATTCTACCGCCTAATAATTTATTATGCGACAATATATTCAATTGTTACATTGAATAAAACATTGTATCATATGTACAACAATAACAAAGGGAGGGATACCATTATGGAAAACGCTATTTTACTAGAAAAAACAAAGCAAGACGCCATACGTAAGTTTATGCCTAGTCAAGAAGTTTTGATCTTGTTAGCCAGCTATTTTCAAGCTTATAGCGACCCAACAAGAATAAAAATACTTTCTGCACTTAGTATGAGTGAAATGTGTGTAAATGACTTATCACGCTTGCTAAATATAAATCAAACTACGGTAAGCCATCAATTAAAACTACTGCGTACACTCGGTATGGCAAAATATCGTCGAGACGGTAAGATCATTTACTATTCATTGTCTAATACAAATGTAAATGATATTATGCTAAAAGGTGTTAATCATATTTTAGGCGAAAATAGTAAAATACTTTAATATAAGTAAAAAACCATAAATTATGGTTTTTTTTATTTATTCCGTTTTAACAGTACTACCAAAGCCACCTTTTCGAACTTCTAACACCTCTTCTTCATTATCTACAGAAAAATACTTTGTAAATATGCCTTGTCCTATTTTATCTCCTTGCTTTATTAAAATTTCGTTATCACTTAAGTTTAATAACATAAAACCAATATTACCATCATTGTTTTCATTACTGTAATAATCACAATCTATGACACCAATACCATTAGCTAATATTAGTCCTCTTTTACCCATTCCACTTGTTACACAAGTTATTAACACTTCATCATCATTAAATTTTGCTTTAACATCACTCCAAATCATTGACATTGTATGTGGCTTTATTACAACTTCAATCGGCGAGTAAAAATCATATCCTGCTGAAGTTTGTGTAGCACGCTTTGGCATAAAGGCACTTTCTCCATTCTTTTTAAATTTATTTTCAACAAATTCAAATTTTCTCATAAATACTCCTTAATAATTTATACAAAATTTATATAGTGTAAGTTATTGCTTATATATTTAATAAAAAAACTTTATCAGTAGATTGATAAAGTTTTTGCTTAAATTTAGTTAATAATTTATAAGTATTTAATTACTTAATAATCTTAGAAACGACGCCAGAACCTACAGTTCTACCACCCTCACGAATAGCAAAACGTAATCCTTGTTCAATAGCAATATCACTGATCAAAGTAATAGTCATAGTGATGTTATCACCAGGCATAATCATCTCTACGCCTTCTGGTAATTGAATAGTACCAGTAACGTCAGTAGTTCTGAAATAGAATTGAGGACGATAACCATTAAAGAATGGAGTATGACGACCACCTTCTTCTTTCTTCAAAACGTATACTTCTGCTGTAAATTCGGTATGAGGATTGATTGTACCAGGTTTAGCTAATACTTGACCTCTTTCAATTTGTTGACGTGTAATACCACGAAGTAATGCACCAATATTGTCGCCAGCTTGAGCTTCATCCAAAAGCTTACGGAACATCTCAACACCAGTAACAGTAGTATTCATTCTACTACCAAGACCAACAATCTCAACTACATCACCAACTTTCAATACACCACGTTCTACTCTACCAGTAGCAACAGTACCACGACCAGTAATAGTGAATACGTCTTCAACAGGCATCAAGAATGGTTGATCAACAGCACGAACTGGATCTGGAATATAGCTATCAACAGCATCCATTAATTCGAAAATACACTTGCAAGCTGGATCATCTACATTACCTGCTTGAGCAGCTTCCAAAGCCTTAACAGCTGAACCTCTGATGATTGGGGTCTTATCGCCAGGGAATCCATACTTAGTTAACAAATCACGGATTTCCATCTCAACAAGGTCAGCTAATTCTTCGTCAGCTTGATCCATTTTATTCATAAATACAACGATGTAAGGAACGCCTACTTGACGAGCAAGAAGAATGTGTTCACGAGTTTGAGGCATTGGACCATCAGTAGCAGCAACAACTAGGATAGAACCATCCATTTGAGCAGCACCAGTAATCATATTCTTAACATAATCTGCGTGTCCTGGGCAGTCAACGTGTGCATAGTGACGTTTTTCAGTCTCATATTCAACGTGTGCTGTATTAATTGTAATACCTCTTGCTTTTTCTTCAGGTGCACTATCAATCTTGTCATAAGCCATAGCTTGAGCGTGACCTTTTGCAGCTAATACAGTAGTAATAGCAGCAGTTAAAGTAGTTTTACCATGGTCAACGTGGCCAATAGTACCAATGTTAACATGGACTTTACTTCTGTCAAATTTTGATTTAGCCATTTATAAAATCTCCTTAAAAATATGTTTTATTTAAAACAAGAACATTATAACATATTCAAAAACAATTCGCAATCATTTTGTATAAAATTCTTGATATCTATTAATTTATTTTTTTGTATTAATTATTGTCTTTTTTAGCTCTTTCGCCGATAATCTTCTCAGCGACAAACTTAGGAACTTCTGCATAGTGATCTGGAACCATCGTGAAGTCACCACGACCTTGAGTAGCACCACGAAGGTCAGTAATATAACCAAACATTTCAGCTAGAGGAATCTCAGCCCTAATAACAGTTGTAGTACCTACGCTCTCATTACCAACAGGTATACCACGTCTTTGACTGATACCACTCATAACATTACCAACGTAGTCATTTTCATTAGGAACTTCCACTTCAACCATCATAATAGGCTCAAGGATAACTGGGTCAGCAGACTTAACTCCATCTTTAAATGCCATAGAAGCTGCTATCTTAAATGCCATCTCACTAGAGTCGACATCGTGATAAGAACCATCTACAACTGTAGCCTTAAAGTCTACTGTCTCATAGCCAGCCAATACACCATTTTGTTTTGACTCAATTAAACCTTTTTCAACAGCTGGGATATATTCCTTAGGAATACTACCACCAACGGTCTTATCTTCAAATATAAACCCACTGCCTGGCTCTAAAGGTTCAAGTTCAATCACACAATGACCGTATTGTCCCTTACCACCAGATTGACGAATATACTTGCCTTCACTGGTAACTTTCTTTCTAAAGGTCTCTTTGTAAGCCACTTGTGGACTACCTACATTAGCCTCAACACCAAATTCTCTCTTCAAACGGTCTACAATAATCTCTAGGTGCAACTCGCCCATACCTGCGATAATAGTTTGACCAGTTTCGTTATCTGTGTAAGTCTTAAAGGTAGGGTCTTCCTTAGCTAACTTAATAAGCCCCATAATCATCTTCTCTTGCATAGCCTTGGTCTTAGGCTCAATAGCAATCTTGATAACAGGTTCAGCAAAATCAATACCACTTAGAATAATTGGATGCTTTTCGTCACAGAGTGTATCACCTGTGGTAGTATCCTTAAGACCTACAACCGCACAAATATCACCAGCGTAAACTTCATCTATTTCGTTTCGGTTATTAGCGTGCATTTGAATTAAACGACCAACTCTTTCTTTCTTATCTTTATTTGAATTTAACACATAAGAACCAGCAGTTAACTTGCCACTATATACACGGATAAATGTCAATTCTCCGACAAACTTATCACTCATAACCTTAAAAGCTAGAGCTGAGAATGGTTCATCATCAGATGCTTTACGCTCCATTTCAGTCTCGTGATCCATACCCACACCTTTGATTGGTGGAATATCTAGTGGAGAAGGTAAGAAATCTACGATTGCATCAAGAAGACTTTGTACACCCTTGTTCTTAAATGCGGAACCGCAAGTAACAGGGTTCATCTTCATTTCAATAGTAGCTTTTCTCATAGCAGCTTTTAATTCAGCCACGCTAATCTCTTCACCGCCAAAATATTTTTCAAGCAAAGCATCATCAGTTTCAGCTATAGCCTCCACCATCTTATCACGATATTCCTGTGCCTGTGCTTTCAATTCCTCAGGAATTTCGGTAATATTATACTTCATTCCATCATCTTCATGATACATAATAGCGTGCATCTCAAAAAGATCAATAACACCTCTAAATGTATCAGCTGAACCTACTGGAATTTGAATAGGAACAGCATTAGAATTTAATCTTTCTTTCATCATCTTAACAACACGGAAAAAGTCTGCATCATCTCTATCCATCTTGTTAACAAAAGCTATACGAGGCACACCGTATTTTGTAGCTTGACGCCAAACCTTTTCAGATTGAGGTTGTACACCACTTCTAGCACAATATACCGCAACTGCACCATCAAGCACCTTAAGACTACGCTCTACTTCTGCTGTAAAGTCCACGTGTCCTGGTGTATCAATGATATTGATGCGGTGATCTTTCCATTGACAAGTAGTACATGCACTTGTAATAGTGATACCACGCTCTTGCTCTTGTGCCATCCAGTCCATAGTAGCCGCACCATCGTGCACTTCGCCTATTTTGTGGACTTTACCTGTGTAGTATAGAATACGCTCACTTGTTGTGGTCTTACCAGCATCAATGTGTGCCATAATACCAATATTTCTGTATTTATCCAAAGGACTAACTCTTGGCATATAATTCTCCTTTATATATTAGATTACCAACGATAATGAGCAAAAGCCTTATTAGCTTCAGCCATCTTATGTTTTTCATTTTTCTTCTTAACAGCACCGCCAGCGTTGTTGTAAGCGTCGACCAATTCAGCAGCCAACTTCTCATCCATATTACGCTCGCCGGTTCTTTCTCTGGCATAATCTACTAACCATCTTATAGCCAAAGTTTGTCTACGGTCAGGTCTAACCTCAATAGGTACTTGATAGTTAGCACCACCCACTCTTCTTGCTTTTGTTTCTAGAAGTGGTGAAGCATTATCCAATGCTTGATTGAACACTTCCATAGCAGGTAAGCCTAATTTGTTACTAGCTTTGTCAAAAGCAGAGTAAACTATTCTTTCAGCTAAACCCTTTTTGCCGTCTTTCATAACTTGATTAATTAATTTAGTAACTACCTTTGAGCCATAAACTGGATCAGGTAGAACATCTTTTTTAATCGCTGCATTTCTACGGGACATAAGTTTCTCCTTTTAAATTTTCTCAGTATATTTTTTAATTGTTATTTATTTAAGCTTTTTTAGCGCCATACTTACTTCTGCCTTGTTTACGCTTTGCAACACCAGCAGTATCCAAAGTACCACGTATAATGTGATAACGCACACCTGGCAAATCTCTTACCCTACCGCCACGAATCAACACCATACTGTGTTCTTGTAGATTGTGCCCGATACCAGGAATGTATGCTGTACATTCTTGCTTACCAGAAGTTCTAACACGGGCAATCTTACGAAGTGCTGAGTTAGGCTTCTTTGGAGAAGTAGTAGACACACTAAGACAAACGCCTCTCTTTTGAGGGCATCTCTCTAAGATTGGAGCCTTTGACTTCTCTACTTCAGACTTTCTACCATGCTTAACTAATTGATTAATTGTAGGCATAATTTCCTCCTAAATAAAATTTTGGTTGGTGAATTTCTTTTTCAACCCAATAAAGAAAATTCAAAATCAAAACAACCCGATGCACGCACAAGCTACTTCAATTCCAGCTAGCTTACCTAATTCACGCTTAGATTCACACTGGTAAACCTTAACACCATTATCTCGACAAACCGCTGTAATCTGATTTAGCATCTCGACATCGACATCATCGGCCAAAACGACACACTTAATTTCGCCCGATGCAACAGCTTTTAGAACTGCTCTCTTACCTATAATTCTATTGCTGTAGTCGTTAAGAAGATGACTAATTTCATTGCTAGATAACATAAAACACCTTTTTAAAAATTATGTTAAAAAAAACAAATAACGTCTAAATAACCTATAGACATTAATCATCGTATGGTAATTGTAACAAATTTCAAAAAAAATGTCAATGATTTTTTATATAAAATTTACATCAAAATAAATAAAAAAGAATGCAATAAACTTATAATATTGCATCCTTTTAAACTCACCTTTACACTTACTTAAAATGTTTTTTATTAAATATGTCAGCAAAGACTATAGCCTTCATTTCGGGTGACATATTTTTTATACTATCTAGATAAGGGTTATTTTTATTAGTATCACTCTCAGCCAAAACTTCTTTAGTCTCTACTTTCTTTTTGGTTTCTTCCTTTACAGGTTCGGTCTTTTGCAAAACAGGTTCGGCCTGCATTTCTTCTCGTACTATTGGTCTTGGCTCCTCGCTTTTGACAGGGTCTTCCTTGTGCGAATGGTGAAACAAATGATTACCTTTGCTATTGTAAATATAAAGTGCCACACAAGCTATTATTGCAAGCACCAAAAATACAACTAATACAATCCACCACATATAAGCCTCCCAACTATTTAGCTGAGTTAGGGTCGTCTACACCAGCAATAGTATTTCTCATATTTGTATCAGCTACGACATTTTGCATCTTGTAATAATCCATTATACCCAAATTACCTTTTCTGAATGCATCAGCCATAGCTTTAGGCACTTCGGCTTCTGCTTGGAGTACCACAGCTTTCATTTCTTGGGTCTTAGCTTTCATTTCTTGCTCTAAAGCTATAGCCATACTCTTACGCTCTTCGGCTTTTGCTTGTGCAATATTTTTGTCAGCTTCGGCCTTATCAATAAGCAATTGTGCACCGACGTTACGTCCAACATCTATGTCTGCAATATCTAGTGACAATACTTCAAAAGCAGTACCTGCCTCTAAGTCATTTTCTTTCTTAACTGTCTCACTTATCATATCTGGATTTTCTAGCACTTCTAGATAAGACTCAGCAGAACCAACAGTTGTGACAATACCCTGTCCCACACGGGCTGCAACAGTCTCCTCACCAGCACCACCGACCAAACGACCAATATTCATCCTAACAGTAACTAATGCTTTAACCTTAAGCTCTATACCATCCTTAGCAATGGCACTTACAGGCGGTATCTCAATAACCTTAGGGTCAACACTATCTCTTACAGATTCCAAAATATCACGACCAGCAAGGTCAATAGCTTTAGCGTCTTCGTTACTCAAAGCTATTCTAGCACTGTGAGCACTAATAAGCGCATTGATTACCTTATTAATATCACCGCCAGCCATCTCATGGGTCTCAATTTCATTAATATCAATTACAATACCAGCTTTCTTAGCCATAATATAGGCATTAACTATCTTAGCTACTGGTAGTTTCCTAAGTTTCATACCAATCAAACGACTCATACTAACATATGAACCAGATACCAACGCTTTAAACCAGTGGCCAATAGGCACTAAACTAAAGAATACTGCTAATAGTACTAGTAAAATAGCTAATACAACAAACAATATGATAGTCCCGGTACTTGCAAATAACAACAAGTTTAACATTTTCTTACTCCTCCGTTACATTTTCTTTTGCATTTTCTTTTGTGTCTACGCTTTCTTTTGCGTTTTCGTTCGTTTTTTCCGTTGCATTATCTTCTTCTATTGCTTTGACAAACACCTTATTGGCTTCTACTCTAATCACCTCAATCTTGGTATCAGCATCCAAAAAGCCGACATTTGCCATAACTTCATATGTTTGGTCTTCAATCTTTGCCATACCAACAGGTCTTAAAGCACTAGATGCAACGCCTTGTTTACCTATTAACGCTTTTAAAGGATTCTTTTCCTCATCCCGTAGCTCTGTACTGACCGCTGTCCCCGTCTCAACAAATGGAGACTTAGAAAGTACGCCATATTTTGCCGACCTTACTGTCAACAAGAACAAAATAGTAAATATGATTAGTACCAAAAATATCATAATGAATAGTTGGGTGAAAGAACCGCCCTCGACCATTCTAGCAATAATACCGCACACTACACATATAGCACTGACAGCACCAGAAATTCCGAGTCCAGGAGTAAAAAATTCAATAACTGCAAATATAATACCCAATGATAGTAATATACCACTGACCCAACCCATTTCGGTAAAAAGTTCAGTAATTTCTTGCCACATAATAACCCCTCCTAAAATTCTATACTTAGTATATTATTTAATACGCAAAAAGTCAATATGCAAATAAAAATTATTTCTCAAAATCTTCTGTTAAAATATTTTTCTCTACCGTACTAATAAAGTTCTTTTTCACATCTTTCATATCAATATTATTGCTTTCCCAAATTATTTGTGGTTTAAACGCTATAAAATATGGATTATACTCTTGTATTTTAGTATCTCCTACATAAAGGCACTTACCCAATCCGATACTAAAATTATTGATGTTACAATTTTTCACATAAGTTGTTTCGTCGGCGGTTAAAAAATACATATCCTCCACTTCGCTATCCATAATGACAGCGTCACCACCCACCTTATCCATACCAAAGAAACTGCCTATTTTGGAGTTTGTGACATTTAAATCATATCCTACAAAAAGATTAGGTGTTTTGTTAAGCCCGACCGAACAAAGCATTTCCTCATCTTCGTTTTGATATAAAATTAAACCTGGTTCAAAACGCTTAATAGAATCAAAATACCCTACTCTAGATCCACTTATATTGAAATTTCCTAGTATGCAATTTAAAGCACCAGTATCTTGTAAGTTAGAATTTATTACGTTAACATTATTGATCACAGTCTTTACAAATCCAAGATTATCAAGTCTAGAATTTCTAACATTTAAGTCTCCTATTAATGTCCCTATCAAACACCCGTCAGTAAACTTTTCATCTTCAATCCCATCAAATTCAACATTTCCAAAGACTACTTGATAATAAGGATATTTATTGTGAATATCACCAAAATAAATGTCTTCTTCTTTACAATTAAAGACTTCTGCCACCTTGTCGCTGTGTTTTTTAAGTCCAGCAATTACTTTTTGGCAGTCTTTATTTTGAATATTAAAGCCTTTTTTATAAAAGACTGCAAATATTATATCCTCTACTTCTTGTTTGGTTAAATTTTCTTTTTTTAAAGCTTTTATGTGTTTCTCGTACATACTCACCTTCTTATAAGCTTATTTTAAATATCTTTGCGCAGTATATCCAGTTTCTTTAGACTGTATGGACATTTTATTTTTACTACTTCTTGTACATTTTTTGCACTTTCAACTTTTTCACCTTTACTATCGATAATTTCTTCAACAACAAAAGTCTTGTTAAAATCATCACCTGGTGACAAAACTTCCAAAGTATCGCCTACACTAAATTTGTTGCGTTGCTCAACGGTGATATATCCGTCCTCACCGTCCTGAACTACCAAAGCCATAAATTCGCTAGTCTGCACTGGTAAACTAGTCTCAAAATTTTCTTTATTCTCATTAGGATAATAAAAACCAGTAGTATAATTTCTATGACTTGCTTTAAACACTTCGTCATACAAACTTTCATCGACCTTTTTACCCTCTTTGAGTGTGTCCAACACTCGCCTATACGCATTCACAATCGTAGCTACATAATATTGTGACTTCATACGCCCTTCAATCTTAAAAGAGTTTACGCCAGCATTGTAAAGCTCTGGTAAATGTTTTATCATACAAAGGTCTTTACTATTTAATATGTAAGTGCCTCTCTCGTCTTCTTCAATAGGGTAATATTGTCCTTGTCGGTTTTTCTCTGCTATCGCATACTCCCATCTACAAGCTTGCACACACGCACCTGCATTGCTTTCTCTACCCGTAAAGTAATTACTAAGCAAACATCTACCAGAATAGCTAATACACATTGCTCCATGCACAAAGCTTTCGAGTTCGGTCTTTGGATTTAAAACATTTCTAATCTCTTGTATTTCTTTAAGGCTGAGCTCTCTTGCCAAAATCAACCTGTCTGCGCCAAACTCTTCAAAAAATTTTGCACTATAAATATTAGTTATGTTAGCTTGAGTGCTAATATGCAAATCCAAATTTGTATAATCTTTTACAAACTTAGCAATACCAACATCAGCTACAATGACAGCATCAACGCCTATTTTCTCAAGATATTGTAAATACTCCTTGAGTCCTTCAAAATCTTTATTATGTGCAATAATATTTACCGTGATGTAGCACTTCTTACCAATTGAATGTGCGTATTTTACACACTCTTCCATTTCATTTTCATCAAAATTATTGCTAAAAGCTCTTAAGCCCCATTTCTTTCCAGCAAAATAGCAAGCGTCTGCACCATAATGAAATGCTATCTTTAATTTTTCCATATCACCCGCAGGTGCTAGTAACTCTATCATAACTTACCCTCCTTAATCTTTTTGCTTATACTGACGCCATCTCCAATATCAAGTATGGCAGTATCCAACCTTTCGTCCTTTAAAATCGCATCGTTAAACTTTCTTAAATTATTAACTAGCGTCTTGTATCTTTTAGGTGGATTATCACTTCTTACATAACCTCTAAACAATACATTATCTGCCACCAACACACCATTTAATTCAAGCATATCAATTAAACGTTCAAGATATTTGATATACTGTCCCTTTGCTCCATCCAAAAAAATCAAATCATACTTAACCCCTTCATCTTTGAGGCTATTAATCACATCACTTGCGTCTCCTAGATGCAAACGCACCCTTTGTTCTAAGCCTAAATCCTTAAAATTTTTAGTAGCTTTTTCAAATGACTCTTTATTTATTTCTACTGTATCTAAGCTCGCATTGCTATTTAATAGCATCAAACTTCCAGAGTAACCAATAGCTGTCCCAATCTCCAAAATTCTTTTGGGGTTAAGCGTGCGAACGACATCTAAAAGTTTATTTAGTGAATCATCTTTTATAATAGGATATTTTTGGTCTAAGCCAAATTTTTTTAATTCATTTATATCAAACATATTTATATTATATCATAAAGGTAAGCCAAAAACAATATCAAATTATTTTAACTAAAAAAGCCCTATCTTATAACAGATAGAACTTTTTACTCAGTTGAAAGCTGAACCACCATATTTATTGCTGAAGTTTGCATCAGCTTCTTCTATAGTATATCCACCAACATTCCATAAAGCTTGCAACTCTACTTTTAACACAATATCCGAGCAGTAAGTCTTGTAGTCTTCACTTTCAAATATGATATCTGGTATAATAACACCATTTGACAATGTAATTATATCATTAGTTTGTAATTGATACATTTTATTTGTGCTATTTACCAAAAAGTAATAACCATTTATTCTTTCAGACCAAGTATACTCACCTGAAAGCGTAGCAATATTAAAATCAATTTGATTTAGCTGATCAACAAGTTCACTAGCTAGCAGATTATCGCTTTCAAAACTTATCTTTGCCCTAACGCTTATAGCATTAGTATTGAATGATTTATTAAATTTTACTTCACGCAAAACTTCATTATTTGCAAAGTTTGTATTTAATTGAATAGAAAGATTATGTGGATAATTTTCATTTAAATCATTGTCATTAACCGTATATACAGCATAAGGCACTCCATCATTGCCAAACTCCCATTGCTCTAAATAGTATATTTTACATACACTAGTATAATCATTTACAAAAGTTTTATCTGCGGATCTACTTAATTTTGAATATACCGTAACTGGCACGGTGTCATATTGATTTTTTATATTATTAATCTCCGTAACACTTGCTTCGAGCAAAAGTACCGAAATCGACGTATTGCTTATAGCATTTTGTCCAATATAAGTACATTTATTACCCAAATTAAGTGTAATAAGCGTCTCACACCCTTGCACAGCTTGACTTTCTACTCTAGTAGCGTTTAATGCATTGATGGTCTTCACGTTAGGTATACTATTCAGACCGCTAAGCACCACGTCTCCTGTAATAGTGATCGTTTCAATATTACTTGGTATATAAAAATACACATTGCTAGTTTGAGTAATTGTGCCTTCCATATATTCAGTTGAATACCCAAATATGCTTCCAAAATACGCTTCCACATCGACGGCATCGGCACTAGTTCCTATATAAGGTATTGTAATATTTTGTATATTATTTGTACCCTTTAACACCCCTACTGGTATTTTTATCATACTATTAGGAATTGTAAGAACTTTAAGGTTATTTAGATGATTAAGAGCGTCATTAACTATATAAGTCGTGCCTTCTTGGATATTGATTACCTCTTGGTCTTCGACCGCCACTAGGACATCATCTATGTATAGACAACCATCTATCCAATTATCTTTATTTTCATACAAAGGACACCCTATAAAACTATTTCTATCAAATACGTTCACATTGTCACCTATTTCAATAGAATTAACATTTGAGCACTTAAACGCATTCTCAACAACACCCACTACGTCGCCATTAGCGATTTGATTAGGAATAACAACATTTTCTGCATTATCAGTAACTCGTAAGAAATAAATCCCCTTACCGCTCAACTGAATAAATTTCATATTATCAACATTTATCACAGTGCCTATATAGTATGGAATGCCACTATTCCAATTTTGTCCTGACCAATTAATTGATGGTGCTACTATTAGGTTTAGATTTGTACAATTTTTAAATACATCCTCGCCCACAATATTCAAGGCAGGTAGCTCAATATAATTAAGCTCTACACAACCTTCAAATGCATAAGAATATATAGAAATATTTTCTTTTATAAAATGTATATCATTTAGATTTTCGCAATTTGTAAATGCACCACCGCTAACGTTATCATTCACATATACACTGGTTAGGCTCGTACATCCTAAAAATGCATATGCCCCTATACTATTACAATATAGGCTAGATGTTAGATTACTACAATTCGCAAAAGCATTTTCGCCTAAGGATACAAACTTAAGAGTATTATAACTTTGAAGATTTTGACAATTCGCAAAGGCATAATCTGCTATGTCGTCAATATGCAATGTAATCTCGCTTATACCTGTCCCACTAAATGCATATTCACCAATCTTGGTGATAAGATTTGGATTTATATTAATTTGTGTCAGGTTTTTCATCCCTTTAAATGCATTATCACCTATAACTGTTACTTTATATATCTGATACACTGAAGGAACGGTAACTTCGCTTTTATCATAATTAGTATCACAAACTACAGATACTTCACCATACTGGACAGTGTATTCAAAATGCGAATAATCATTTGGAGATTCATATTTTGCATAAAGGGTCAAATTACTACTAATATACTGACCAAACTCGTATAATGGCTCATCTACAGCTGTAGTCCATCCCACAAACTTAAAGTCATCCACATCACCAGGATTGTAATTCGAGTTAAAATTTTCCACTACTTCAAATTTTTCGTCTATAGTATCTATATTGACACAATTATCAAAATTGTAATAGAATACCGACAAAGCCTTGCTTCTATACACATTTAATGTATACGCCAACTGCAGATCCTCAACCGTATTTCTAACCAATATAAACGCCGTATTCATACCAGCGGTTAAAGGTAATTTCTTGGATGTAATTTCGCCGACAAAATTATCACCACTAGCGAATTGATACAATGAATATGTACAATTTTCACTCAAATTTAAGGTTTGAGCCAAATTTATCTCAGATACCTTATTTCTAACCGTTACCGACAAGTTTAGGTTTTCGCCATCCAAATCTAGCTTATATGTATCCCCTTCAGCGACAAACTCATTAGTTGATAAAATATTACATTCCCTATCCACTACAATAAACTCATATTTAGCTGTTAACGTGAAATCATTAGGTATGTTTACAACATACTCTTCATTTATAAGAGTATCATTATAGTACCATCCTATAAACTCATATTCTTCTATACTAATTACAGTAGGTAACGCTCCTATTGCCTCACAAAAAGTTACTTGTTTTTCACTAAAACTCGCTACAGCACCAACAAAATCCACATCAAAAGTCACTGTGTACTCATTAGGTGAATACTGTAAATAGCATACTGTATCTGCCGTTACGTTATTTAATCCGTCTAAATTTACCCAAGATTTTGTGTAACCGTCTATATTAGGCAATGAATCTAAATCAGGCACTGTATATGTGTCAAAAAATGATTCACCATATTCCACTTCAAAGGTAGCAACTATTGTATCACCATTTTTAAAGGTAACCGTATTACGCTGAATTTCAAAATAAGCTGTCAAGTCAAAACTATCTTGAACTATACTTGTTGTATCATACTGGATATCCCCAAGCATCCAATATTGAAAGTCATACCCAAGCTTTGTAGGTGCTTTAGGTAAGGTCAACACCTCGCCTTTTAATACCTGTTTACTTTCATAAAGTACATTATCTACGTAGAAATTAACCGTCGCTATAGGATATGCTTGCCAATGTGCATAAAGAGTAATATCACTACTTACAATGTATGGGAATGTTACTTTGACGTTATCAGCTGTGTACCAACCTAAGAAAATATCATCACCTCTAGTGATTACAGGCTCGGTAGTTATTTCTCTTGCGGTGATGGTGTTTGTAGCATTGACATCGCTTCCACCATTTACGTCAAATGTCACAGTATATGTAGCAATAGGCAACCACTTGGCATATACAGTTTGTTCACTGCCTCTGCTTGGGTCTGCCTTCCCATCAAATGCATCTTGCCATATATCTTTGTCATAATACCAGCCACCGAACTCATAGTCT
>CALVNN010000003.1 GCA_944349765.1 uncultured Clostridia bacterium | reverse complement strand
TATATGATTTCACGTAGGTTAAGGATTTTAGGATGTCCGTTTACCAAAGCTAAGAAGATTATACCACTTTTGATCTGAAGCTGAGTATGTTTAAATAATTGATTCAATATTACATTAGCTTGATAATCTTTTTTGATTTCAATAACTATTCGCATACCCATACGGTCTGATTCGTCTCTTAAGTCAGCTATACCTTCGACTCTCTTATCTTTCACAAGATTAGCAATTTGTTCTACAAGCTTGGCTTTATTAACTTGGTAAGGTATCTCAGTTACAATTATACGAGATTTACCATTTTCCATCTCTTCTATTTCGGTTCTAGCTCTAAGAACGACGCCACCACGACCTGTCTTGTAAGCTTGAATTACAGGAGAACGCCCCATAATCAGCGCCCCAGTAGGATAATCTGGTGCAGGAATTACTTCAATTAATTCATCAATGGTAATATCTGGATTGTCTATCATAGCCACTACGCCATCAATCACTTCACCTAAATTGTGTGGAGGGATGTTAGTAGCCATACCGACAGCAATACCATCACTTCCATTCACAAGCAGGTTAGGAAATCTACTAGGAAGCACTGTCGGTTGCATTAAAGTATTATCAAAGTTGGGGTAAAAATCGACAGTTTCCTTATCAATATCTCTAAGCATCTCATTAGCAATTTTACTCATTCTTGCCTCTGTATAACGATAAGCAGCTGCCCCATCACCATCTACAGAACCAAAGTTACCATGTCCATCTACTAAAGGACAGCGGATACTAAAATCCTGTGCCAATCTAACAAGTGCGTCGTATACAGAGCTGTCTCCATGTGGATGATATTTACCAAGCACGTCACCGACTATCTTAGCACATTTTCTGTAAGGTTTATCACTAGTAAGCCCCAACTCACCCATAGCATACAATATACGTCTATGCACAGGTTTAAGACCATCACGGACATCAGGTATTGCTCTACTTACATTGACCGCCATAGCGTACTGTATAAATGAAGTTTTAAGTTCGTTAGCGACTTCGACTTCTATATATTTGGTCCTATCGACCAATTTTTCCAATTCAACTGAATAATCTTTTTTCTTCATTGTAATAACCTCTTAAACATCCAAATCTTTGGCTAAACCAGCATTCTCTTCAATAAATTGTCTTCTAAGCTCAGGCTCCTCACCCATTAATTTGTTAAACAAATCAGCAGCTTCTTCCGCATCACGCATTTTTACTTGAAGTAAAGTACGGTTTTCTGGACTCATAGTTGTATCCCAAAGTTGTGTATCATCCATCTCACCCAAACCTTTGTATCTTTGAACTACGCAACCTTTTCGTCCCATTTCTTCTAGATTTACATCCAAATCTTCTTCATTATAAACATATCGAACTTCTTTATTTTTTTCTATCTTATACAAAGGTGGCTGTGCAATATACACATAACCTTTTTCAATTAAAGGACGCATAAATTTATAGAAAAATGTTAACAACAATATTCGTATATGACTTCCATCCACATCTGCATCAGTCATAGTAATAATTTTATGGTAACGCAATTTACTTTCATCAAAATTTTCATTTATACCACAACCAAAGGCAGTTATCATATTTTTGATTTCTTCATTTTCTAGAATTCTACTTAATCTTGCTTTTTCTACGTTTAATATCTTACCCCTCAAAGGCAAAATAGCTTGAAAACGTCTATCTCTACCTTGCTTTGCTGTACCACCCGCACTATCACCCTCAACGATATAGATCTCGCAAAGCTCCGCATTTTTCTCAGAACAATCAGCAAGTTTACCTGGTAATGTGGTAGATTCTAATACGCCTTTTCTACGAGTCAAATCTCTAGCGTTTCTAGCTGCATCTCTAGCTCTTTGAGCACTCACACATTTGAAAACAAGGTCTTTAGCTTGTTTTGGATGCTCTTCTAGATATGAACCAAATCCCTCTATCATAGCCTTTTCTACTATACCACGCATTTCACTATTGCCGAGTTTGGTCTTTGTTTGCCCTTCAAATTGAGGTTCTGTAAGCTTTACAGAAATTACAGCAGTAATTCCCTCTCGCACATCTTCACCTGACAATTTTTCAGTGTCTTTTATGATCTTATTATTTTGTGCGTAATCATTTATAATTTTAGTCAAAGCATTTTTAAAGCCTTGTAAATGTGTACCACCCTCTTGAGTGTTTATATTGTTAGCAAAAGATTCTATATTTTCAACATAACTGTCGTTGTACTGAATAGCTACTTCGACTTCATTAGTCGGATTTATTTTGCTAATATATATAGGCTCTCCAAAAAGACAGCTTTTACCTTTATTTAAGAAATTGACAAATTCAATAATACCGCCTTTAAACTCAAAGGTCTCTTTACGTTCACGCCCCTCACGTTGATCTTCAAGTTTTATCACTAATCCTTTATTAAGAAAAGCAATCTCTCTAAAACGATTCTTTAATCTATCATAATCAAATTCTACGGTTTCAAATATTTCGGGGTCGGGCAAAAATGTAACTTTCGTACCAGTTTTATCAGCATCACCAGCTATTTTGAGGTCATAAAGTGGAATACCTCTACTATACTCTTGGATATAGTAATGACCATTTTGCCAAACCTCAACTATAAGCGAACTAGACAAAGCATTCACAACTGACAAGCCTACGCCATGCAAACCACCAGAGATTTTATATCCACCGCCTCCAAATTTACCGCCAGCATGAAGCTTAGTAAGCACTACCTCAACAGCACTTTTGCCCTCAGCTTTGTGAATACCTGTAGGTATACCTCTACCATCATCAGTAACTGATACGCTACCATCTTTATTAATTGTTACAGCTATATGCGTTGCATAACCATTTAAACATTCATCCACACTATTATCTACAATCTCAATGACACAATGATGTAGACCACGTTCATCTGTAGAACCAATATACATACCTGGTCTTTTTCTTACTGGATCCAATCCTTCTAGCACCTTAATGTCATCTTCACTATAGTGCAAACTCTTCTCATCAGACATAAAAACAACCTCACAAAAATATACAAATAAGCATCGTAAATATACTTATTTTTGTACTTTAATTATAGCATATTTTAGTTAAAATTGAAAGTATTTTAAACTTTTTTTAATGTATTTTTAAAGCTTTTTAACGTTTTTAAAATACATATATGCATTTTATGCCCAAAATCACTCTTATTTTTGATATTTTATAAAATCACGAATACCTATACAATAAAATTGCAAAAAAAATTTAGTCTATTAAATGTTTATTTTTCATATTTATTATTAATCAAACTTTTGCGAGTGTATAATGAATAAAAAATTAAAAATAATCTTAACCGTGACCATTGTGATACTTTTTTCTGTCGGAAGTTGTCTTTTAATCAATGCTTTAGGTCTAGATGATATTTCAAAAATAAAAAATGTCATAAATGATGGTTGGATAGGCTCCTTGGTCTATGTGATATTATTAGCCATACAAATAATGTTGGTTCCTATAAATTCCATAATATTAATTGTGCCAGCAATGGTAATTTTTGGGCCTTTAAAAGCATATTTGCTTAGCCTAGTTGGACTTGTAATAGGTTCGTTGTTTGCTTTTTATATGGGTAGAATATTTGGGTTACAATTTATAGCTTGGTTGGTCGGTAAAGAAAAAGCCGAACTTTGGAAGAAAAAATTAGGAGATAACGGAAAACTTATGTTACCGATATTCTTCCTAATTCCAATATTCCCTGATGAACTTATCTGTATGTTGGCTGGCTTAAGTAATATAAAAATAACTTATTTTTTGTGTGTAGTCATTATTACAAGAGCAATTGACCTCGCCTTCACCTGCTTTATAGGCTCTATAATCCCATTCCATGGATGGTGGCTAGCACTTTGGGCTGTCGTATTAATATTGACTTTTATAGGGTCATATTATTTAGCAAAATATCAAAATAGTATTCAAACGTGGATTGAAAATAAATTTAACAAAAATAAATCATCTAAGTAGACAAGGTGTATTTGTGGATTCTTTTACGTTCTCATGTTGCAACTCAGATTTAAGAACATTAACCCGATTATCAAAGATTTCTTTGCACTCCGTCATATAAATCCTTGGGTACACAGTACCCGCTTCCATATACACTTCATCCAAAATACTAACAATATTCAAATTGACAACGCTTCTTACAAAATCTTTAATTTCTTTGTCTTCCTTGATTAATTCAGCTATTTGATGTGCAAAATTTTTGTTAAACTGCTCAGGTTCTTCCCTTTTTAATGGTTGCAACTTTAGAAGTTGTACCGTACCATTATTAGAGTTTGACTCTTTATTAGCTTCTAAGCGAGATTGATGCTTTGTGAAATTAAAACAAAATCCATTATCGTACATAGGTGCCAACTTCATCTCATCTTTTGTTATTAAAAATTCAATGTTATCATAATGCCTGTCTCTTTGCGAAAAAAAGTAGTCTAATATGGCCATCTTATTCAAATCTAAAGCAACTTCGTCATAGTCGAACTTCAACCCCAAATAACGAGCATACGCCCCAACTAAATTTAATATATTTGGGACTGTTGTATCCATTTTAATTTTTATATTTTGACGATCTAAAATACCCAGTATTTGTCCAAAAGTTAGGGATTCTACGACGTCAGATGTACAAAAATGCTTAATTAGTACACCTTTACTAACCTTTCCATCTATAGTAAGTTCAGCAAATTGTGCTTTAACACAATTAGAATGCACCAAACTAGCCACTTTACTGTAAAGGACTTCTCCGACGCTTGATGGAGTCTCCATATAAGGGAAACCGTTATTTGCCTTAAAAATATATTTTTGATTGTTTAACACTATCAATTTTTTGACTAACGTCCCCTCATTAAAATCATATTCTTTGTGCTGAATTTTATCTAAGTATATCATTCTACCACCTCAAACCAAAACTTATCAGTCGCCTGTTGTAACTGTGCATATTTACATAAAGCAGTGAAATCATCATCAGTATCAGTAATCTTAGCCGAAGAAACTAAATCCCATCTAGCACGCACATTTTTTAATACCGACTTAAACTCATCAAATAGTACACTACTTTTTAAGTTATCGGAATTTTTTAAAGTATATAGTCCACTTGAAGCAAATTTTTGAAAAGCTTTTTCACCCGCCATATCAGAATTATAATAAAAATAATGCTCGTCTTTACTTAACTCACCTAAAGTTAAATCTTTGAAATGATATTTAATCTTCATAAAAACCTCTTACCCTAAAGTATATCACACTTGTATATAAAGTCAATATCAAAAAAAACAGTCTGTATTAGACTGTTTATCACTCACACTAAATAGATGGTGTATAAGCATCGTTTCTATTCATTGTACGCACTTGAGTTTGAGTAAATTCATTTTGTGTATTCAAATAAGACTCTTTATCTACTTGATCTAAAATCGCAGTATTTGAATGTATAGTTGCTTTGCTCTTATTTTTGTTTAACACAACTGAATTTTCCCTAAACTCATTTAATGGTTCACTTACCAAATCTTTAGGCATTGTCTTTCTTAAGATCTTATCAGTATTCTTAATCTCTTTTTCAATATTTTTAGCGTCTCTTTCAGAAGCTTTTAATTGAAGCTCAGCAAGCGTCAATGCATCATTTTCTTGGATAAACTCATTTTTAACATCTTTAAGCTTTTCAGATATATCATCCCTTGCTTTAGATAAATCTTCTTGACTCAGCTGTTTGTAGTCATCAGGCATAACAAAAGCTTCTTTATGATCATTTTTATACGCTTTTTCCAAATCAGTCTTCTCTTGAGCCAAATTTGTCAAAGCTTCGTTGGATTTTCTAAATATTTCTTCATAATTAGATACATTATATTCTGCTTTTTCATATTTATCCTGTATAATAGGTAAATATTTTTCATATTTTTCTGCTCTAATTTGTTTATATAGTTCTGAAATAAACTCAGGCACACTATCCGAATACACTAAACTAAATATATTGTAATGATAAAAATTAAATTATATAATACAAATCCATATTAGTATAACATAATATTCTCTAAACTATCAATATCATTTACTCAATATCAATCTCTACAGCTTCAAAACTTACATCAAAAGTTATATTAAAGTTAATATTATCGCACACATACGAATATGTAATTAATTTTAATCTATTGTCATTATCTATTTGTATTGACAAAGTCAAATCTGTTACTTCTTCTTGTATGATGTCGTCATAATATTCTTGCTTAATATTTGCTGTTAAAGTCTTTGCCTCCTCATCAATGACAATATCGGATAAATAA
This sequence comes from uncultured Clostridia bacterium, assembly GCA_944349765.1. Lineage (GTDB taxonomy): Bacteria > Bacillota > Clostridia > Christensenellales > UBA1242 > CALVNN01. The sequence continues at coordinate 78,251 of CALVNN010000003.1, read as the reverse complement.
TTTTGATCAAAAGTTGCTACTGTGCTACTACCCCATTCATTTGTTAACTCTTCCAAAAGCCCAGCTCGCCAAACTATCTCATCGCTCACAACTTCACCTATTTGGTTATCATAATAATATTTTTGAGAGGTGGTTATTTTATATTTTGAAGTATTGTCAATAGATATTTCATTAAATCTTTTATCATACTCATAAAAACTAACAACGACTTTTCCGTCTATACTACTACGACTGATAATTTTTTGATTATAGAGCGTTTCGTTACCCACAGTATAGCTAACTGTCTTGTTTATGGTAATTGCTTCATTTAGACTATTATAAGCAGATATAAAATTATCAACTTTCAAACCTTCACTGCACCCTACGCACAAAAAGGCTATTAATATCAAACATACGCTAGACAAAATTGTTTTTATTTTCATACAAACCTCCTTGCAACAAAGAGTAAAGATACTGCCGAAACAACCACACTCAAAGACACTAAGAAAGCTTTCCAAATTTGTTCGCTATTTGAAATTTGTGTGCTTAAAGCATTATTAAGCTCATCACACAAATCGTTATACTGATTAAGCTTAATCGTTAAAGTATTACTATTAACAAGTTGTTTATCTTGCTCAAGTAAAGTATTGTAAGCATAAATCACATTTACAATAGCATCATAACTATCTAGAGTCACAACTCCTAACTGATCTATCATATTATTAACAGTTTGCACACTATAAGTGGTCCTTATATTCACGCTTTTTGTCGCAGAATCATTATAATTTCTGTCACCTACAAGGTAATAAGAAATCACATAATCAGTGTTTTCACTTAGGAGTAAGATACTGTCACTAGTAACCCAGCTGTCATCCCCTAGTTTATGTGCGACAGGCTGGCTAAACAACACTTCATCACTACCTACAATAAAGCTAACTTCGGCTACATCCAAATCAGCTTTTAATATGTTGAAATTGACATAATTTTGAGTAGGTAAGGCATAGTTAGAATTATTTATACTAGCCTCTACCCTATACGCACCTGCATTTATGGCATCACCATCATAAATTAATCTAAGTTGAATACTATTTTGGTCCCTATCAAGCATACCGGATATAGTGGCTGTCACATTCTTTTGTTGAGTGCCATTATACACTACATCTTCATAATTAGCAAAATTTAAATTCAGTACTTTGGGCGTTACTACGACATTAATAGTCTTGCTCTCAGATAAATAGTTCACAGCGTCATAAGGAATTAACTCCATTACATAACCAGTATTTACGACTGTTGGATACAATGTCTCGTTTCTCCACTGAAACACACCTAAATTGTGATATGCATCAAACTCTGCATCCCTTAATTGGCTACCATATTCTATGCTACCTACTTCGGGAAATACCGCATTTATACTTGCCTTTCTTATTTCGACAGTAATCGTTACATATGCGTCCTCATAATTTATCGGGTCTATATTATAAATAGCCTCAAACTCTGTATCATTACAATTTATAAGTTGCTCCTCATTAACCCAAGTAAATCCAGTACGCAATCTTATATCTTTCAACTTGATACCCTCAAAATATGTAATAGTAGGATAAGGCTTTTCAATATCCGTAATAGTCGCTTTGGCTACGTGTACAGTAATGCTACTTTGTTTAGGCACGTAATTTGTGTTCGCTACATTCACGTTTATATTGTAATCCCCCGCATTGAAAACTGTAGTTTGACTTAACGAAACTTTAGGATCTTCTTCACCTATAGCTCCTAGAACACTATAAGAAATGTTTTGAGTAGTCCTATTGAAGGTCATTTCATCTACTACCACTTCAATGGTCTTTGGATTTATTATAAGATAAGCATACATAGGACTAGGCGTGATGTAGTTAGGATTTTCATTTACAAAAGACATTTCTACCAAATAATACCCTGCATTTGTTTTATTATAATTGCTGTATTGGACACTAAGTCCACTAGGTAAAGTACCTTTGTAGGCTAAACTATGTTCTTTCGAATCATATTCATAAATAGCATCTTCTAACGTCACACCACTTAGTTCATACTCGGCTGGAGTAATATACAACTCACTTGTAAGATATAACGTCTCATAATATGGATGAGTGACCGTTGCCGTCACAACATACCCTTCAGAATTTGCTTCTGTTTGATTATTGTTAGTGTATTCAACTTCAGCCAACTCACCATATGGCAAGATCAAAGTATTGACTTCTAGAGATTTCTCATCGCCATCGTATATAAAACTCTTTGATGGCAAAGTAATACCAGTTATTATAGCTGGTTTTATAGTCAAAGTCGCAGTTAGTACTTGCTTTACGCCACTTTCATCTGTGTAGGTCGCACTAGCTTCATAGGTCCCGGGAATTGTCCCGACGTTATTTGTATAAACCACCTCAGTTTCTTCCGGCAATCCCTCGACTAAAATACTTTGCTCTTCACCATTATAGTGTACCACTTTATCGTTAAATACGGCTTCGCTAGCATAAACTGGCTCTACATTAAATGTAATGCCAAAAGTCGCTAACATAACAAAGCAAATAACTAGTAGTACTTTCTTCATAATTTCTCCTTTAAATATTAGTATAATTTATTACTGTAGTCGGTACAATATCTAAATCACATAGCCCTTTACCTGCTAGCAAATTGTAATAAGCTTGAGAGCCTATCATACTAGCATTGTCAGTACAAAGTTCAATCGGTGGCACATATACTTCTATGTTATATTTTGCACCAACTTCTATCATATTATTAGCAATAAATCTATTCGCTGATACACCACCGGCAAGCACCAACTTTTTGGTTTGTTTTTCTTCACAAAGACGAATAGACTTGGATACTAGCTCTTTAGTGACAAGATTTTGAAAACTACAACAAACATCCGCTACATTAATCTCCTCACCGCTTTGACGTTTATTATGGATATAATTTATTACAGCTGTCTTGATACCACTAAAACTAAAATTGTAGCTATGTTTAAAGCTATTTTGCTTTCTAAATTCAATATTGCTATGACCTTCCTTTGCCATTTTCTCGACTTTTGGGCCACCAGGATACCCTAGCCCTACCTCTCTAGCTACCTTGTCAAAGCATTCACCAACAGCGTCATCCATAGTCTGCCCTATTAGCGTCCAATCACAATAATCATTTATCATAAATAATGAAGTATGCCCACCACTAATCACCAAACATACAAAAGGAGGCTCTAGACTAGGATAAGCAATATAGTTGGATGCTAAATGCCCAGCAATATGATTTACAGCTATCAATGGGACATCAAGTTGATAAGCTAGTCCTTTGGCAAAATTCACCCCCACAAACAAAGCTCCTATAAGACCTACCCCTATAGTCACAGCTACAGCATCTATATCTTCTATAGTAATGTTGGCTTTTTTTATTGCCTCATTAAAAACATTACTGATAGCCGTAATATGATTTCTTGAGGCAACTTCTGGCACAACTCCGCCAAATCTTTCGTGAATAGGTATTTGCGAGCTGACAATATTACTTAGCACTTCTCTGCCATTTTTAACTACAGCTATACTTGTCTCATCACAACTAGACTCTATTGCCAAAACAATCACATTTTCTTTGTGTCGCAAGTTTTCGTATTTTATTTTCATCCTTTCAAAATAACTCATAATTAACCTTTTGATTTCAATAAATAATCTTCAATAAAATCTTGTATTTCTCCATCCATAACAGCCTGAATATCTGTCTTTTCATAGTTTGTGCGATGATCTTTTACCAGAGTATAAGGGCAAAATACATAGCTTCGTATTTGACTACCCCATTCTATTTTCTTGAGTGAACCTTTTATTTCATTTAGTTTTGCTTCTTCTTCCTCTTCTCTTTTTTGGAGCAATTTACTTTTTAATATTTTAAAAGCCATCTCCTTATTTTGAAGTTGTGAGCGTTCATTTTGACAAGTAACCACTATACCAGTCGGATAATGAGTAATCCTTATAGCACTATCTGTCTTGTTTACGTGTTGTCCACCAGCACCACTACTTCTATATGTGTCTATTCGTATCTCATCAGGCTTTATCTCTATTTCGTCATCATGCTCTATTTCTGGTACTACTTCTACACTTGCAAAGCTAGTATGCCTTCTAGCTCCGCTATCAAAAGGACTAATTCTTACTAGTCTATGGACGCCTTTTTCTGCTTTCATATACCCGTAAGCATAATCACCATCCATTGTAAAAGTTATACTCTTAATACCAGCCACTTCGCCAGCTTGCTCATCTAAAATATTCAAGCTAAAGCCGTACTTTAACGCATACATTGAGTACATCCTATAAAGCATAGACACCCAATCTTGAGCTTCGGTACCACCTGCCCCAGCGTGAATAGTGACTATAGCCTTACTATTATCATGCTTGCCGTCCATCATAGAGACCAATTTTAATGACCTTATCTCTTTATCACAAGTAATTAAAGTCTGTTCGGCTTCTTTTATCATAGAATTGTCTTCAGCTGATAACTCTATCATACACTCCACATCGTCTAATAGCACTTCAATCTTCTTTATTCTTGAAAGCAATAATTCTAAGGATTTTATCTCTTTGCCAACTGATTGTGCTCTTGAGCTATCAGTCCAAAAATCAGCACTTTCTTGACTTTTTTTAAGTTCAATCAGTCTATTATTTTTTGCGGTTTTGTCAAAGACACTCCTTTAAAGTGTTATACTCTTCGCTGAGTTTGTTTAATTCCATTTTAATCTCTTCTAATTCCATACGATCAAACCTCCTAAAATTTATAGTAATTATAACACAAAACCGCTATATTTTTCAAGCAAATACACATAATAAAAAGAAAATGTCGAAAATGCTTGAAATTATTTTTTATTTGACTATAATTAGTGTATTGCATATTTAAGGAGATATTATGGATTGGACTTCTATAGGAAATGCTATCTGGGACTTTTGCGTTACTAACGGCGTAAAAGTATTAAATGCTCTTTTAGTATTTATATTTGGCTACATTTTAATTAAAATAGTCAATATCGTTGTTAAAAAATTTTTATCAAAAACAAAAATCAACAAAGTAACTCAATCTTTTTCTATTTCAATTTTAGGTTTTGCCTTGAAGTTAATTTTGATACTTGCAGTGCTTAATACTCTAGGCATCCAGACAACAGGATTGATAGCGTTACTTTCTGCTGCTGGACTGGCTATATCACTTTCTTTACAAAATTCCTTGGCAAACCTTGCAAATGGCGTAGTTATCATTACTACTCAACCATTTGAAGTAGGTGATCGCGTACGTGTTAATAATTTAGAAGGAATTGTGAAGTCTATAGGTATGTTAACTTCAACTATAGTCACCACCAACAATGAAGAAATAACGCTACCAAATTCTGAAATTGTAAATAACCCTATCATCAATTACAGTAGGTTTAAGACCCGCAGAATAGTTTTAGACTTCAATATCGCATATGAAGCAGATTTACAACTTACTAAAAAGATCATACTAGATGTAGCTAATTCAGATGGTAGAACATTGACTACACCAGCACCATCAGTAGCGGTAAGTGAGCTTGGTGACGACTTTATAAGACTTACAGCATATATTTGGGTAGACACAGAAGATTATTATGACGTAATTGACTACATCAAAGAAACTGTTGTAAATGAATTCAAAAGAAATAACATACCAAGAAGCCACAAGCAATACGGAATCAAGATTCAGGATACCGAAATTGCACCCATCTATGATGATACACCATTACAACCTAGAGTTGAAAAAGTTAGAACAAATAGAAAAAATGAAAACTTCTTTGATAAATTAGAAGATAAAGCCAAAGAATACGAGAGTCGTAGAAAGAAAAGACTAGAAGAAAGAAGACAAAAACGACAAAAAAAGAAATTACAAAAAAATAATTCACTAGATAACACCACACTAGAACAAGACATTTCAAACAAACAAATTGAAAATCAAGACATCAATGATAATGCTAACAATAAAAATTAAAAAACTACGGAGCTTTCTCACTCCGTAGTTTTTTGTTCATAATTATTTTACAATTACACCGCAAGCTATTCGTTCACCTGAGTTACCATCAGGGTCGGTCATCATATCATCAAAATTTTTATGTATTATTACTGTTTTGCCTATTATATCTTTTACATTAAATCTATTAGTTAAAAAAGCCATAAAAGCATTACCATTATTACTTATAAGAGTCGGCAAGTCACCTGCATGAGCCGGGTGCCGACAGTCATTTGGATTGTAATGTCCACCAGCACTTTCAAAAGGAATATCGCTATTATCACGACAAGAGCCACCGTTATGTATATGGATAGCGTATTTATTCACGGCACATTGTCCTTGCGTGTCTGGTAGATTTTTTACTTCGACGGCAACTATAACTTCGTTAAATCCTTGATAAAAAGCTACAACGCCCTCAATCTCAGGATAATTATCGCCGCCCTTTAATACCGCATAAGCACTTGGTTTACCGCTAATTAAACTTAAAATATCATTTTTATCAAAATCAAATGTAACAACATCGTCACTATATGAATGTATAAATCTTGGTTTCATAAATAACTCTCCTTAAAACTAGCTAGTAGTTATTTATGAAGCAACGAAAAAAAGTGTGAAAGAGGTCTCTTAAAGACCTCTTCCTTTTTCTGATAACTTATTTTCAAATTCTTTGATCATTTTTTGTTTATCATCATCTATAATTGTATAACAAATACCCTTTGCAAGTTCATACAATCTATCCATAGAGCTTTCCATGCTAATTATTTCGCCTTGCTCATAATCATAGTATGACGCCTTGTACCAATACACAAAACGAGCATACCTATCTATAGATGGATCGGCTTCGACAGCTTCTATATAAGCGTCATAGATTGCTTGTTTAAACATAAGTTTTCTAACTTCTGGCCCCTTTTGAGGATGTCCGTAGGGTCTTATGGGAGCTTTAGTAAAATCAAACATTTTTATTCACCTCAATTTTTTTCTATTAAAGTATTTAATAATTTTTTGTCGTTTAATATTGACATCCCCCCGTTAACGCCAGCAACTTCATTTTCTATTATATTAACAATCACATTAAGTCGTTTTCTTAAAAACGCTTCTAGCCCAGTGACTCTACTACCTGGTCCATATACATAGATACCATTTTTTGATATGTCATTTATTAGATCAGCACTTAACTGAGATATGACGATATCTATTGCTTCACATATTTTGTCATATGCTATACTAAAGACTGGATAAAGGTCTTTTGCAAATACATCACCAGTCTTGCTGATTCTAGTTAAAGCATCTATACCACTATACTCTACATTTGCAATATCTGACGGATGCAAACTACCAATTTCTTGCTTGATATTTTCGGCAGTTAATTTTGATATTACTACACCAAACTTATCATTTATAACATCTATGATAGCTTGATCAATCACCGAACCACCTAGTTCGACGCAATAACCATTCACAATGCTACCTTGACTTATACACGCTATCTCAGTTGCTCCAGCACCTATCCCAACCATTAATTTACCATCTGATTGCAAAACATCAAGCCCATTACCTATGGCACTAGCTAGCACCGAAGGTACAAACCATATCTGATTGATGCCACACTTAATAGCAAGTACTTCAAAGGCACGCTTCTCTTCTAGTTGCAAAGCACAACTGCATATAAACAGAGCTTTTATTTTAGTAGCAAAATTTCGACTCTCAAGCACGCTATCAATAAAACTAGTGAGATACACTTGAGCCAATTCACTATTATCAATGACCCCATATTTAAAAGGTGCCTCTATCCAAGTAGCGCCATCATTTTTGCCAATCATTTTCTTTGCTTGATTACCGAATGCTTGGACTTTTATATTTTTACCTTTTTTCGTAAAAGCAAGTAAAGACGCTTCCTTATAGACTCTACCCTTATAACCAATAGATGTATAGTCATCACCAAATTCTATTACCAAATCTACATTAGACATCATAACACCTGCAATATTTTATTAAATGCTTTCTTGAAATCATGTATAGCAGATCTTATTTCATTAGTATGATAAGCTTCACCATCTAATGATGTAACGCTTAAAATACAATTGTCTCCTAATACATCACATACAGCATGCTGAGCTGGCGATATTTTTACAATAATTCTAGCTATTTTCACTAATACGGCCAATTTTTTGACAACATCCATATAAGACTCATCAATAATATCTCTATGTAATACCCATTGATTTATATCAAACTCTTCTAAATTTTGACTACCAGCCACAAAACCAGCCACCAAAATTTCAAGATGTGAAGCACCCCTTATATCTGAGTTGATAGTCATATACAGGCTATTCTTTTCAAAATTATTATAACCTACTCTTTTACCACTCAAAGCGAAATAAGAAGCTATCTTTAGTATTTTATTGTGATGCTTAGTAAATCTATGCAATACTCTTAACTCATCAAACAAATCATTTGCAATTGAATAAATCCTCTGACTTTCTTCTAGATTTCCGCCATAAAAGGTATTGCATGTATCTAGACTCGTTGTGAGAATGTCGGTATAAATTTTGTCTCCATAAGTCTTTAACATATGGTCAAAGATAATCCCCTCACAAATTTCAGTCGAATTGATTTTAATATTACCTAAGTAAAAACAATCATACAAAGCTTTAACAATTGCTGTACCACTCGCCACAATGTCTGCTCTATCTGAGCTTATTCCCTTTATTTTCTTAGTCTTATCCGCATCCAAATCTTGAATTATCTTAAAGGCACTATTAAAATTATCTTCCGTAAGCTCATAATTATGGTCTTTGTTGTATGAGTATTTAGTACCCAAGCGACATATTTTTGATAGATTGATAAAGGTACTCCCCATACCAATCTTTTTATATTCTTCATCTTCTATGTCAAAAAACGTACAACCTTGAAATTGCTCCTTACAATAATCTATCATCTTAGACATTTTTTCCCGTGGAGAGCAAGTTTCATTCTCAAACAATTTTGCCAAACTCTCCGCCCCAAAATTAAAAGTCAAGGTATCCATAATATTTTTACGATTGTATCTAATAATATTGATATTGTTATTCTCAATATTGATAACAAAAGCCTTCATTGGCTCTATAGTATAAAAATTGCACGAATGTATTATGTTACTATAATTTTCATTGAAGTCCAAAAATTCATAACCAGTTAGGTTGAAAATTTCTTCTATAATAGCTTTATAATTCTTTTCAGTACTAAAGCGTTGAGAACAATAACACAGAACAGTCTTAATCTGTTGTGCATTTATAATTTTTTTATAGTAAGATACTATTTTAATTGCCTCATCTATTCTAATAGGAAGGATATTACCATTTTGGTCTATCTCAGTACTTAACCTTACATGCTCGTTCCATTTATCATATATAGCAAACAATCCAGCATCATTACAATTAGCTAGTACCAAATTAATATAGTTAGTATCCAATTCCATTACAGCAATTTTATCCATCAAATAAACACCCCTTATGTTAATAAGATTAAAAATTCTAACTTAAGTATAACATAATTAAACAAAAATGTATAGTCAAAATATTAAAATATTGCTTGTAAATGATGTAATTCATCCCCTACAATCTCTATTAAATCAAATCTCATCTTTGCATTAGGTACACGCAAGTATTTTAAATAGCCTACAGCACTATTTCTTATCTTTCTGATTTTTTCATTATTTATCACCTCACGTCCATAGCCTTTTACAGCTGTTGAGCGTGTCTTCACCTCAATAAATACATACCTATCTTTATCTAAAGCAATAATATCAATTTCACCAATTTTTGTTTTGTAATTTCGCTCAAGTATGCTATACCCCAAGCTTTGTAAATAATCACAGGCTTTAGACTCCCCAGTTAAGCCTTCAACTAGATTTTGAGTCTTCACTCTCATCTTATATCCTCTAATTTGTCTAGTATTTTATTCCCTAATTTGCCATTTTTGTAATCCGTTATAATCATAGATATTACTCTATCGTAGTCAGGCTCATTACCTTTCAATTTGAAACCCATTTTTTGAGTAATGGTTTCAAGTAAGACAATCGGGTCATCGTCAACTTGCACGCCGTATCTATTAGATATTGCTAGTGGATTATTTTCTTGTAACCATTTTAAAAGTTCAATAGCTAGATCGTCTTTGTTTAGCACTTCTTCCTTTATACTTCCTATGAATGCTAAATGATGAGCGACTTTTTGATCGTCAAAAGATGGCCAAAGTGTGCCTGGCGTGTCAAGTACTTCTATCCACGTATCCACCTTAACCCACTGTTTGGTCTTCGTAACTCCAGCTTTATTACCTGTCACAGCCTTAGCCTTACCGCAAAGGTTATTCGCAAGAGTACTTTTGCCACAGTTCGGCACACCTATAATCATAGCACGAAAGGTCTTTTTAGCACCTTTTGATAGATAATAATCTATCTTACTTTGTAAAATATTTTTTATAGCATTAATAATCTGTTTATTTTTGCTAATGGTACTATTGAGACTGACTGTAGAGCTATTAGGTAGACTATCAAAATACTTTTTCCATTTTTTTAGCTCGTCATTATCCACTAAATCAGCTTTGTTCAACACATATATAATAGGTTTATTATTGATAATTTTTATAAAAGATGGATTCAAACAAGAATAAGGCGCTCGACTATCCAACACATACAAAACTACATCAATATTTTTAATTTCGTCAGATAAGGTTTTAAGCGTCTTACGCATATGTCCTGGAAACCAGTTTATTTTCATATTAATCCTCCTTTATCTATTATATTGAGCCTGGATTACGTCCAAGTTGGTATCTACAAACTTATACGCTAACTTCATAAAGTTTTCTAAATCATTGTTTTTATATAACTCATCTAATTTTTGCATCAAATTAATACCGTCCACATCCATCTCGTAAAAATCTTCATATGAAATCTTTCTTTTGCCTATATATTTTAGTAAAGATGAATTTTGTACAATTATCTGCACCACCATCTCAGAGAAAAACCAACTAGAACTCGGATATTCGTACTTTAGCATCTTTTTATTTCTTTTAAAAGTTTGATCCCATTTAAGCCACCAAAAATGGTGAATTAATTCGTGAATACAAGTCTTAAGTGCATTATTCCAATTTGGATACACCGGCGAGTATGACACATAAAAGCCTTCCGCATAGTAAGGACACACTACAGATGGCCACATATATGCCTTTATGACATCAAGGTTACTTTTTAAACCAAAAATCCTCTCAAATTCGTCCATTACATCTAGTTTAATAGAATCCCAAAAAGTCTGAAAAATGTGAGCTTGATTAAGCATATCTACGTAACATTTGTCGTAGATGATCTCTACTTTATTTGCTACATAATTAGCATTATCACCGCCTAGCTCCTCTGGATGAATATCAAAGTCAGCGCAAATATTATTGTACAAAGTCTTCCTCTCAGGGTGACTTAAAAAAGCTAGCACTCTATTAGTACAATCTTGCTTGGCTCTAACAACAAATTCAACGGTCGTTGTCTTGATTAAGTCTGGCCTACGCTCCTTTGTGAGTTTTAGGCTTTGGTCTTTCCGCCAATTTTCAATATTTTCGTGATGGCCAGATATTAAAACTTCTGGTACTTTTAACCCCTCAAACTCAAATGGCCTTGTATATTGTGGGTACTCAAGTAGCCCATCTTCAAAACTTTCGTCTACTTTTGACTCTGAGCTTATAACATCGGGTATCATTCGGCTAACGCTATCAATTAAAACCATTGCTGGTAATTCACCACCAGTCAAAACATAATCACCTATACTTATCTCTTCGTCCACATACAAGTCAATAATTCTCTGATCAATACCTTCATAATGACCGCAAAGTATAATCAAATGTTCCTCTTTTGCTAATTCTTTAACTTTGTTTTGATTGAGCGGCGTACCACAAGGACTCATATAGATTACCTTAGAATTAGGTGTCTTAAACTTAAGTATGCTATCTCTTAAAGGTTGCGGAGTCATCACCATACCAGCCCCACCACCAAAAGGAGTGTCGTCACATTTAAGATGTTTATCAGTGCTAAAATCACGTATATTATGCATTTCAAGCTCAAATAACCTATTATCTAACGCTCGACCTATTATGCTAGTCTTTAATGAATTAAACATTTCAGGGAATAGTGTCAACACATCTATTCTCATACCCTGACCTCTTCAAATCTCTTTTTATCTAGTACCATTTTTTTATTTGCTACATCTAACTCAATCACCACATCTGTAAGATAAGGAAATTGCCATTTACCAAAACTCCCCTGGATAGTAATGACGTCAGCCGAACCAAATTGATCTATAGCTATGACCTTTCCATAATTTTCATCCTCTACATACACATCCATACCAATCAAGTCCTGCACAAAGAACTCGCCTTCTTCCAGCTCAATCTCCTCGCCTTCAGCTAGAATTGATTGTGAGTGTAATAATAATGCTTGATTTCTATCTTCAATACCCTCAAGTGTAAGGTATATATACCCTAATCTGAACACAGCATTTTTAATTTTGTACTCTTTGTTGTTTATAGTCAAGACTTCCAAATCTTTAAACTTCTCAAAATCAATATATGGCATAACCTTTAGTTCGCCTTTTATACCTTGAGGTTTTAATACTTTACCTACTTCAACTTTCATAAAACATACCAACCTATCATTTAATACTTTGGATTATACCAAAAATACAACAACTTAGCAATATAAATAAATAAAAAAGACATACAAATTCAATTATATGTCTTCAAAATAAATACTACGCTTCAGTAACTTCAGCAGTTTCTTTCTTCTTAAATACCTTAGTGCAAGGCTTCTTCTCGATGATACCAGCTTTTTCTAGTAAAGCTCTAGCTGTATCAGTAGGTTGAGCACCCTTACCAATCCAAGCTTTTACCTTTTCAGCATCAAGCTTTATCTCTTCAGGATCTACAAGTGGATTGTATGTACCCAACACTTCGATAAACTTGCCGTCTCTAGGACAACGTGAATCAGCTACTACCACTCTGTAGAATGGAGACTTCTTATCACCTAGTCTAGTTAAACGAATTTTTACCATATTGCTATTTCTCCTTTTTTGTATTCGTATATGTTACACCGCTTAACAAGCGAAAATAACCTAATTAAAATTTCATCTTTTTATTTTTACCAAATTGTTTCATCATATCTTTGGTTTGCTCAAATTGCTTGATTAGCGCATTGACCTCTTGTATGGATGTACCACTACCATTAGCTATTCTTTTCTTCCTACTACCATTCAAGATGTTTGGATTACGCCTCTCTTTAATGGTCATAGATTGTATAATAGCCTTGTTTCTTTTGAGTTGATTTTCATCAATAGCTTTTATTTGCCCACCAAGCTTATTACTAAGTCCTGGAATCATAGCAATAATGTCATTTATATTGCCCATTTTATTGATTTTATCAAACTGCTCTAAATAATCCTCAAAGGTAAAACTATTCTCACGTAACATCTTCTCGTATCGCTTTGCCTCGTCCTCGGATATAGCTTCTTGTGCTTTCTCTATAAGTGATAGCACATCTCCCATCCCCAATATCCTAGAAGCCATTCTGTCTGGATAAAAAGGCTCAATATCGCCTACTTTTTCGCCTACACCACAAAACTTAATAGGCTTGCCAGTTATACTTTTTATGCTAAGCGCCGCACCGCCTCTAGTGTCACCATCGAGCTTAGTTAGGATGACGCCAGTTATATCTAGTTTTTCATCAAAAGTCTTTGCGACGGTTACTGCGTCTTGACCTGTCATAGCGTCGACAGTTAGAAGTATCTCATTTGGGTGAACTTGCTCTTTAATCGAGATAAGCTCATTCATGAGCTCCTCATCTATATGCAACCTACCTGCTGTATCAATTATGACCACGTCAAAACCTTGACTTTTTGCGTGTTCTATACTAGCAACAGCTGTCTTAACAGGGTCTTGTTTGCCTCTCTCAAAGACTTCAGTGTTGACTTGCTTGCCAACGACCTTCAATTGATCAATTGCCGCAGGTCTATATATATCACAAGCGACAAGAAGTGGTTTCTTCCCTTGCTTTTTTAGATTACCTGCTAGCTTAGCACACATCGTAGTCTTACCTGCACCTTGCAACCCACACATCATAATTACTGTCGGTGGAGCTGATGCAAATACTATCTTTGAGTGCTCACTCCCCATCAATTTGATCAACTCTTCATTAACTATTTTAATGACTTGTTGACCTGGAGTTAGGCTCTGCATAACTTCTTGACCGACAGCTTTTTCACTTATATCATTAATGAATTGCTTAGCCACACCAAAATTTACGTCTGCCTCAAGTAGTGCAACACGAATTTCCCTCATTGCTTCCTTTATCTCTAATTCAGTCAACTTACCTCGCTTAGTCAGTTTACTGAATATGTGATTTAATCGTTCGCTCAATGAACTAAATAACGCCATATATACTCCTTAATTAACAAAAATACCATCCACAAAATCTTTTAGTTTTTCCAAATCTTGCTCTTTAGATCGAATACTATACCACACTCGCTTTTTTTCAGCCAATCTTAATACAGACTCAAAATTAACTAAGTTGCTAAGTGCTTTATCCTTAGTATCCTTTACCCCTTGCTTGCTAATACCCATAAGTTCTGCTATCTCTGCAAGATTAACATCATAACGGTAATACGCATTCATAACTTGCTTTTGATTGTCTGTAAGCAAATCCTCATAGCAATCAAGCATATCACAAATAAAATCTTTATCCATAATTACCACCGACTTCCTTGTAAAGCACATTTACTTTACCACACTATTAACAAAATGTCAACTATTTTTAAAAAAAATCAAAAAAAGAGCATCACGCTCTTATTTTATATTATCGGAGGTTTTGTCTACAAGCGCCAAAGACATTTGTAAGCAAAACTGATGTTAATTCAAACTGTGATGTCATGCGTCAGCACGTTAATTTACCAAAATTTATTAAAATTTTATTAAAATTTTAACATCACATTGTTTATATTTCCCTTATCTTACTAGCTCGCCAAATAAAATACGCAACTATAGCTAATACACCAATAACTGATATTACAATTATGACATTTAAACCATCATTTTGATTATCATCTTTTTTGTCTTCATCTTGCTCATTTTTAGAATCAGAAGTAGAATCTTCGCTATTATCATTTGTTGTATTGTTGCCAATATTATTATCATTTACAGAATTATCGTCGTCTTCACCCACATCATTTGTTATACCACTACCAGTGTTATCTCCCCCTTGTTGTACACCATCACTAGTATTAGTGTCTCCAATGTTTTGATTAGCATCTCCTAAACCTCCGATACCGTCCTCAGGAAGCGTTGGAGTCTCAATAGTCTCATCTCCATATAATGTCCTATATATTACATCAGCCAAATTTTGCGTAGTCTCCATCACTAAATCTTTCTCCACTAAATGAGAGCCCATTTCAAATAAAACTGCCCTGTTATGTAAAGCTTGATTATAATGTCCTTGTCCTACATATAGGTCAACAAAAAGCCAAGGGCATATTTCATTTGCTGTATTCATAAGGTTTAGGGCAAATTCTCTATTCACCGACATATTAGGATTTGATTTTCCAATTACTATTCGTACCATACATCGCTCTTTGCCGTCCACTTCTGTTATATAAAAACCTCTACTCGTCCCGTCCCTATGAATATCAAAAATAGCATCAGGGGAAATATTGTTAATTATCTTAGTAGCTGTTACACTACTACGAACATAGGCATTTGTATCATGTGGTATATGCAAAGTTTCATCCAAAGTGACATTAACATTTTGCTCTTCTAAATGACTTTTTATTTGTTTAGCTATATCGTGTATACCGCCTGCACCATATATGCTATCATACCCATCACCACTCACATAGCTTTCATCGTTATGAGACATATATAGACCTATAGTTTTTATTTCATTGACTGGCTTAATTATTTTTAAAGACTTTTTAGGTGTGTATTTTTTAACAAACTTAGCTACACCAGTATGAGATTTTTCGTCAATGCTAATCACCTCATAAGAATTGAACTCTTTGTCAATATACTCATCCCCCACAACCACATCTATACGTTCAAATAAATAATTCCCTTCAGTATCATATATAACATAAGACTGCTCTACCTCCATAGCTAAAACGCTGGTTGGATTAACGCAACTAATTAAAGTAAACGCCAAGATCATTGTAATTATAATTAATTTTTTCATAACCAATCCTCTTGTTTATTATGTTAAAATATGCATTTAATTATACAAAAGGATTGAAAATAACGTTTTTATTTGCTATAATTTAGTTTATTATATTATCGGATGTTGACGTACATAGTAGCAAAGCCATATTTGACAGCAACTGATGGTGATAGAAGCTTAACACTTTAAATACTCTCGGTATTAAAGATTAGCAAACTCGGTTTATGAATTTACAAACAAAACAATATTATATTTTAAGGTGATTGATTTTATGAAAAAAGCAGTAGTTATTGGAGGCGGTCACGCAGGTGTTGAGGCTGGGCTCGCCTTGGCACGAATGGGAATAGATACGACTTTGTTATGCTTAAATCTTGACAGCATATCTTTTTTGGCATGCAATCCATCTATTGGAGGCACTGCAAAGGGTCATTTAGTATGTGAAATAGATGCTTTGGGTGGTCAAATGGGCATTAATACAGATAAAACACTTATACAATTAAGAATGCTTAATTTAGGTAAAGGACCAGCCGTACAATCTTTACGTGCGCAATCAGATAAAAATGAATATCACAATGAGATGAAGCGTACCTTAGAGTCACAACAAAATCTCCATATAAAGCAAGCCGAAGCTATAGATATCATAACCGAAAATAATGTGGTTAAAGCAGTAAAAACCGCACAGGGTGACACATTAGAGGCAGACGCTGTGGTAGTTGCAACTGGTGTTTACCTAAATAGCAGTATTATTATTGGTGAATATACTAGAGATGTAGGACCAAACGGCTTCGCTAATGCAAAACAACTTACTCAAAGTCTGATTAACCTAGGGTTTAATGTGCGTAGATTTAAGACTGGAACACCTGCAAGAGTGCATTTTGACAGCCTTAATCTATCACTTATGACTGAGCAAATTGGCGATGAAGGAATTCAAACTTTTAGTTTCCTTACAGACACCCAACCTGAAAATAAAGTTAAATGCTACTTAACATATACCACAAAAGAAACAAAAGACATTATTCTAAAAAACCTAGATAGATGTCCTATGTATAATGGATCTATAAGTGGGGTTGGTCCTAGATACTGTCCTAGTATTGAATCTAAAGTAGTTCGTTTTGCGGATAAAGAACGTCATCAAGTATTTTTGGAGCCTGAGTCTTTATCCACAAAAGAATATTATGTTCAAGGCGTAAGTACATCTATGCCAATTGATGTACAAAAACAAATGTATAAAAGCATAATAGGACTTGAAAATGTAGAGATTTTAAGAGACGCTTACGCAATAGAATATGATTGTATTGACTCGACACAGCTTTACCCTACCCTCGAATACAAAGGTTGCAGAGGGCTATTTACAGCAGGACAAATAAATGGTAGTAGCGGTTATGAAGAAGCAGGCGCACAAGGGTTAATTGCTGGTATCAATGCTGGATTATACTTGCAAGGCAAAGAGCCTCTAATACTAAAGCGTAATGAAAGCTATATTGGTGTATTGATAGACGACCTTGTAACAAAGGGCACTGAAGAGCCATATAGGATGATGACAAGCCGAGCAGAATACAGATTACACTTAAGGCAAGACAATGCCGACTTAAGGCTAACACCTTACGCTATTCAAATAGGTCTAGCTAACGAAAAAAGGCAAAAAAAATACTATGATAAATTACAAGAGCTCGAAAAAGCAAAAAGTGAACTAAACAAAACGTTCTCACCTAATGAGGTAAGAGAATTGTTTGAATTTGCAAAAGAAAATTTACCAAAAAGCGGTATAACTCTTGAGGGTATAATACGTAGAAACAATATTGATGCTATCCTAGCTAAGAGATTTTTAAACGTGTTTGAAAACATTAGCGAGATGACCTTAAGAACATTGTCTACTGATATTAAATACGACGGCTACTTGAAAAGAGAAGAAGAACAGATAGCTAGTTTTATAAAAAATGAGACAATCTTAATACCAAAAGATTACAACTACTCTAACATTCACGGTCTGAGAAAAGAAGCAATAGAAAAACTAAATCTTATCAAACCAGCATCTTTGGGACAAGCTAGCCGAATAAGTGGCGTTAATCCTGCCGACATTGCAGTACTATTATGCAATCTAAAAAAGTAAAGTAAGGAGTAATATATGAGAAATATAGTAATCACTGGTGCATCAAGCGGAATTGGGAAAGAGTTAGCCTCATTGTTTCAAAAAGATGATAATGTTATAACGATTTCACGAAGCAATATTGACTCACCTAATCACTATATATGTGATGTATCTGATTTAGAAAATGTAAAACAAGTTTTTGATAGTATAAAAACAAAATATGGACATATTGACATACTTATAAACAATGCTGGGTTTGGGCTGTCTGGAGCTATTGAATTACTGCCAGCTGAGGAAGTAAAAAAATTATTTGATGTCAATTTCTTTGGCGTACTTTATTGTACGCAATGCGCTTTACCACTTATGGATAAAGGAAGCAAGATAATAAACATAAGCTCTGTATGTGCATTATTTGCTTTACCTTATAGAGCAATGTATTGTGCAAGTAAATCAGCTGTAAATATGCTAAGCTTTGGACTCAATATGGAATGTAAAAAAAGCGGTATCCAATGCTGTGCGATTTGCCCAGGCGATACCAAAACTAATTTTACAGCGAATAGAGTCAAGATAGATTCAAGTAATGACAGATATGGCGAAAGTATTACTAACTCAGCAAAAAAAATAGATAGCCGAGAAGATAAGCGAATGCCGGTAGAAAAAGTAGCTAAGAAAATATACAAGATAACCAATAAAACTAGATTGCCATATCAAAAAATAATAGGCTTTAAATACAAGGTATTCTATTTTTTATCAAATATTGTTCCTAAAAAATTGTTTTTGAGTATTGTAAATAAAATGTTTAATAAATAAATTATTTTAAAAAAAACTATTGCAATAAATAGTTTTTTTTGATATAATTACATTGTTTGACATTTAAGCCCTCATGGTCAAGTGGTCAAGACGCTAGCCTCTCACGCTGGAATCAGGGGTTCGACTCCCCTTGGGGGTACCATTTTTGCTTAAATACAAACACTAAAAAAACGAGCTTTAATAGAACTAAGTCTATAAAAGCTCGTTTTTATGTACTGATATTATTAATAAATTTTAATTAGTAAAGCTGTGAATTCTTCGTACAAGCCACGTAATGGTTTTACTTTTCTCATAACAGCATCAAAAGCCATTGCCAATGCTGATATGATCCTTTTATTTCCAATTTTGATAGCTTCTATTAAAGCCTTAACATAAATAGATATTACTTCTTTATTTCTATCTTTTACTTTTGGATTAATATCACTTAAATTTTTTATTTCTTGTAATTTACGAATTAGTTTATCTGATAAACTCACACTAGTCTTTGTTAAAGCCGTTTCGACTTTTGCATTGTCTAGATTAAACTTATTCACGACGTCATTCTTAAAAGTGACAAGCATAGTTTTTGCAAATATCATATATTCCGAACCTGGAGCATCTTCAGATCTAAAATAATTTGATATAAAATCATAAAACTCAATTTTCTTATTATCCACTTCTACCATAAAGCAAAAAGTCAAAGCAATACGTTTGTAATCAGCATCAGGCATTTTAAAGTGCTTCTCGCCCAAATTAGAAATTTTAGCCTTACGGAACTCTTCATCAAAATTAAAATTAAGCAAACATTCGGCCATAAGATTATATAACTCTTTACTTTGAGCAATTGACTTCAAAATATTAGATATTTTAACGTCTGCCAAAATGAATTTACCATTAATCATATCATCACAAGAATTACAGAATTCTTTTATTTTTCTCGCTTCTTCTACGCTAACGTTTTTCATAATACTCCTCACTTAATATATAATAGAATAGCACAAAATAAAAAATAAAATCAATAATTTTCACAAAAAATATTTCACTTTTTACAAAATATTTGCTATAATGATAAAGATTTTCTATAAAAGGATAACTGCTATGGACGTAATGCCTGAAAGTGCCACAAATAAATTAATACTAATGTTCGTTTTAGAGAAGATGGAAATCCCTCTAACTAATAGTTCAATTATAGACATATGCACTCATAGAAATTCGTGGCTTAATTATATGGAATGTGAAGAAGTGATAGCTCAACTAATGGATACAAAGCTAATATATCAGCCAAGCGAACATTCACACGAAGCGTATTATACATTGACGTATGAAGGACGCAACTGTCTTGCAATGTTTTATAATAAGATACCTCAATCACTTAGAGATGAGATATCTACATACTGCAAATTAAACATACAAAATATAAAAAGACGACAAGAATACGTATCCAAATACGAAAAAATGGCAGATGGTAGTTATACTGCTATATTCACAATACGAGAGCCTTTGCTAGGTACATTATTTGAGATGTCTGTAAAAATGGATAGTCGTACTTCAGCTATAAATGCTACAAAAAAATGGATAGACAAAGCTCCGGAGATATACGAATCAATATTTATCAATCTACTATCTGACGAAGAAAATAAATAGAACCCTCCTTACTTAGGATGGTTCTTTTTTAATTCATTTATATAATCCCTAATTTCAATAGCACGTTCAAAATCCAAAGCATCCGTAGCTATCTTCATAAGCTCACGCAAACTATTAATTTCTTCCTCTATTTCTTTCTTGTTAAGCTTCTTCTTTGGAACATCCTTTTTAGTTATTAGTAATGTATTAGAAATGGCTTTAGATATTGTCTTTGGTACTATGTTGTGAGCTTTATTATATTCATTTTGGATTTTTCTTCTTCTCTCTGTCTCATAAATAGCACGTTTCATACTATCGGTCACGTTATCAGCATACATTATAACTCGTCCATCTGCATTTCTTGCTGCCCTACCAATAGTTTGTATTAAAGCACCTTCACTTCTTAAAAAGCCTTCCTTATCAGCATCCAAAATAGCAACTAAGCTAACCTCAGGCAAATCAAGCCCTTCTCTAAGAAGGTTAATCCCAACAATAACATCATACTTACCCTCTCTTAGGCTCTTTATAATCTCGACACGCTCCAAAGTGTCAATATCGCTATGCATATAGCAAGCTTTAATTGTGTGCTTAGTCAAATAATCGGTTAAATTCTCTGCCATTTTTTTAGTCAAAGTAGTTACAAGCACTCTTTGACCTTTACTCACTACACCTAAAATCTCCGTAGTCAAATCGTCAATTTGATTTGTCGAAGGCTTTACAACAATAATTGGGTCTAACAGTCCTGTCGGCCTAATAATCTGCTCAACTATCTCATGATTTGAATACTCAAGCTCAAACTTTTGAGGAGTCGCTGACACAAAAAGTGTTTGCCCAATCCTTTCCAAAAATTCATCAAAATTAAGCGGTCTATTGTCAAACGCTGAAGGCAATCTAAATCCATAATCTACGAGAGAAGTTTTTCTCGCTTTATCACCAGCATACATAGCCCTAATTTGAGGTAACGTAATATGACTTTCATCTATCATAATGATAGCGTCTTTAGGAAAATAATCCAATAGCGTATATGGTGGTTCGCCAGGCTTTCGCCCATCAAAGTACCTAGAATAATTTTCTATACCACTACAATAGCCGACTTCTCTTATCATCTCAATATCGTACTTAGTACGTTCAGCAATTCTCTGTGCTTCAATAAATCTTTCGTTCTCTAAAAAATACTTTCTCATTTTTTCAGCATCTTCTTCAATTTGCTTCAATGCTGACTCCGTACGCTTAGAATCTATAGCATAGTGAGTTGCTGGGAAAATAGCTGCATGGCTTAAAGCTGATTTTGATTTACCTGTGAGTGGATTAATCTCATATATGGCTTCTATTGTATCCCCAAAATACTCAATACGATACGCATAATTATCTGCCCCGGCAGGATATATATCAAGTGTGTCACCTTTCACTCTAAAAGTACCACGAACAAAATCAATATCATTCCTTTGATATTGAATCTCTACTAATTGCCTTATTACATCTTTTAAAGGCTTTTCGTCCCCCTCACGAAGAGAAACATGCAAGTTATAATATTCTTCAGGAGCTCCAAGTCCATAGATACAACTCACCGACGCAACAACTATCACGTCACGCCTTTCAAGAAGCGAACTTGTAGCTGAATGTCTTAGTTTATCAATCTCATCGTTGATACTCAAATCTTTCGCTATATAAGTATCTGTGCTACTAATATAAGCTTCAGGTTGATAATAATCATAATAACTTACAAAAAACTCCACTCGGTTATTAGGAAAAAACTCTCGCAACTCATTGCAAAGCTGAGCGGCAAGGGTTTTATTATGAGCTATCACTAGCGCAGGTCTATTAAGTTGTGCAATGACATTTGCCATCGTAAAAGTCTTTCCACTACCAGTTACACCAAGTAGAACTTGTGCTTTTAGTCCGTCTTGAAAGCCTTTCACCAGTTTATCAATAGCTTCAGGTTGATCACCTGATGGTTTCATACTAGTTATAAGCTCAAAATCCATATAATCTCCTAATAGATTTTAATTTTGACCAAATTGAAGTTTGTAACGAATCTTAGCATCCTGAATAGCATTTCTAGCTGCTTCATCGCCTTCCATTTCTTTAACTTCTGTAACCTTATTTTCAAGTTCTTTATAAATCTTTAAGAAGTGTACCATTTCATTAGCCACGTGTTTTGGCAAGCTACTAATGCTCTTATACTCATTATACAATGGATCTTTAAAAGGTATAGCTATAATCTTAGCATCACTCTTACCATCATCTATCATTGTAACCGTACCTATAGGATAGCACCTAACCATAGTGCCAGTATCCAAACTCTCTGAGCAAAGCACCAAGACATCTAGAGGGTCACCATCTTCGCTCATAGTTCTAGGAATAAATCCGTAGTTAGCAGGATAATGAGTACTTGTGTACAAAATTCTATCAAGCATCATATAACCAGTCTCTTTGTCCATTTCATATTTTTTCTTAGATCCCTTAGGGATTTCAATCACAGCCATAAAGTCATCTTTTGTGATACGACTATCATCTATGGTGTGCCAAATTGTATCCATATTCATTTTAAATCTCACCTCGCAATATATTATAACCATATTTTAGCATAAAATATAAAATTTATCAACCAAGATTAAACAAAATATGCTAAAAATTAAATAAAAGATAACTTATCGTTGTCTATCTTCCTCTAAATCCTTATTAAATACAACGTACTGCTCTCTTGCATCAGTATAACCGTGGTAACCAGTAAGCAGAGTAGCGTTATTATTGATCTCATATTTTTTGCTCAAAAACTCATTCAAAGAATTAAATCTTTTACCAATTGTGACTTGTTTTACATTAAAACCTTTAGCATTTAGATTACTATAAACATACTTGCAAGCACGTTCTATACAGTCTAGCACTTCACTAGCAAATTCCTGATGTTTTCGCATATCTGCTACTATTTTGTATGGCACCTCTATATTATCTAGACAAACAACCTTTTTAATTTTGTCAAACCATACCCAACTTTGTCCAAGTATAGTATCACTTCGCCTAAACACCAAAAAACACGAATTAGGTTCGGTAACACCATAACTCATACACTCCTCACCATTGTCACCCAGTTTTTGACAACAATTTGTGATATCCCCTAAAGCTATGGATATAGGGTCTAACTTATTAAGCAATTCAAAGTTTATGTCTGTTGACTCACGAACTGGCTCAAAATTAAACTCAGACAATCGTTCACTGGCTTTAATAAATAGTTGCTCAAGTTTAACACAATCACTCGCTGAATAGCCATACCTACAAGCAGTCGAAGCTAAAGATTGGTAAGCTTCCTCATTCATTGAATCAATCAAAGCTTGATTTTGATTATGTATGTCTTTAAGTGCTGAAATAACCATTCTCTCAGTCAATAAGTCTGCTCTTCTATTAGTTTTTATTACTTTGTTTGCGTAAATTTTGTTTATCCTATTTAAGTTGTTATACATATCTGAAACATAGCTTTTTTCATCATTTACATCAGTAAGGAATGTAATAGGAGTTTGACAATTTCTTAAATAAAACTCCGCAAATTCTTTTCTAAAGCCAAATTTTTCAGTATTACAATTACGAAAAGAATTAACCCACATTTCAAGCGGCAACAGCTTATTTGTATTTGTTATATAATCATAAGCTCTATCACGTGTTTTACTACTTGTATCAAAAATGCCAAGTGACAAACAACATTTAAAGAAAGGTTCTATATTCTCTGGGGTAACATTTAATTCTTGTATTAATTTTCCCCAAACTTTGCAATTATTATTGATATAATAATTATCAATCATATTCAATGGCATATTATAGATAACAACATTGCTAGGCAAAAATCTATTCTTTTTACGCCAATGGTAAATATTTATGACCTTATCATATGTATATGTCCCATTCATCTTGGCTTTGCCCTGCTTGTCAAAAAAATCTATGAGATATTCATTAGTTATCTTGATAAGTTTATCATCTTTTTTAAATAAGCACACAGCACCTTGTGAGGTCGAATTGAAGTAAATCAGTAATCCCTTAGATGTATTTGGTTTAAATCTATAATGTTTATTATAAGGTAGCTCTACACTAGTACCATCTGAAACAATGGTAAGCTTTTTAAGGCTAGTAAGTAACTTTAAATTATCAAGCTTAGTAATACAATTATTATCTATAATAATATTATTCAAATTAGTCAGTTTATATAAACCTTCAAAATTCAAGTCTTTAAGTTTCTTTGGTAAATACAAAGTTTTAATACTTTCGCAATTCACATCTTGAAACGCTAAATTACTTATTTTAGTGATATCACCTGGTACTATCAAAGTGCCATTAATTATATCGGTTTGTGAAACTCTTTCTAATGTCTTTTCCATACAATCCTCTTATATAAAATAATTCTTGAGCTTTAGCAAATCATATTGATTCAAATTTGGAAGTTCTAAATCAGAATTCATATTATTTACCACTACAATATCGCTTTTTATATGCTGTATAAAATATTCAATATCTTCTTTATTGTCAGATAACAGAATAGTCTTATAATTATCAAAACAAGTATTTACCATAAATACAGCTTCTTTTATGTCTGCCACAAACTGTGCACCTTCTAATTCAAACGTAGTGCAAATATCACAGCCAACCATAGCTTCCTTATTTGCCTTGTTGTACAAATCTTCATTTGTTATAACAAAATTCCCTTTAGCAAAAGGTATGTACTTAATAGGTAATTTAACTAACTCTAATAAGTCGTTATAATAAGTCTTAGAGCTTATAACTATGATAAGGTCTAATTCAGTGACATTTTTTACGAATACATCTTTATCCATGACAATTTCAACATATCTTGCTGGGTCATCAAGCTTAATGCAACTATCAATAGCTAAAACAATGGATTTAATTGTACCAAAATTTTTCATATCATCTAATAGGATTTTTACATTATTACCGCACCAAATGCTTTTTACTATAGAATAGACTATAGCGTTAATATTATTATCTTCAACAATTAGCCCTATAGTGCCTATTGCTTCATATTTTTGAACAAATGTCATACTCTCTATCTTTGTAGAAGATATGTCTGCTTCTAGCATACTAGTCTCGAACCACTTTAAACTTTTAATCATAGATTCAAACTCAATCTTGTCTCCGCCATTATTGACATCAATTAAATTTGTTTGCAAAATAATATCTTTTTGTGACTCTAATGTTTGTATGATTACTTCTCTTATATCCATTACAACACTCCTTTAGTATATATGGATTTTACCACATTTTAATAAATAAGTAAATACCGCTAAAATTACTATTTACAAAATTATATAAAATAAGCCAAAATAAATATAAATAATTTTCATTTTAATTCACAATCTAATTAAAGAAAAAAGAGAGGTGAATAATGAAAAAATTAAGTTTATTATCAGTATTTTTATTATGTATAGCATTATTAATAAGTCAACAAAGTATAGTAACTTATGCTTATGAAACTAATGATAACACTATAACTGTTTCTGGTAGCGGAGAAATCAGTATCACACCAGACAAAGCTATAGTATCACTTGGAGTACAAACTTTTAATAAAGAATTAATCTCAGCTAACAACGAAAATAATGAAAAAATTACAAATATTATATCTTACTTAGTAGAGAATGGTATTAACGAAGAAGATATACGTACTACTAATTATTATGCTTATCAACAATATGACTATAGTGAAGGTAGAGAACTTATAGGATATCAAGTATCAAATTGTTTAGAGTTTACGACTTCAAACTTCAATCAAATTAGCAGTATTATCAATGGACTAATAGATAATGGTGCCAATACTTTTAACGGTGTAAGATTAGATTACAGCGACAGGGAGACTGCTTACAATCAAGCTTTAGAGCTTGCACTTGACAATGCTACCACCAAAGCACAAACACTATCCGGCGGAAAGGAAGTTAGTATAAAAGAGATAAAAGAACAAATGTCATATTATAGCTGTAGTCAATATGATTCATTTTTACTTAGAAGCGATAGCGTAGAGTCTAGCATAACACCAGGAAAAATCAAAATTATGGCTTACATCGAAGCTGAATTTTATGTCGGTTCAACCAATTTGGAAACATCTGAAGACTTAAACAAAGAAACAGGCACACCTTACACAAATACTATTGACTCTAATAGTCAAGAAACTGATGACTCTAATCTAACTAATAACACAGACTTATCTACTAACGATATAATAAACAATAACAATAACAATAACAATAACAATAACAATAACAATAACAACAACTCAAACACTGACAATACAGTTAATGAAAATAATGTAACAGATGAAAACACTAACGCTAACACTAACACTAACACTAACACTAACACGAATTTGACAGGTATTGATACTAATACTAATGCTAAAACTAATACTAATACTAATGCAACCGATAATGATGACAGAGAAAATCCAACAATAAACAATGATACTCGCCCATTTAGACCAATGCCAAGAAATTAATCTAATAATAAAAAACTTCTAAGCCCATTCGCTTAGAAGTTTTTATTATAAATCGTTCAATTCGTCTATTCTTCCTTGATGTCTACCGCCCTCAAAAGGCTCAGTCAAAAAGGCTTCAACTATTTTGATAGAAAGCTGGGTATCTTGATTTCTCCCTTTAAGTACTAAGACATTAGCATTATTATGATTGCGTGCTAATTTTGCGCTTTCAACGTCATAGCAAAGAGCCGCACGAATATTTTTAAATCTATTGCTAGCAATACTCATACCTATACCCGTACCGCATATCAATATTCCTTTGTCACCATCAAGTATTTTAAGGCACAATTTTTGTGCTATCAAAGGATAGTCTACACTTTCTTCGCTAAAAGTACCCACATCCTCAAACTGAACATTTTTGCTAGACAAATAATCCACCAATTTTGACTTAAGATTAAAACCAGCGTGATCCGCCCCAATATACAACATTAAATATTACCTCTTCTTTTTGTCGTCATCATCATCGTCATCATCGTCGTCATCGTCATCGTCGTCGTCATAATCATCTAAATCATCATCGTCGTCATCATCTTCTTCGTCGTCTTCGTCCTCATCGTCATCATCATAAACATCATCCAAATCAAACTCATCAGAAGGTATATCATCCCCACCCATAGACTTGTCAAAATCCAAAAAGTCGTCATCATAATCCAGATGATCATCATCCATATCTATAACACTTGCGTTGTCACCTAATTCTTCGTCGTCTGACTCAATCTCATCCTCTTCGCCAATGTAACGACGCCACTCTTTCTCTTCGTCATCATACTCTAAATCATAGTCGCCTTCTTCACGGCAAGCCTCACAAATTTGCTCATCACCATGTAAAAAGTTTGTATGACAAATAGGACACAACTCTAGATCAAGGTCCTCGTACTTTTCATTGCTTGCTTGCATCTCACTCTTACAAACATTACAAAACTTATCTTTCTTCAATATATAATTTAATTCGCATCTTGGGCATCTAACATAAACATTCTTTTTCATAAATAATCTCCTATACACAAAGTATAAATGAAATAAGTTCATACAAAAACAAAGCTATCAAAACTTATTTATGCTATTATATAAATATCATTTCCAAAAGTCTACTATTTTTGTAAAAAAAATTTAAAATTTTATAACTTTATATTATTAAAGTAACATAATCAACACTTTTAACAATAGAAAAGCAAAAACCCTCACAACAAGGTGAAGGCTTTTTTTGCTTTATAAACAGTAATTTCTAAATCTTTATGCTAATTCAACTGTAGCACCAGCTTCCTTAAGCTTAGCTTCGATAGCCTTAGCTTCTTCAGCAGGAACATTTTCTTTGATAGTCTTAGGAGCACCATCAACCAAAGCCTTAGCTTCACCAAGACTTAATTCAGTAACTTCCTTAACGATCTTGATAACATTAATCTTGCTAGCACCAGCATCCTTTAATACTACGTTAAAGCTTGACTTCTCTTCAGCAGCAGCTTCGCCACCAGCAACTGGACCAGCTACCATAACTGGAGCAGCTGCACTAACGCCGAATTCTTCCTCTAACATTTTTACTAATTCACTAACTTCAACAACTGAAAGTTCTTTGATTTCATCAACAATCTTATTCAAATCTGCCATTTTATTACTATCTCCTTAAAATTTTAATTAATTTTCTTGATTTTTTTCTGCGATTGCATTAAGAGCAACAGCAAGTCCACGGATAGGACCATTAAGAACGCTAAGCAATTGACCAATAAGCGCAGGCTTAGTAGGCAACTTAGCTAATTTAACTACATAGTCTTTTTCAACCTTTGCGTTATTCATAATACCGCATTTTAATTGTAATACATTGTTGTCTTTTTCATATTCGTATGCAATTCTAGCGGCATTAGTCTCTTCGTCAAAGTCAAAAGCTACAGATGTCGTACCTTGAAGCACATCTTCAAAGCCTTCAATACCCAAATCATTTAAAGCACGAAGAAGAAGACGGTTCTTGTAGACGTGGTATTCAACATTACTTGCACGGAACTTAGCACGAAGTGCTGTATCATCTGCAACATTAATACCTTGGTAATTGATAAATACCACAGCTTTAGCTCTAGAAACTTTATCCTTGATCTCTTCAACTACCGCTTCTTTTTGTTCACGTATAACGCTCATTTAGAAACCTCCTGTTAAAAGTCGTAAATAAAAATAAAACTCTTTGCGAGCTAAAGAATACGCAAAGAGTATATAACGACTCTTAACGAACCTCGGTAAGCAAAAATTTAAGGCATAGGCCACTTACTGTCTTAAGCTCTAGAGAAATATTCAATTTACAAAGCCTATTATATACGTATTTTTTTATTTTGTCAATAATATTTTAACTTTTTGCACAAAATATTTTAAAAAGTGTTATAGGAGTTTATAAAATGATAAAATCAGCAATATCATTTGGCTTGGTGTACATCCCAGTTACATTAAATTTGGTAATAAAAAATAATGACATTGGATTTAATATGCTACATAAAAAATATAATTCTCGAATAAGATATATAAAAACTTGCCCAGAATGTGATGGAGAAGTGCAAGCTTCAGACATTGTTAAAGGATATGAATACGACGACGACCAATATGTGACATTTGACAATGATGACTTTGAAAAATTAAAATCCAAAAAAGACAAAACAATTACCATATTACAATTTGCAGACTTAAAGGATATAGACCCCATATACTATGAAAAGAGCTATTATGTCTCTCCAAACGGAGCGGAACAAGCCTACTCTTTATTAGTAAATGCTATGCAAAAAGAAAATAAAGTAGCCATAGCTAAGAGCATATTAGGCACAAAAGAAAGCTTAATAGTCATTAGAGCAAAAGACGGCTCGCTAGTAATGAGTACAATGTATTTTTATGAAGAAGTTCAAGCAAATCCTACAAAAGCGGTCAAAGCACCTGCCAAAAATAGCGAGGAATATAAACTTGCCTTAAATATAATAAAAAGTATGACTAAGCCATTTAAAGCTAGTGATTATAAAGACGACTATCACGAAAGATTATTAAACGCTATACAAACTAAAATAAATGGCAAGCAGATTAAACAAGTAGTATCTAATCGTCCACCTAATGTAATAAACCTACTTGACGCACTAAAAAAGAGCCTCAAAGAACAAGAAAAAGCTGAGGAAAAACCAAAAATAAGAAGGGTTAAATGAAAATAAACGAAAACATATCTCCGATGCTATTAGAAGAAATAGATAAGCCTTTTAACAGCAAAGACTATTATTTTGAGGTAAAATTGGACGGTGCTAGGACAATAGCTCACCTAAGTAAAAATGGCGTATATCTTCAAAATAAACGTTTTGTAGATATAACCGCCACCTACCCGGAACTAAAAGATATCAACAAACAAGTAAATAAAGAATGTATACTTGATGGCGAATTAGTAATACTTGACCGAGATGGACGCCCTTTATTTAGCGGGCTTCAAAAAAGGGCCCACCTAAAAGACGCTAAAAAGATAAAGCGTCTAGCAAGTGAACTCCCCGCAAAATTTGTCGCATTTGACATTTTATATATAAATGGAAAAGACATAACTAACCTACCTTTAACCGAACGAGAAAACCTCCTACGGCAAACCGTCACGCCAAATAGCTTCATAGAACTATCTCAAGGAATCTTAGAAAAGGGAAAAGAATTATTTGAAATAGTAAAAGCAAACAATATGGAGGGCATAGTAGCAAAAAGATTAGATAGTAAGTACCTAATAGGCAAACGCACTCATAATTGGCTAAAGATAAAAAATTGGAAAGATGAAGACTTTGTAATAGTTGGCTTCACAATAGAATCAAATAAGCCAAAAGATTTGTTACTAGCACAATACAAAGGCAAAAATCTAGTATTACGCTCTAGTATATACTTCGGATTTAGCAAGTTTGATATTGACACTATACTAAATTTTGCTTTAGACAACTTACTTCATTCACCGCCATACCAGATAACATTATTAAAAGAAATCAAATATGACGTCATATGGATAAAGCCAAAGCTAGTTTGCACTGTAGAATATATGCTTTTGACCGACAACTTAGGTATGCGTCAGCCTATATTCAAAGGTATCCGCACAGATAAAGCCCCTACCTCATGCACTTTACCAAAAGAATTCTACGCTAAATTAAAATCGTCTTGATTGCATCTCATTTTTGTAGCTCTTGGCTCTCTACTTAAGCCCGGCATAAGCATTATATCCCCAGCTATTGCTACAATAAACTCAGCACCATTTCTCAGCTCAAAAGCTCTTATTTTCAATTTAAAGTCACTAGGAGCTCCTAATGCTTTCGGGTCATCACTTAAAGAATATTGAGTCTTAGCTATTACAACTGGATAGTGTGCCTTACCTAGACCTTGGATATACTCTAGGTCTTTTTTTGCTTCTTCAGTTAGCTCCACCCCACTAGCACCATATATTTTACACGCAACTTTTGTACACTTAGTTACAATGTCGTCCTCGTCCTGATAAGCAAAAGTAAATTCATTTTTGCTATCACAAGCCTTGATAACCCTATCAACCAAACCTAACGCACCTTGCCCACCTTGGCCAAATACATCAACGGCTTCACAATCCACATCAAACTTATTAACAATATTTTTAACGACTTCAATCTCTTCTTCACTATCACTAGCAAATCGGTTAATTGCCACCACAAGTGGTAATTTGTATACTTCCTTAATATTTTTGATATGTTTTATAAGATTTACGCTACCTTTTACTACAGCATCGACATTAGGCGCTTGCAAATCTTTTACTTCCACACCGCCATTGTATTTAAGTGCCTTGATAGTACACACTAGCACTACCGCATCAGGCTTTAAATTGGCTTTTCTGCACTTGACATCAAAAAATTTTTCCGCACCTAAATCCGCACCAAAACCAGCTTCGGTTATCACATAAGAAGCACATCCCAAAGCGGTGTTTGTCGCGATAATACTATTACACCCATGTGCAATATTTGCAAAAGGTCCTCCATGTACAATTGCTGGTGTCCCTATTAGGGTCTGTACTAAATTAGGCTTAATTGCGTCAAACAAAAGTACGCACATTGCATCTTCGGCTTTAAGTTGTTTCGCGTAGATTGGTTGATTACTTTTAGTAAGGCCAACAACAATATTGCCAAGTCGACGTTTCAAATCCTCCATATCTTTAGCTAAACATAGTATAGCCATTATCTCACTAGAAGCAGTGATATTGAATTTTTCTTCCCTTCTGCAACCCTCGCTACCGCAAACTATATTTCTCAAAGCTCGATCATTCATATCCATGCATCTATTAAAGGTAACTTTATCAAATCCTAATTCATTGCCAAAATAAATATGGTTATCTATCATAGCACAAAGCAAATTATTTGCCGACGTGATAGCGTGTATATCACCAGTAAAGTGTAAGTCAATAGATTTCGACGGCTCAATTCTAGATAGTCCGCCACCTGTCGCACCGCCTTTCATACCAAATACAGGTCCTAAAGAAGGCTCTCTTAGGGCTAAGCACACCGCTTCTCCCTTTAAATTAAATGCATCAGCAAGACCTACGCTGACTGTAGTTTTCCCTTCACCTGAGGGCGTCGGATTGATAGCTGTTACAAGAACCAACTTCCCCTTTTGCTTACTTGGTTTACGAGCAATCTTAGCGATAAATTTACCATAAGGAATAATATCTTCTTCATTAAACTTTAATTTATTTGCTATTTCGTTTA
This sequence comes from uncultured Clostridia bacterium, assembly GCA_944349765.1. Lineage (GTDB taxonomy): Bacteria > Bacillota > Clostridia > Christensenellales > UBA1242 > CALVNN01. Next base: position 45,318 of record CALVNN010000003.1, on the reverse strand, counting down.
TATTTTTCAACGCCATAATTAAACCTCCATTATTCTATAATGATATTCACAGGTCCATCATTTATTTGCTCTATCTGCATATCAGCACCAAATTCACCGCTCAATATGCTATTTGGCATAGCCACTGTAAATGATTGTAAAAGGTCTTTGTACATTTCTAACGCCTGATTATATTCCATAGCTTCTTCAAAGCTCGGTCTAAATCCTTTTTGGCAATTGCCACATAATGTAAAATTGGATATGACCATTATTTTACCATTAATATCCTTTACAGATAAATTCAGTTTATTATTGTCATCTTCAAATACTCTTAATCCGCAAATTTTGTTAACTAGCCAATCATTTTTATTTTGATCTGACTTACCATACCCCACATAGACAACCAAGCCATTATCCATTTCACCTTTTACTACACCTTCTATGCTAAGCTTAGCATATTTTACTCTTTGTACCACTACACGCACTTGAAAAAAGCAACCTCCTTGTTAAAATGAAAATGAAGCACCACGTTAAAGATAATATCATATTTTAGTTAGGTATGCAAATATTTTATACATTCAGCTTATTCGCTTGACTTAGATAAATATTTTTAGTAGAATTCAACAAAAAGGAGATCATATGGATATATTAGAAATTTTAGATAAAAAAAGAACCAACCAAAAGCTCACAAAAGAGGAAATAAATTATTTTGTGGATGGCTATGTAAAAGGAAGCATAGCAGATTATCAAGCTAGTGCTATGACAATGGCAATTTGCATAAATGGGCTAAAAGACGAAGAAACTATATACTTAACTGATGCTATGATCAGGTCTGGCGACATAATGGACTTATCCAAGATAAAGGGTATTAAAGTAGACAAGCACTCTACGGGTGGTGTAAGTGATACGACGTCTATAGCCTTAGTACCACTACTTGCTTGCGAAGGGCTAAAGGTAGCAAAAATGAGCGGAAGAGGACTCGGACATACTGGTGGTACTCTAGACAAATTAGAAGTATTTACAGGTATTAAGCTCGAACAGCCTCAAGACAAGATTATAGACATTGTAAACCAAGTAGGATGCGTCATACTATCACAGACCGCAAATCTCGTGCCTGCTGATAAAAAATTATATGCCTTAAGAGATGTTACCTCGACTGTACAAAGCATCCCACTTATCGCTAGCTCTGTAATGAGCAAAAAAATAGCATCTAACAATGATGTTATTGTATTAGACATTAAGGTAGGTGAAGGTGCTTTTATGAAGACATTAGAGGATGCTAGGCATCTTGCTAGTCTGTGTATAACTATTGGTAAAGCCTATAACAAAAAAGTAAGTGCAGTAATTACAGATATGAATACTCCCCTAGGAAAATCTGTCGGATGCGAATTAGAAACTAACGACGCCATAAATTTACTTAAAGGACAAAAAAGTAATCTAAGTGATATTGTATTTGTTTTGTTTAAACAGATACTAAAATTAGCTAATATTAATTGCGACTATCAAGCTGAATTTGATAGACTTATACAAAGTGGCGAAGGCTTGCAAAAACTTAAAGAGATGGTTGTGGCACTTAATGGATCTACAGATTTCTTTGACAAAGAATTAAAACCAGCATATGTGTACCGTGCAAAAAATGATGGCTATATCTATGATATCAAGCCAAAAGAATTAGGTATATTAGTCAACAACTTAGGCGGAGGACGCAAAAATATACAGGACACAATTGACCTAAGCGTCGGAATTCGCTTAATTAAACAAAAAGGCGATAAAGTCACTAAAGGTGAAATCATCGCTGAACTTTATAGTATACAAGAAAAGGATTTAAATAATACTTATAAAGAATTAGACAATATTATTCTTTTATCAGATACTAAACCTACTTTAGCACCACTGATTTTAGATATCATTGAATAAATTTTATAAGATTTTTTTCGAAATCACTATCAGGCTTTGAAAGTATTAATTTTACGTTTGGCTCACCTATAAAGTTATCATCTATTAATTGTATAACTCTTTTGGCTACCCCATATTTATTTTCTATCCATATAAGGTCTTTTTTAAAAACTGCGCTTAATTGTTTTTTTATAAAATTATAATGAGTACAACCTAGTATAATATTATCATACTGTTTATAAGGACCTAGCATTTTTGCTAAATAGGGCTTAACCTCATTCAAATCAGATAAATTTGCATCAATTAAAGTAGCTAAATTAGGCATAGGCAATATTTGTATATTGCTATGCTTTTTTAATAACGGACAAAACTTTGCTGTATATTCTGTGCATAATGCTAAAGCGTCGTCGTTTATCTTTACGTTAGGTTCTGTACCAACAATAGGTATATCCAGCTTATCACGCAAATAGTGTACACTTGATACAGTCAATGTATTGCAAGCTAAGACAATTAATCCTATGTCGTATCTTAAAAGTAACGTTTTAATATTTTTTAAGCAGACTTTATTTAAAAACTTATTACTTTTATTTCCAAAAGGTGCATTTTTGTTATCAATAAAAACAAGGCAATCTATTCTTGGCTCTAGCTCTCTAACCGCATTTACAATACTTATTGCACCTACTCCACTATCTATAAACAATATCTTTTTATTCATACCTTTATATATGAATTAGGTCTTGTTTATGTTTTACCTTAGTATAGCTTTTTGTTCGTCAATTTTTAAATCAAGCACACTCAAATTTATTGCTGAAGATATTATCTCAGCATTTAACTTTACTAAAGAGTCTATGTTTTTAGGTGTTACTATAAAATTTCTAATATTTTTCAATAGAGACTGGTCAAAATCAACCATATTGTCACTTAACTCACTTAATACGTCACTAATTATTGTTTCGGTGCGTACAACTAGTGGGACCCCAATGCTTAACGTCGGCACTCCTAAATACTTGCTATTAAGTATCTGTCCATTATTTCCGACCGCCCCTCCTGGCACTATGCCAGCATCATTTATTTGAATAGACGAACCAAGCCTTGAGGTGCTTAAAGCACACAGAGCATCAACAACTATAACGACATCAGGTTTTGTAAGTTGGACAACACTTTTTACAAGGCTAGAAGTTTCAATACCAGTCTGTCCCAATACTCCCGGACAAAAGGCACACAAACTATTACCATTTACGCCACTCGGCGTTACAACTATTCCCTTAGTCACTTTAACTCCTAAACTATCGCAAGTCAAATATTCATTGCCTAAGCCAACTACCATAACTTTACCTGTTTGCTTTTTAAGCTTTTTCTTCAATTCTAATTTTAAGTAATTAGCTACTTGCTCTACTATATAATCACTTACTATGGGGGCTAATAAATTTAGATTAGGACAGCCTAGGAAATAATAATTGCCCTTATATAGTCCATACTTTTCTTGTTTTTTTAGTGAATTAATATTAACTACTATCTCTTCACAACCATATTTTAATTTATCATTTAATTTTGCCAACTTATCTGTACATTTTTCACACGCCAAATCTGTATAAAATGCCATTTTAAACTCCCCTAAATAAAATTTTCAAATTTATTGTGTGCAAAAGTATAAAAAAATATTGCATTTTTGTATTAAATATGATAGACTACTCAAGTATATAAAATTAAAAAATACATAAGGAGAACAAAATGCCTAATATCAAATCTGCAATCAAGAGAGTTGATGTTACTTCTAAGAAAACTCTTGAGAACAAAATGATAAAAAGCCAAATTGCTACTATGAGCAAAAAAGTTAAGACTTTGGTAGCTAATGGTGAAGTTGAGTCTGCTAAAAATCTTCTTCCTGAAGTGATAGCTTTGATAGATTCTGCTTGCAGTAAAGGTGTACTTCACGCTAATAACGCAGCTAGAAAAGTATCAAAATTAACCGTTTTGGTTAATAGTGCCAACTAACATAAAAGCACTCGTTATTCAAGTCGAGTGCTTTTTTCTTTAATTATCAAACAATTCACTTTCAACACATAAACATATCAAATGGTATACTGGCAAATGATACTCTTGTATTCTATAGACTATGTTGCTTGGTACGTTTATTAGTACATCGGCAATGTCCTTTAATGCCCCACCTTTTTCACCTGTAAGAGCTATGACTTTAATTCCTAGTACTTTTGCTAGTTTGCTAGCATATACTACATTTTTTGAATTGCCACTTGTAGAAATTGCAAGTAGTATATCCCCCTCTACCCCAAGAGCATTTACAAGTTGTGCAAACATCAATTTTTCATTGTTATCATTTAAAAAAGCGGTGTTATAAGCACAAAACGAAGTTAAAGGTATAGCTTTGACTGCTTTTTGAAGATTGTCAGCTATAAAGCCCCCTTCCTCTCCATACTTATCAGTTAGTTTTGCATACAACTCATCATCGACCTTTCGCTTTAACGTAAAAGCTTTCAATAATTCCCCAGCAATATGCTCGGAGTCAGCAGCACTACCACCATTTCCGCAAATAAGCATTTTGTTTTGCTTGCCTAGCCCGACAATCAGATTAACCGCTTCTATTATAGGCTGTCTTAAGTATACTAGTTCAGGAAATCTATCCATAAAATCATCAATGTATCGTGTAGTTATCTCTTTCATATACCCTCCTTATCGTTAAGCCTATTGTAACATATGCTTACAACGCACGCAAGCAAATTATAAACTCTATGAAATCCATAAATTAGCTTAATAAATTTTTATAAAGTATTAATTTAAAATATTTACAATTTAAAATCTACATTCGAATTGTTATTTTTTATATAGTCTTTCAATGCTTTTTCCTTTTCCTCAATACTCATAAGATAAAAAGGCTCATCCTCTGGCTTAAACAAATTTACTATTTTTAGTCCTTTCTTTTTAGCATAATTCAATGTCTTTTTTGCACCACTTTTGTAGCGTTTTGGGTTAATATAACAAATTAATGTATCACAGTTGTTTATCATTTGTTGGTTACTAGAAATAATTCGATTCATAAAATATTCATCTTCTATGTAGTACATTATTGTTTTAACATCCTCATATGGCGTAAACGTCCCTGTACCATCTTTTTCCACAAATTTTTTTATTTTGTGCAAACTTGTTATCACTACCTCGATCTCTATGTCACTATACTCCTTCCTTAGTTCCCTACACACATTAAGTGATAAGGTATCAAAATCTCCATAAGTTCCCATGGTAAATGAAAGGCATCCATTATCTATTTCTTCCCTTATAGCTTTTATTAATCTTTTTTTTGCTTCATCTGTATTTAGTGAAAAATGGCTGTGTCCAGCAAAAGCAGTTTTTAATTTTTTATGTGTTTCCATACTCAAAATCCCTTTTAGTATCCAAAAAGAATACTCTCAAACTTCATTATAACATAAATTTATGTTTCTGCGTATTCATTTTTATTAATTTGTCAATTATTTATGTATATCAATTTTAAATAATTTAGTTTATTCATTTATAATTTAATTGAAGTTATAAAAATGATTATTTCAATGATATAGCCTTATTAACACAGATAACAAAATAAATCACAGAGGTAAAAATGGATATTAAAGAAATTTTGACAAGAGTTGGTTATGTAAGAAATACTGCTAACCTTTCGGCTAGAAAATTAAGCGAACTTATTGGGAAAAGTCCACAGTATATTGCTCAAATTGAAAGTGGAAGAATTGTTTTGACTGTTGAGAAGCTTATACAAATTTTAGAAGTTTGCAATTTCCCTATTGAGAGATTTTTTAGTGCAAATATATACGATTACAATGTAGACAAAGAACTTGAAAATCTTATACAATCACTACCCGCAAGCAAAAAGAAAAACTTAATAGAATTTATAAAAAACAAATAAAAAAATACGCACCTAATTACTTTAGGTGCGTACAATTGTTGATCCAATCCTAAACTAATAACTTTTACTCATAGTAACGTCTTTCGTGTATCTTAGATCCATTTATTTTATAAAATCAATATTTATATTCCCATTGTTGCAATCGGCATTAATTGATTTACTTCCATCCTCTTTATTTATCGGTAAATTACAATCACCTTTCTTTATAGTGCAAGATATTGAAAATTCATTTATATCACCTATAAGACTACCTGTTATATTTCCATTTTTTGCGGTTATATTAATTTTTTTACCAACATAAAGACTATCAAATTCCACATCCCCACCATTTGAATTTATTATAATTGTCTCTTTGACCGAGATATTGTTTAATTTTATTTTTTCATTTGTTGTAGATATTTGAATACTATTTAACATGTTATTAGGAATTTGAAGATAAATCTTTCGGAAACTGCTACTTGGCTTTGTTCCAAAATAATCCAGCCAATTTTTATCATAAACAATATTTAATGTAAGTTCATTATTTTGGTTAACTGATATATTACTGCCCTTGTAAAACCATTGTAAAGGCGTTACACTGTCCTAAACAGATGAATGGTAAGCATATCGAAACGCACTTTGAAATATCATCTTAAAGCCACCAAAGTGTCTGCATTCTTTCGCATTCAATAGCGTAAAAATGTCCGCAGGTAACAGCGCAAAAATCCAATGATAGTAATCTATTGTTTTCAGTATCAATATGTTCAAGGGAAATTAGGAAATAAAGAGTCATATGTGGTTTATGGCTTTTTATTTTAATGTACACACAGTGGTATAATTTTTAATTAATCTCCCTTTAAACCAGCTGTATAAAAGAAAAAGAGCACTAAAATTTTTAATAGTGTTCTTTTTTGTTATTTTCAAATTACACAAACTAAAACTAGTTTTTAGTCTAACTCCATCAAAAGCAACCTGTACTTAAAAGGTTACTTATCTTCTGGAATTAGTTCGCCAATTTTTACATTAAAGTCTTGACTGTCTTCATAGATGATGTTGTTTACAGAGCAAACAGCTTTAATATCTACTTCTGCCTCTTTAATGAAAGAATTGATATTTGAAGAAATTGTGATATCTTTAATAAAAGTTTTTAATGATACTTTGTTCACAGACTTAAATTGTCTTACTTGAGAAACAATGTCTATTATTTTATCACCTTTTGCAATGATGCTTTGGTCTACATCACTTCCCAAATCTAAGTAATTTGAAATGTGAATAGATTTTTGGTTTTCTTTTTCGGCATAGTAATCCATATAAATTTCTTCTGTGATGTGTGGTAAAACAATCGAAAACATCTTCAACACGCCAAGCAAAATATAATAGCAAGTATATTTTGCTGAGTTGCATTTTTCTTCCCCATAGATGTCTGGATTATATAATCTTCTTTTTACTATTTCTACATAGTTATCGCAAAAATTCCAAAAGAAACTTTCAAGTTCATTTATTGCCAAAGCTATCTCGTAATTGTCTAGATTTTTAATAAATTTTGTGTACAAATCTTTATATTTTTCTAAAATCCACTTATCCACCACTTCTAAATTAACTTTTTTAGGTGTATAGTCCTCTAAGAATGATAAAACAAATTTGCTAACATTCCACAATTTGTTTACTAATTTTTTGCCATTTTCAAATTCCACAAATGAAAAAGCGGTATCTTTTCCAAGTGTTAAATTACTTGCCCAATATCTAGTTACATCAGCTGAATATGTTTTAATGATTTCCTGAGGAGAATTTTGGCTATTTGCTTTTGATTTTGCTAGCTTAGAACCATCCTCACTTGTTACATATCCAGAAATCATCAAATCGGTCCAAGGCAACTTGTTAAAGTGATATAAGCTTTTGGTGATGGTGTAAAAATCCCAGACCCTAATGTTGTCGTGGGCATTTGGTCTTAAATCCATTGGAATCATTGTATCGTCTAGCCCCTTTCCTGTCACCAAATCTGTGCATATTTGTGGAGTGAGACTAGATGTTGCCCAAGTGTCCATAACATCATTTTCAGGCACAAATTCGTTACAGCCACACTCACAAGGGTGGTTTGGGCTACTAGTTAGTGGATCAACCGGCAAATCTTTTTTGTCTGCAATCACCACTTTCCCACAATTTTTGCAATACCACACTGGGAAAGGAACGCCAAAATATCTTTGCCTTGAAATACACCAGTTCCATGCCAAATTTTCTACCCAATTTAGATATCTTGCACGCATACTTTTAGGATGCCAATTTAATTTAAGTCCAGCATCATAAAGCTCTTGCTTGTGGCTTAACACATCAATAAACCATTGTTTTTTAACTGCAATTTCAACAGGTGTTCCACATCTATCGTGTGTAGACACCGCATGGACGATTTTTTCTTGCTTAATTAGCAAATCATTTTCTTTTAGCTTAGCAATGACCTGCTCTCTTGCGTCAAGCGTTTTTAAGCCAGCAAATTCTTTTGCAAGTTCGGTCATTCTACCGTCGTCTGTAAAGCACTTTTTGATTTGCAAATTGTGTTTTCTTTGCCACTCTTTGTCGGTTGTATCTCCAAAGGTACAGCACATAACGACGCCCGAACCTTTTTCTGGGTCAACCAACTCATCTGCAAGCACTTCAACTTCATAGCCAAAATATGGAACAACTAATTTTTTAGATAATAAATGCTTATTTTTCTCATCGTTTGGGTTAATAAATACACATACAACGCCACAAAGCATTTCTGGTCTTGTAGTTGCGACAGTAACATAATCATCCGTCCCAGAAATATAAAATTTTATATAGTTAAAGGTGCTTTCTATGTCTTTATCTTCTAACTCTGACTGGGCACAAGCTGTTTGGCATTCTGTACACCAAAGTGCTGGTGCTTCTTGGTGATAAATGTAGCCTTTGTTATATAGGTCGAAAAAAGACTCTTGAGAAATCTTTTGAGCTCTTGGACCGATAGATGAATAGTGAGTTTTTAGATTACAACTAAATCCTGCTTTTTTGTATAAATCAAAAAACTCATCTTCCAGTGTTTTAATTTCGTTCAAGCATATATTTATAAAAGTTGCTCTTGGAAGTTCATAAGCTTTTTTCTTTATGATCTTTTCCACATACCTTTCAGTAGGTAGTCCGTTATCATCAAAGCCAAAAGGGAAATATACATTTTCGCCTTTCATTCTATGGTGTCGTGCTATTGTTTCTATGTGTATATAAGATGATAAATGCCCCATATGTATTTTCCCATTTGCTGTAGGAGGTGGGGTGTCTATTGCAAAAATCTTTTTCTTGCTTCCATTTTCAAACTTATATATGTCATTGTCAAACCAATAATCTTGCCATTTTGCTTCTTTGTCTAAGAAGTTGTATTTTTTATCTAGCATTCCAAATACCTCTTTATTCTTTTTGTAAAAATTTCACAACTTTAAGTGTACATTATTCTTTAAATAAAATCAAGTAAATATACATTAAAAGCACCATAAATGGTGCTTTTATCTGGCGGAGAGTTAGGGATTCGAACCCCAGGAAGCTTTCACTTCAACGGTTTTCAAGACCGCCGCTTTCGACCGCTCAGCCAACTCTCCATTAATTATGATTATGTTTTAAGCATATCAAATTTATTTACGCTTGTCAAGCATTTTTTATTAAATTTATATACACTTTGGTTCTGCTATTTAAGTATATTATGCAATCATTATTTTTCTAAATTTCTTATCTGAAAAAATATAAAGATAGTTTTTCATACAAGAATATGTTATAATTAATAAAAAGGAGAATATAATGCCTAATCAAACAATATCATTAACATCAAAAATAAAAAAAATAATGCAAGATAAAGAATTTAAAGAGCATTGCAAAAAATGTAGAATTAATAACCCTTATTTTGAAGAAGAACTATTCATTGCTGAAAAGATAGCCAAACTGAATATTAACGACATACACGTTGATCAAGACTTAATTTATTTATCTAAACCTTTTACAATAGAACAAATTGAAAAAAATGTTGTTGAGTTTTATGACTTTTTGGATAAACTAGCACCAACCCATATAAGCTTAGGCGATATAATAGCTAAGAATAGAGAATATTTCTCGACCGACAATCACGGAGATCCTAATGCTCGCTCCTACTGCTCTTCTCGAAGATTAGAAAATGGTGAATTTCAGCGTAAAATATTTGTAAATATAGAAGGTCGAATAGGCGACATCTCAAACGCAATACACGAATATTGTCATTCTCTTAGTCTATCGTTTATTGAATGCAAACCACTAAAAGATAAAAGGATGACAGAGGTACCTACATTAATCATAGATGCTATATCAAACTACTACCTCTCCACCGCCATGCCAACACTAGCTAAAAACTTTAATGAAAACGCACTAAACGCTCAAGTTTTGAATGTATTAAAAGCTCGAGAAGCTTTACTTGATGGATTGATTATTAAAGCAATAACTGGTGAAGAAACAATAGATAATATTATTAAAAATTATAGTGATTTGTATTTAAACAACACCAATATTTTGGAACGTTGCATTCGTAGGATTGAGACACACAACTTTTCAAATATGTATGAAGCAAGATATTTGCTACCACAAATAATAGCACTAAATATACTTAAACAATTTCAAACAAATTCGGAAGAAACAATTAAAGAATATAAACAACTTTTAATTAATGATACAGAATGGACACTTGAAGATACACTCAAAAATTTTGACTTACCTCCAAAAGAAAAGTTAATTGAAGATTATGTAACAAACTATCAAAGTATAATAAACACTTTGATAAAAAATAGAGAAAATAATAAAATAATAGAAAAATCAATCCAACACAAAATGTCTTCACAAGATAGAACGCTATAAAGATAAAACATATCCTGATTATTTCTTAACCTAATAATGATATCACAATCTAAAAAAGCTTCAAGCGCAACAACTATAGAGACAAATGAAACAAAATAAGTTTTGATATAGACAAAAAGACAAACAAAAATCATATGATGTTTGTCTTTTTTATATGGTATAAAAAAAATAGGCTATAGCCTATTTTTTCTCACGCTTAAAGCATATAAACCAATCTAAACAATATTGATCTGGATCTTTACTTTCGACTCTTTCTTTTGCCACTCCACAAGAACCTGCTGTCGGAATAATCACGTCATCCCCTGGTCTCCAGTCTGCTGGTGTAGCTATAGCATCACTGTCAGCTTTTTGAAGAGCAATGATAAGTCGTTTAATCTCATCAAAGTTACGTCCTGTAGAAAGTGGATAATACAAAATAGCTCTAATCTTAGCTTTAGGATCTATAACAAAGACTGCTCTAACAGCTTGAGTGGTAGATTGTCCAGGTTGAATCATACCATACTTATTTGCTATTTCCATCTTAACGTCTTCAATCAAAGGGAATTTAACTTCAACATTCTTCATTCCCTTCCACTCAATTTCTTGAATCTTTCTAAGCCAAGCAATATGCGAATAAAGAGAGTCAACACTTAATCCAATTAGTTCGGTATTGAGTGCTTTAAACTCATCCATCATAGTCGCAAAAGTCATAAACTCTGTAGTACAAACAGGCGTAAAGTCAGCTGGGTGTGAAAATAGTATTACCCACTTACCCTTATAATCTTGAGGGAAGTTTATCTCTCCTTGAGTAGTAACCGCAGTAAATGCTGGTGCATCATCGCCTATCAAAGGCATTCTAAAATTTTCTTCCATAAATATCTCCTTTTAAGCATTTCAAGATAATTATAATAAATTGTCAAAACAATGTCAAACAAAAAATGGTATTTAATATGTACATTCACAACTTAAATTTCAAATGCCTATTTTTTGTCATTAGTTGATGATTTTTTCTTCGTCGTTTTAGATTTTTTTGTACTACTCAAGCTCTTTTTATCTGCATCGTCTATTTTACTATTATCAGCATTTTGTACAGCAACTTGATTGTCTATACTAAACAACTTATTAACACTTAATCTAAATTTTGGAAACTTAAAGTATAAAATAATAAATGTTAAAAGTATTACAAATAGCACACAAAATATCACAAGTGCTATAGTCAAAGCTTGTTCTTTATATATATTTGCAGAATTGAGTAGTGTAGCTTCATAACCTATTGTCATATAACCTAAATGCACCTCCGAGTTATCTAATGTCTTAATTTCTACAGTATGTGGTCTATCTTCTAGCAACTTAGATTTATAGACTAAAGTAGATAAAGATAGTTCATCCTTTAAATCTATTATATCCCCCAACTCACCGTCTATGTAGACAGCTATTTTACCCGAGTTTTGAGAGGTATTAGCAAACAAAGCAAATTGTTCACCTTCAAAAGACATTACAAGCACGCTGTCTTTAGTAGTGGATACAAGCCCGCCACCTTGATTTGATGTCTCAAACCCATTATAAAAATTTTCTTCAGCATTTGGTGCTACGACTTTTTGCACTTCGGCTGATAAACCTGTCGTAAACTCAGAAATTACAGTAAACGTTCCCCCTGTAGCAGATACAGCCACAAATTTTAAATATCTTGCTTCAGTGATGTTGAAATTAATTAATGCAGTTGTGCCATTGTAGTTAAGCGTACCCGACGAAATCAAATCATACTCCTCGCCACCTATAGATGCATACAATTCGTAATCATTTACAAAACTATTTGCATTATTTCTCACATCTACTTGGAAGAAGTCAATTTTGTTAACTTGCCCCATATCAATCACAAAATTATGAGGCATTGGAGTCTTTGTCCCACCAGTATATTTAGTATGATAATAAGTAGACGCACTACCATCAATTAGCACATTAGGATCAGTATTAGCGGTCTCAGGAATTGGAGCTTCAATAACATTCCATTTTGATTTATCAATAATGTTTTTACTTGTAAAATTTTTTATACTAGCAACAAACATAGGTTTATCACCCAAATCCAAAGCAGACTCACCATTTGTGGTTAATTGCAAACGGATAGGAAGCTCTATTTTAAGTCCGTCTTCTATCTGACAAATTACAGAAAACTCATCCGTTTCATAACTTCCAGTTGGCGGAGTATAAACCACTTCAGTATCATTCACCTTTTTTATAGATCCATATTTTGCATCCGTAATTTCTACTATACTAAAATCCTTAGGACAAATAATCATATTAGCAAAATCAAAAGTTGTCTCTGCCTTTAAATCTACTTTATGTTTACTTGCGGTCTCACTACTCCCCACGCCATTCGCATAATAACAAGCTATAGGCCAAAATTCATCTAGCTTGTCCATATTCAGCAATTGCTCTTCAGTAAACATATCTGTAGTTACATTTGCATAATACATTTCATTAAGGAAAGGACGAAAATCTAAGCCATATACTACACTAAGCCTATAGGCAAAATCGGCTCGTGAATTGCTTACGTACCTTTTAGTATCTGAATATGAATACAATAATTCCACAAATTTTTCAGGTGACAATTGATGCATAATATTAGCATATAGTGACACACATTCAAAATAGCCTAAATTAGCATAATCTGTCTTATTAGATATATTTAGCATACTTTGAAGTGCTGTAAATGGATGCATTGATTCGCCATGTTCAATATTAGTAATTCTAGGGTCCATATCACAAGTTAATAGATAATTTAAGACTGTCAATACATTATTACGGACTTCGCCCTCTTGATTACTAGCCATACCCCATGTCATACCATAAGCATTATCGTGCATATGTCCTAATTCGTGTAATGTACCCCAATTGCCGTATTTTTTAAAATTTTCAAAGTTCAAGCACGAACCCAACCAACCATCAGGCATAGCAGATACGTATGCATTGAGAGCTACAGCACTGCCGGCTGGCACATGACGGTCAAATTTCAAAATATTTGCGTAGTTATAAGCTCGCCCATTAAAAGAAACATCAATTGCAAAATTAGAATGCCACATATATGCTACTTTCAAAATATCATCCGTCTGCCTCATATAGCTAGCTGGACCGACTAATTGACCATTCTCTGTGTCCAAAGTACACATCACACCTGGAGCTTCTCGTAAATACTCTTCAAAATATTCGGGGCTTGTCACACCTAGTATAAAATGAGGCGTCTCTACACAACCAGTTATTTCCATTTTAACTGGGGTAGATGCATTCGTACTAGCAATATGTAGTTGTCCGCCAAAAGCACTGCCTATCTTGTATGTCTTATTTTCAGTAAAAGTAAATGTTACACCTAAGACAGGTATTTCAGTATTTTGTCTTGAATACTGTGAGTGCAATTTTATATCCAAACTATTATAATTAGGATTTTCAGACTGAGACTCCTGTATTATAAGATTATCCATTGCCGTAAAGTACTGAGACTCATTCGAATAACCTCCAGCTACCCAAGCTAAAGATTGTTGTAACTGCGTAGTTAATTGAATGCTTTCACCATTTTTTAAACCACTAATAGTAACAGTCGCTATCTCTCCAGCTGGTAAATACAACCCCGTTGTAAGATAAGAATTTTTATAGTCAGGATCTGTAATGATGCGTTTTTTGACTGCATTATTTGCAACTGGTACTGCACCATATTGCATATCGGCAGCCGGATGTTTTTTGAGTGTTCCATTTTCCGCCATTGCTTGTGCATTGTCTCTATTATATGTCGCTTGCCTTAATAACATATATTTTTCAAAATTAGTCATACTGACCGAATGCCCTTGACCAGGATAATCGGAAAAAGTAACAGAAACGTCAGTATTAGGTAATGTAAATGTATCCAACATAACTTGAGGCTCAGTCCTACTTAAGCCCCGCTCTAACACTTCCATTACAGGTTGCCTTATCGTAACCTTCTGATTTTTTATCTCATCATATGTATACACTTTCATACCATTAAGCACGGCAGAAGACACATTTAAGTCTTTTACTTTATACGTAGTATCTTGTCCACATCCAGTAAAACAACAGACAGCAAATATAATACAAACTAAAAGACTTGCAACTTTACTCTTTTTCATTTACTCGCCCCTAACACCTAACAATTAATTTTAGTATAACAAATTTTAGGTCAATGTCAAATACATTCAAATAATAACTCTAAACGACTACGCTCACAATTAACTTATTAAAATGTTATTTCCATTTATAATATAAAATAAATGTAGCTAATTGCACCTAAATTGCACCTAAAATAAAAGAAATCCCCCAAATTTTGGGAGGATTTTTATTGTTGGCAGAGAGGACAGGATTCGAACCTGCGGTTGCTCAACACAACACTGCCTTTCCAAGGCAGCACCATAGACCACTCAGACACCTCTCTATAACTTTATTAGTCTAACATATATTAAAACTAAAATCAAGTATTTTCTTCTAAACACAATTAAATATTATACAATTATTAAAACCATCATTTTTGACTAAAAAATACTAAATGTTATTTAAACTAAAAAGCTACCATTACTGGTAGCTTTTAATGCAATGCGTTATATATGCTTAAAGCGACTTTTTTATTTATGCCCTCTACGCTTTCTAATTCTGCAAGTGACGCATTTTTCATATTTTCTAACGACTTAAAATGCTTAATCAATGCCAGCTTTCTCTTCTCGCCCACTCCTTCTATATCATCTAACACACTTACTATCATCCCTTTTCCTCTTAAAGAGCGGTGAAACGTTATAGCAAACCTATGTGCCTCGTCACGAATTTTTTGAAGTAATTTCAGTGAGTAATGATGATGGTCTAATATAATAGGCTCACTATTATGCGGTGTAAACACCTCTTCAATACGCTTAGCTAATGACACTACTTTTATCTGATTAGTGATAGGATTATTAAGTGATTCAAATATTTCCATTACACTACTAAGTTGCCCTTTACCGCCATCAATTACCATAAGGTCAGGCACCGCACCAAGACTCACATCATCGTTCCCCTCAATTATATTACCCAGTCGTCGCTTTAAGACCTCTTTTAAGCTCTCAAAGTCGTTATTTCCCTCTACTTCTTTGATTTTAAACTTCCTATAATGATTTTTGGCTGGTTGTCCGCCTATAAACACCACCATAGAACCCACTTTATAAGTACCACTTATATGCGAAATATCATAACATTCTATCCTCATAGGTGGCTTTGGTAAATGCAACTCTTCTTGCAAGCTATACACAGCACCTAAAGTCTTATTGTAGACAATAGTCGACCTATCACTAGACTTTATGAAGTGTTGGTTAGCATTTTTTATAGCCATATCTAAAAGCGCTTTTTTTACACCTTTTTGAGGCTCGTATATTTCTACTTTATGGTTAGCCAAAGTACCAAGATATTTAGCCACCTCTTGTGAAATAGGTCTATTTATATATATTTCACTCGGTATAAGTCTATCTGAATAGTAATGCACCACAAAATCCTCTAGCATATTATCATCCATAAGGTCAGTAGACTGCGTGAATATACCTAATAGCTTACCAGCCCTAATCGACCCTATCGCAATACTATTATTGATACCATTACTTATATATGCAATAATGTCCGCACTTAAAGTCTTAGGCAACTGAGCTATCACCTTGCTATTTAATTTACTCACAACTTTTAAATAATCTCTTAGCTTAATTGCCCTCTCAAAATCTTCCTTTTGGACAGCTTCATCCATCTGTGATCTTAATTCTTCTTCTATAGCACTATCGTTGCCATTTAAAAAATCAATTACCTTATCTAGTCTTTGCTTATACTCAAGAGGCGTCACATAATGCGCACAAGGTGCGACGCACAACCCCATACTATAATTTATACAAGGTTTAATAGGCTTATCAACACTTAGTTTATGATTACAGTTAGGCAATAAAAAAGTATTATTGATAAGTTCCAAAAGCTCTCTAGCCCTCACACCTTCCACATAAGGTCCAAAATACTTAGCTCCATCATTTGCTACTTTTCGAACTACTTCTACTTTGCCATAAGGAGATTTCACGTCTACCCTTATGTAAGGGTAAGCCTTACCGTCTTTTAATAGAATGTTATAAAAAGGCATATATTTTTTTATCAAATTGCTTTCAAGCGCTAGTGCATCGTACTCAGTATCACAAATAATATAATCCAAATCTGTAATATGCTCCACTAAGGACAAAACTTTAGTATGCTTGGCACTACCGTTAAAATAACTGCTTACACGATTTTTTAGTCTTTTGGCCTTACCAACATAGATGACATTACCATTTATGTCTTTCATAATATAGACGCCTGGCTTTAAAGGCATATTTTTTAATTTTTCTCTAATCTTATCATTCATATTGTTATTATACACCAATTAATCATAAAAAACAAAAAAAATACGCATTAAAATGCGTAATCTTTTATACTTCAGGCAATTGTGATGAAGCCACAGCCACCAAAACCAAGGCCACCAAAATCATCACCAAGCCAAACAAGCAAATACCTACATATAACTTATCTGAGGTATCAATATTATCTGTATGACGAACAGCTTTCGTAATACGCTTAGCAATAAATGCGGTAGCCAAACCAATAGCCGCAAGCACTACGCCAAGTACAGCCAAAGGGTTTGCAAACCAATCTGCCAAGTCTGCTAATAAATAAATTGTATCAAAATTCATAAATCACGCCAACCTTTTTAAATCTAGTTATTAAAATTATAGCAAACAAAGTTGCAAATTTCAAGCCTTTTCTATAAATTTTTAACAAATATAAAATTTAATGAATAGAATATTTTGTAACTATATACAAAAGGAGAATTAAATGAAAAAACTTAGCATATTTGTTTGTGCATTAGTATTATCACTATCTTTTATGCTCGCAGGGTGTGGAACAACCTCCTCGAATGTAATAAGATTAAATGAAGTTACACATAGTATATTTTATGCTCCATTATATGTAGCAATAAACAATGATTACTTTGAAGAAGAGGGGCTCACCGTCGAACTTACTAATGGTGGTGGTGCAGATAAATCTATGGCGGCGATACTTAGCAATGAGGCAGATATAGGTCTTATGGGACCAGAAGCTGCGATATATGTGGTATCTGAAGGTGCTCAAAACTCCCCTGTAATATTTGGTCAGCTAACTAAGCGTGACGGTTCATTCCTAATGAGTAAGACACCTGACCCAGACTTTGAATGGTCAGATCTTAAAGGTAAGGAAATTATAGGTGGACGTCGAGGCGGAGTTCCTGCTATGGTACTTCAATATGTATTAGAGCAAAATGGTCTGAAGCCTGGTGATGAAATCGGTGGCAATGTAGACACCAAGCTAAATCTAGAGCATGCGTTTAATATGGTAACTGCTGCTTTTGAAGCAAGTACTGATTCATATTGTACAATGTTTGAACCAACAGCTAGTGAATATGAAGCACTTGAAAAAGGCTATATTGTAGCTAGTGTAGGTCAAGCAAGTGGTGAAATCCCATATACTGCTTTTATGGCAAAAGAAGATTATTTAAAAAATAACCAAGAAAAAATTGAAAAATTCTTAACCGCCGTAATGAAAGGCTACTACTATATAATGAACAATTCGCTTGATGACGTAGCGAAAGCCCTAGAACCATCCTTTGCAGGCACTAGTCTAGAATCTATAAAGAAAGCAGTAGAAAGCTACAAGATGATTGACGCGTGGAATAATACTCCAGTTATGAATGCTAACGCACTAGATAAATTACAAACTATTATGGTAGATGCGGGATATTTGGACGCAAAAGTTGCTTTTTCTGATTTGGTTGATAATTCAATAGCAATGAAAGTAATGGAAAAATTTAATAGTTAACCCATAAAAAAATAGACTATGAAGAGTCTATTTTTTCTATTTACAATCAGTCTAACAAATGAGGTTTATCATCGGACTGTCTGCGTCTATAAATTACAGCCTTGTTGCCTATAACTAGCACAGGTTCGGCTCTTAAAGCCTCACACAGCTTACCACAAAGTTCTCTTGGGGTAATGTCAGAATTGTTTAAGACCTTTACCTTAACAATCTCCTTAGCTTCTAGTAACTTTTCAACGCTTGTGACTACGTTATCCGTTAACCCATCCTTACCGACAATAACCCCATCTTGCATATTCATACTGATAGATTTTAATTTACTGCGTTCTTTAGTAGTAATCATACTCCCTCCTAATCAACCATAGTGAACATAATATTATTTATCATAACATCGTCGCCTTCTTTAGCTCCCGCTTCTTTGAGTTTATCTATAATACCGTCTTTTTTAAGGCGTTTTTGAAAATAAGCAAAGCTTTGAGTATCGGTCAGCACTATACCCCGAACTAGCTCATCAATTTTACCGCCACTCACCACGTATACGCCGTCCTCATTAAGCTCTACATTAAGACTAGTGACGTCTCGCTCATCCAGAACAAAACCGCCTTCTTCGTGCTCTATTTCAACTGGTAAAGTATTTAATACCTTTAGTATTTCAATAATAAGGTCTTCAACACCTTTCATAGTAGCGGCACTTATTGGCACTATCGTATAATCAGGAAATTGACGCCTAAAATCATCTATAGCCGTACTCTCTGGTGGTAACAAATCACATTTATTTAGAGCAATAATCATCTTTTTTGAAGCTAGTTTATCACTATACTTTCTTAATTCCTCATTTATTAACTTAAAACTAGCCACAGGGTCAGTTCCCTCAATACCGCTAATATCCACCACGTGTACTAGCATCCTAGTACGTTCAATATGCCTTAAAAACTTATGCCCAAGACCAGCCCCCTCACTAGCTCCCTCAATAAGCCCAGGAATGTCTGCTACAACAAAAGCCTTGTCTTTGTACTTGACTACACCTACATTTGGGTCAAGTGTAGTAAAATGATAATTCGCTATCTTTGGCTTTGCATTACTTACCGAGCTTAATACAGTAGATTTTCCGACATTAGGCAATCCAACCAAGCCTACATCAGCAATTAGTTTTAACTCAAGCACGACCTTATAAGCTTTGACCAACTCACCAGTTTGTGCAAAATTTGGTGTTTGTCTTGTAGCAGTAGCATAAAACGTATTACCTCTACCACCTTTACCACCACGCAACACACGTACAGGCTCATCACCTATAATATCAGCAATTACATTACCTTGTTTGTCTTTTATTACAGTACCTCTAGGCACTTTGATGATTAGATCCTCACCACGCTTACCATTGCAATTTTGCCCGCCACCATTACCGCCATTACCAGCAACAAACTTTTTGGTATAATAAAAATCCACCAAGTTACTCTTTTGAGGGTCGGCTACAAAATACACATCACCGCCCTTACCACCATTACCGCCATCAGGACCGCCAGCAATATGGTGTGCATCTCTCAAAAAATGTGCCGAACCGTCACCCCCATTACCTGCCTTGATAGTAATTACAGCGTAATCAACAAACATACTTGTAGCCTCCTTTTTACATATATAATGTTTATTATAACATAATAGTATGCGTTATGCAAGAATGAAAAACTTAAAAAATATCCCATCATAGAACAAAAAAAAGTTAAAAGATTTTACTCTTTTAACTATATTTTTAAAGTAGTATACAGATTACTCCGCCCTTGCCCTCGTTTATTACTCTAGTCAAGGTCTTACGCATTTTGCGTTGCACATCTACAGGCATAGCATTTAACTTGCCAGTCAATCCCTCTTTAACTAATTGATGCAATGACTTACCAAACATATTGGTCTGCCATAGGCCCAAAGGATTAGACTCATATTCATTCAACAAATCCTTTACAAGCTCTTCACTTTGCATCTCATTACCAACTATAGGATTGATTTCGGTCTCAACATCTACTTTCATAATGTGTAAGCTCGGTGCACTCGCTCTCAAGCGTATACCCGACCTATTACCTTGCTTAACAATTTGAGGCTCTTCGAGTTTCATCTCATCTAAGTTCGGATAAACTACTCCATAACCAGTCTCTTCCACCTCGGCAAGTGCTACTTTTAGTTTGTCGTATTCACTCTTTGCGTGAGTTAATTGTTTCAAATAACTAATCAAATGGAAATCATCCTGAATCTCAGTCCCGCACTGTTCGCTAAGCACGCTGTAAAATAGATGTGGCTTAGGTACGACTTCAAATATTATCTTGCCCTCACCCATCTTAATATTTTGCACTACCAAAGGCTCAAACTTGTCACTATCCATAAATAGTACATTATCGCTCTTAAAATCGCCTATCTTTTTGACACCATCAGCCATAGAGCTAACTTCTGTAATTATCTCTTGAATAAGTGCATTGTCAAAAGGCAAGGCTTGTAGCCAGTTAGGAAGTTTAACTTTTATGCTGACAAGTGGGAATTGAGTAAGCATCTTTTCAAATATATCATCAATATCATCCTCATCCAGTTTATCTACGTCAAGTGCTAATACAGGGGCATTGTATTTTTGTTCTAGTTCGTTTACCAAAGCTTTGGTCTTGTCACTTTTTGGAGACAAGGTATTCACTACTATTACAAAAGGTTTATTAGCTTTGGTTAATTTAGTAGCCACCTTTTCCTCAGCACTTACATAATTTTCTCGCTCTATGTCTGTTATACTCCCATCAGTAGTCATAAGTATGGCTATCGTACTATGATCCTCTATTACCTTAGAAGTACCTACTTCCGCAGCCTCTTCAAAAGGCATCTCCTTGTCACTCCAAGGTGTCTTCACTAAACGTGGTCTGTCATTTTCTTCAGCACCAAGAGCCCCCGCCACCATATACCCAACACAGTCAATCATTCGGACATTCAATTCCACTTTGTCCTTTATACTTATCTTAACCGCCTCGTTAGGCACAAACTTAGGCTGAGTGGTCATAACAGTTTTCCCATCGCCAGATTGTGGTAACTCGTCTTTAGCCCTCTCAAGACTATATTTATTGGTGATATTAGGTAATACTAAAAGATTCATAAATTTCGTAATAAATGTAGACTTACCACATCTAACCGGACCGACAACACCGACATAAATATCACCATTAGTACGCTCGGCAATGTCTTCATATACATCAAACTGTTTCATTCAAACCTCCGTTAATAAAACTTGCTATATACTATGCACCCTCCCCGCCCAATATGATTAAATAAAAAAAGATTTGCTTATTTGTTTTTAAGCAAATCTTGATTTTATTTATATTATGATAACATTAGGATTATCTTCACCTTCAACGTATATCATTATCTGTGTACCATCACAAGTAGTCGTGAAAGTCCCAGCTGTTGAACCATCTTCATATTTTATAGTCCCTATAAAGTCTGGTAAAGTTACTCTATATTCGCCATTCCACAACTTAAATAAATTCTCTTGATTAAGACGAATTGTTTCAAACATCGTACCGCCGCCAGTCTTATAAATATAAGTCAAAAAGCTTGCTTGACTGGAAGTTAAATCAATATTTAATATTTGGAATGGAGTGTACTCTAGCTCTAGACTAACTGCACCACTTACTGTAACTGGTACAAAGAAGTAGAACATTTCACTCTCATCATATATAGCATTTATTATATTTGCATTGATGGTTTGTGTGCTTCCATCACTCAATTTTAACTTGATGGAGCTTACTTGATAATATTTACCGTTTATAACTTCAGTAAACAACTTAACACCTATACGCTCACCAGCATAGACTTGTATATTATCTGTTACCACAGTTCCATCAGCCTTAATTACTTCAAAATTATTATCAAATGCTGTCTTGGTGCTACCATCTACACTATACGCATTTACTTGCATATCATAAAGATTTATAGTCCCGTTGTGCTCTATAAAGTCTTCATTGCCACTTTCTGTATTGTTTATTAATTCTTGCCACTCTGCATCTGTTCCATTATAAACCACTTCAGACAATCCATCACATCCGTAAAAAGCATTGAAATCTATATACTTTAATGTACTTGAAACTGTTACAGACATCAGATTTATACAGTTACTGAAAGTACAATAACCTATAGCTTTGACATTAACTGGTATAGTAATATCAGTTAATACATAACAATTATAGAATGCGTAATGACCTAGGCTTACCAAACTATCTGGCAAATTTATTTCATATAAACTACTAGAATAAGCAAATGCATAGTCACCTATACTGATACACTGACTACCGTTATCAAATATTACACTTGAAACATAAGGAGAATAGCTAGAATTGTCGCTTGGATTAAATAGATATGCTGGTATCCTATGTACATTTGCGCCTATATTTACAGTTACGCCATCTGTACTTTGTCCTACATTATAGAATACTTGATTATCAGAAGATAGATCTTCACAATTTGTTGCATTATAATTTATCTCTGATAGGCTTGTACAACCATAAAATGCATTATTCTCTATATTTGTAACACCTTGTCCTATTGTAACACTTTGTAAGCCTGTACAACTAGATAATGCATAACTACCTATACTAGTCACACTATCTGGTATTGTTATAGTTGATAAATTATTACAATTATAGAATGCGTAGCTACCTATGCTTGTTACACCTTGACCTATTGCTATACTTTGTAAGCTTGTAAAACTGTAGAACGCATAATTTCCTATACTTGTTACATTTTCTGGTATTGTTATTTCTGTAGTTAATTGGTTATTTACATAAAGTTTATTCGCATAACCTAATGGGTTTGAGGTGGATCCCTCAAACTGCATCTGTAACCATTCACTTATACTTGAAATATATACTTCTGTAAGTCTAGAGCAATTACCAAACACAGAAATTCCTATGCTTGTACACTGACTACCCTCAGCAAATACTACGCTTGAAATATTTGAACTATAAAATAGATATGATGGAATCCTTTGTACATTTTTACCTATAGTAACAGTTAATCCATTTTCTGTTGAACCAGTGCGCATAAAAATGTAATTATTAGATAATATGTCATTGTAATAAGTTGCATTATAGTGAATCTCAGTTAATTTTGTACAGTTACTAAATGCATTATGGTCTATATTTGTTACGCCTTGCCCTATTGTTACACTTTGTAAATCTATACAATAAGAAAATGCAGAATTTCCGATACTCGTTACACTGTCTGGTATTACTATATCCGTTAAGCTATCACAATACTGGAAAGCATAATTGCCTATACTTGCGCATTGACTTTCACCCTCAAAAGTTACACTTGTTATTTTGGGTGCGAAGTTGCTATCATAGTGTTGCACACCAAATAAACTTGCTGGTATTCTTTGCACACCTTTACCTATATTTAATTGTATCCCACCTCCTATGTTTCCTGCGTTGTAAAATGCTCCAGCGTTAGAAGACAAGTCTGCACAATTCGTTGCATTATAGTTTATCTCTGTTAATGCTGTAGCATTATAAAATGCCTGTCCTCCTATATTTGTTACACTTTTTGGTATTGTTATACTTGTTAAACCAGTACAACCATAGAAAGCACGGAGCCCTATACTTGCACACTGACTTTCTTCCGCAAACAAAACACCTGTCATTTTTGAAATGCCTCTAAATAAATACGCTGGAATCTTTTCTACATTTGCACCAATTGTGACACCTAATCCATTTTCTGTTGAACCAGCATTATTGAAAACGAAACTATTAGATGTTAAATCTTCACAATTCGTTGCATTGTAGTTTATCTCGGTTAAACCTGTACATCCTCTAAAAGCATAATTTCCTATATTTGCTACATTTTCTGGAATTGTTATACTAGTTAAACTACTACAATTTTCAAACGCATTAGCACTTATTACCACAGTATCTTCATGTATAGTGCAAGTAGTTATATCGGTACTTACTGCTTTTACTAAAGTATGATACGGATTGCCATTTACACCTAAATAATAGGCATTGTCATATTCAATAGCGTCAGCGTCACTTTGAATAAACCCACCCTCAACTGAAGTGCTACTACTAAATGAAGTCGAACTATAAATCGTATCTACTGGTAATGTTACACTTGTTAAGTTTCTACAATAATAGAATGCATAATCTCCTATTTCTTCACATTGGCTTCCTTCGGCAAATTTCACATTTGTTATCTTTGGTGCGTAACTTGAGCTATTATAAGGATTAAATAAATATGCTGGAATTCTTTGAACATTTGCTCCTATATTTACTGTTATGCCACTTGCATAATTGCCTGCATATCTAAAAGCGTTATTATTATTAGCTAGGTCATTACAACCCACCGCATTGTAGTTTATTGTTGTTAATTTTGTACAATTATAGAATGCATAATTTCCCATATTTGCTACTCTAGTAGGTATTGTAATACTTGTTAAACTGCTACAATTATAAAAAGCCCACTCACCTATACTTGTTAGACTTTCTGGCATAGTTATATCAATTAACCCACTACAGCCATAGAAAGCTCTTGCACCTATTCTTTTTACATTTTCTGGTATGCTAATATTTTTTAGCGATGTACATCCCTCAAAAGCACTAGCATTAATAACTACTGTTTGTAAATTAATTTCGCAACTTTCTATAGAGGTACTTTTTGCTTTGAGTAGCATATAGTATTGATTATCTCCCACACCTAAATAATAAGCATTATCATATTCTGTTGTATATGTAAGCCCATCAAATGCACCTGCACCTAAATCGGTTATAGTGCTAGGAATAGTGATGCCATTTAAGTTACTACAATCAGCAAAAGCGTAATCTCCAATGGTAGTTAAGCTATTAGGGAAACTTATGCTAGTTAAATTACTACAATTCCTAAATGCATAGTTTCCTATACTTGTACATTGACTTCCATCCTCAAACACTACCTTTGTTATTCTTGAATTATAAAACGAATATGCTGGAATCTTTTGAACATTTGCCCCTATTGTTAACGTAACATCGCTATTATTTTTCCCTGCATAAATAAATATGCTATCAATTGGATCATCACAATTCGTTGCATTATAGTTTATCTCTATTAATCCTGTACAATCATAGAATGCATTACGACCTATACTTGTTACACTTTCTGGGATTGTTATGCTGGTTAATCCAAAGCAACTACCGAAAGCATTTTCACCTATACTCATTACTTTATCAGGAATACTTATACTGGTTAAAGCTGAACACCCATTAAATGCATAATTCCCTATGCTTATACACTGACTTTCCCCTTCAAACACTACGCTAGTTATCTTTGACACTCCATTAAATATATAAGCTGGTATGCTTTGCACACTTGCTCCTATTGTTACTGTAATTCCATTTGTGTCTCGTCCTGAACTTTGGAATATAGCACTATCAGAAGCTAAATCGCTACAATTTATTGCATTGTACTTAATTTCTGTTAAGGCGTAACAAGCTAAAAATGCAGAACGACCTATACTCGTTACATTTTCTGGTATTTCTATACTTGTTAACCCTTCACAATTGTAAAAAGCATATTCGCCTATACTACTTACATTTTCAGGAATTTTAATGCTAGTTATACTATTACAATATCTAAATGCATTTTCACCTATAATCGTTAAACTGCTTGGTAATTCTATATTTAAATTACTACAATAATAGAAAGCATAATCTCCTATAGTTGTGCATTTATTTCCCTCAAATACGACACTTTCTAAATTCCTACAATTATAAAATGCTTCTTCAGCTATTACTACTGTATCAGGGTGTATTTGACAACTAGTTATAGAAGTATCTTTTGATATCACTAGAGTATGGTAAGGATTATCCCCTACGCCACGATAGTATGCATTGTTATACTCAGTTTCTAGATCACTAATATTTACAATTACTGTACTATCTGAGAATGAGTATGTAGAATAATGTACATTTGAAGGCAACACTACTCTAGCTAAACCTGAGCAGCTCCTAAACGCATAATTACCAATACTTTCACAATGACTTACTTCTTCAAACACTACACTTGTTATCTTTGGTGCAAAATTTGAACCAGATTCATAAAATAAGTATGCTGGTATCCTTTGTACATTTGGTCCTATAGTTACTGTTAAACCATCTGTAGCTTGTCCTGACTGAAAGAATACTCTACTACCAGAAGATAAATCCGCACAATTTATTGCATTATAGTTTATTTCAGTTAAAGCTGTACAACCCCAAAACACTTGACCACCTATGCTTGCTACACTTTCTCCTATTGTGACACTTTTTATATTTGGTGCGTTATTTGTGTTGCCAGAATAAAATAAACATGCTGGTATTCTTTGTACACTTGCTCCTATATTTACCGTTATCCCCTCTGTATTTTGTCCCACATTAGAAAATGGGCTTGCAGATAAATCTTCACAATTTATTGCATTATAGTTTATCTCTGTTAGTCCTGTACAACCACTAAATGCTGAATTTCCTATACTCTTTACACCTTGTCCTATTGTCACGCTTGTTAAGTTTGTACAATTTGCAAATGCACTAACACCTATATCTGTTACACCATCTCCTATTGTTATACTAGTTAAGTTTGTGCAATTTTGGAATGCGTTAGCGCCTATAGTAGTTACAGTATCTGGAATTACTACACTTTTTAGATCTATACCATTAAATGCTTTATCGGATATCGTTGTAATACCGCTAGGTAATACTAAATCTAGATTACTACTAGCACTAAATGCATCTGGATAAATATAAGATACATCATTTGGTATATCTGTAGCATCGGTTATAGATGTATCTACTAGACCTACTAAGTATTTATTTGTTGTGGTTCCTGTAGTATCTGTTAGTATTATGTACTTATCATTTACTGTACTAATAGAATTGGTAAATTCACTAGCGTCAGTAGCTACAGATTGTCCTGCGTTGTTTGGTAGCCCACTTAAAGATAGGTTTGGTTTATTCTCTACTTGGACTAGTTTGCTACATCCGCTTAGAGCGTTGTAACCTACTATCCAGAGACTCTCTGGTAAGGATAAGGTCAACATATTAGAACAATTACTAAATGCATTTAGTCCTATTATATTCACTCCTTCGCTAAGAGTAAGAGTACCAGTAATGTTTTGGCAATTGTAGAATGAGTATGCTCGTATCTTGGTTATATCACTAGGCATAGTGTAGTCTACTAGTGCCTCACCATTCAGATATAGATTACCTGCTTCATATAATGGGTTAGCCTGTGCGTTACTGAAGTTTATACTTACCCATGCTTTAAGGTCGGTTATATGTACTGCGTTTAAAGATGTACAATTATAGAAAGCACTTGTACCTATACTGGTCAAAGCCATAGTACTTTCACCTTGAGCGTTATTTACACCTGCATATGCTCCACTTGGAGTAGACACAGGATTACCCTCAAAGTCTACTACTGTTAGATTTGTACAGCCGTCAAAAGCGTGTTGACCTATATACACGATATTTGCTGGTAAAGTAAGCGTACCGGTTAGCTCTGTACAGTTATAGAAGGCATAGTCAGCTATACCTACACAAGTATCACTAAATGTCAAAGTAGTAGGTACTGTACCTTTATAGCCTATACACCAATCTGATGCGTATACTAGCCCGTCAGCTTGAGAATTGTACCATGCGGTATCTACAAATGCGTCTCTACCTATACTAGTTATACCGGTAGGGAGTGTTATATTAGTTAGATTGGTAGCTCCGTTAAAGGCATACTCGCCTATACCCGTTATACCCTCTGGTATGCTTAAGCTAACTATATTCTCATTATCTTGGAATACACTTGCACCTATCCTAGTAATGTCAATTGTCTCGCCATCTCTCTCATAGCTAGTAGGGATTGTAAGCTCACTAAAGGTCTTAGCTTCTTCGCTTAAACCTGTTATAGTATTCCCTGTCACTTCATAGAGATTATCAAAGGTATAATAAGCTTCTCCAAATAGTTCTTCAAACACTGAGTCTATCTCTATGATATTATTATTTACACTAGCCACTTGTATTGCTTGAAGCTCTACTTTGAGCGTAATCTCTTTGAAATACTGACCATAGTCTGCCATTTGGTTTAATGATCTAGGTAATTCTATTGCGTTAGTTAGAGTTATCTCACTAGTATCGCATACAGCAAAAGCCCTACTAGTATCTCCTGCCTCTACTAGATAATAAAACTTACCTTTCTTACCACTCCATACATAGTCAGTCCCATCCACAGTCTCTATAGCTGAAGTGTTTAGCTCATCTATAAGACTAGATAGACTTGCATCATCTGACTCAAAGGATACTTTTGCCCTTATGTACATAGGTTCACTATCTACCGCTTTGCTAAACTTAATAGCATCGGTTAGTTTGTCACCTGGCAATACATCCTTTAGCGTCACCTCCTCTGAAAATGGTTCGTCTACACTTATCTCTATCTTACCAAAATTCACTGCACTTTCACTTCGTCTTGTGTCGGTAAAATATGCTAAGGTGACACCTAATATTAGGCATACAGATAATATTATCATTATTGCCGATAATATCACCGTACTCTTTTTACTCTTCTGCATATGCATCTCTCCTTACTATTATATTGTATATACAAACCCGCTTTTTATTCATCAAGGGATTTTGAACGCAAATAACAAAAAAGACACTAGGCCTATTTCTTATAGTCCTATGTGTCTAAATAAAGCAAAAACGCTAGCACCGTTAGTGTTAGTAGTTGTGCAAGTTATATTTGAGTAGGTTAAAAGTATGGACTTATAACTATTATAATTTACAGCTAAAAAGCCTACATCCCCCACAATATAACTATTTCTCATATTTTAACGTTCCCCCTATTTCGTCTATTCGACCTACCTAAGATTAGTCAGCAACTCTCTTAAACTCGGATAGTCTAATAGACATTTTTTGTTATTTGTCTTTATTATAACCACATCTATCATATTTTGCAAACGTTTTTCTACATTTTTTTATCTTTTTATAAAAAAAATCTCTTAAATAAACAAGAGATTTTTAAATTTAACCAATATTTCTGTGTTCTTTGACATACTTTTCTTTTAATTTGCTATACTTATCTACTATATTTAACATATAGCGCATTTTTTCATCTTCGTTAAGAGTGGCAAATACTTCCTTGTCTACCAATTCCGCCAGAACATACGGATTATCAAAATTTTCGCTTAATATACTACATACCTTGCTATAGAGCTTATCGTCGTTATCACTTACCACCCTTATCTGATAGTTATGTTTATATAAGTTGTTATACAAAGTATATGTATTAGTTTTTGCTGTTTCATTCTCTTTTGACGCACCATTAAGTCGCTTTTTGGCTAATTGAGCCAGTCTTCTCAAATCATTAGACATAATAGACACCTCCTTTGACTAATTTAATTTTAACACAATCAAAATATATGTTTAATAACATATTTTAAGTTAAATTGTTGGTATTTGGCTATTTATGCATAATTTCCAAAAATTTATCATTCAATAACTCATCTATATATTTTACCATTTGTTTGAGCGTAGGCTTTTCATAAGGATAATCATATTTCCTTACATCTCTACACTTGATGCTTTTACGTACACACTGCGTAATATTGCTCACAGTCGTGTCAAACTTATGAGCCACAGCTGGTAAAATGAATTTATGCATATTAGCACTATCATGGTTTATACAGCAAAGCAACACAATCTCTGCAAGCATATGAAATCCATTATATTTCGGAATAAATCCTAGCTCTATAAGCTTTTGTCGAATGGCACTACTAGCGGTAGACAGTTGCTCATCGGTAAAACTGATTAATTTTTTCTCAGTAATAGCGGTCTTTTTGAGATTAAGCATATTAGACACATTATCAAAATTTATGCAAGTATAACCGTCTAGCTCAATCTCACTAAGGACAATAGCATCTTTCAAATACTTTTTATCCGAGTTTAGCACCAATTTTATGACATCATCTCCCGAAAACGAGTCAACATCTATTAAAATACATTCTGGTTTATAAAACCCCACAGCATGTATAAACTCAACAACTGAACGTGTCTTAACTACAACAAAGTCGTTTGTCTTAGCTAATTCAGTTAAATTATTTAACCTCCCCTCACTATTACTTAAAATTAAGCACGTAAAATATTTCATACAAAATCTCCTCAAATTGTTGTTTTGTAGTGACATAATAACAAATAATTTTTAAAAACTCAACTATTTTTGTACAATTTTTATTCAAAAATGTGAAAATTTGTACAAATTTATGTTTTGTTGTAAAAATTTTACCATTAATTAAGCATTTTTTCACCAATTTATCTACAACATTTGCTTTTTTTAGGTTTAATGGTTATAATAAATATTATATACAAAATTTAAGGAGCATTTATGGATAAAATTTCTTTTTGCAAAGCTCAAGGGGCTTCACCTATCCCCGTTGAGGGCGAATGGGTACAAGCAAAAAAAATTGAAGATATTAGTGGATTTAGCCACGGCGTAGGTGGATGTGCACCACAGCAAGGAGCTTGTAAACTCACTATAAATGTAAAAAAAGGTATTATAGTTGAAGCACTAGTCGAGACTATCGGCTGTAGTGGTATGACTCAATCTGCGGCTATGGCTGGCGAAATACTACCGGGCAAGACCTTGCTTGAAGCACTTAATACAGATTTGGTATGTGACGCCATCAATGTCGCTATGAAAAAGGTCTTTTTACAACTAGTATATGGTCGTAGCCAGTCAGCTTACAGCGAAAACGGACTAGAGATAGGTTCGGCACTTGACGACTTAGGTAAAAGCAAATGCAGTAGTGTTGGGACTATTTATTCAAATATAAATGATGGTCCTATCTACCTAAACACAGCCGAAGGGTATATCACTAAATTAGCTTTGGATGCTAATAATGAAATAATAGGTTATGAGTATATTGATACGAGCGAATTACTAACCAAACTTAGACAAGCTTCAAATACCGACGCTGTAAAACAAAGCACTAAGACCTATGG
This sequence comes from uncultured Clostridia bacterium, assembly GCA_944349765.1. Lineage (GTDB taxonomy): Bacteria > Bacillota > Clostridia > Christensenellales > UBA1242 > CALVNN01. The sequence goes on along the minus strand of CALVNN010000003.1, from coordinate 13,806 downwards.
CAGATATGAAGATGGGGTAAAATTTGTTGACCCACGTGAGGTGAAAAATGGCATCAATTAAAAAACAAGCGAGCATAAAAGAAACATTAAAGTTATATAATATAAAAGATATCGACGAAGCTAAAAAAATCTGTCTTGATAAAAACATCAACGTAGCTGACATTGTAAAGGGCGTACAACCTATTGCTTTTGACGATGCCATAGAAGCATATACTCTTGGCTGTGCCATAGCTATCAAAAAAAATTTAGACTCCCCTAAAGACATAGCCTTAGCAATAGGTGAAGGTCTTCAAGCTTTTTGCACTCCTGGATCTGTAGCATGGCAAAGAAAAGTCGGAGTAGGCCACGGGAAGCTTGCCAGTCAACTACTTGATGAAGATACAAAATGCTTTTGCTTTTTGGCTGGACACGAATCATTTGCCGCTGCTGAAGGTGCAATAGGTATTGCAAGCAACGCCAACAAAGTTCGAAAAACGCCACTCAAAGTAATACTCAATGGCCTTGGCAAAGATGCTGCATATATAATAGCTAGAATAAATGGTTTTACTTATGTAAAAACTAAGTTTATCCACGAAAAGGATAAACTCGAAATAGTGAATGAAATTAAATTTGGTACAGGACCTAGAAGCAATATCCGCATTTTTGGTGCGTATGATGTAGAAGAAGGTGTGGCTATTATGATACATGAAAACGTCGATATATCTATCACTGGCAATAGCACCAACCCTATGAGATTTCAACATCCTGTCGCCGGCACTTATATGAAATGGTGCGTAAATAATAATAGACCTTACTTCTCTGTAGCTTCAGGCGGAGGTACGGGTAGGACACTTCATCCTGATAATGTAGCAGCTGGACCAGCTAGCTACGGACTAACCGACACTATGGGACGCATGCACTGCGACGCACAATTCGCTGGGAGTTCATCTGTACCTGCACACGTCGAAATGATGGGTTTTATAGGTATGGGAAACAACCCTATGGTAGGTGCTACTGTTGCACTTGCTGTGGAGGTTTATAAAAATTTATCTTGCAATAAATAAAATCATATGTTATGCTTAATCTAGATTGAGCTACAATCATTTCAACAAATTTAAGGAGACTTTTATGTACTGTCAAAATTGCGGACACGAAGTAAATGATAATGCTGATGTTTGCCTTAACTGCGGAAAAATACTAAAACAAACTAGCAACGATACTACTCCTATAAAAAAATCTAAGGATTCAGGTAGTATAGGCTGGGGATTTTTGGGATTTTTCTTCCCTCTTATTGGACTTATTCTATACTTAGTATGGAAAGACACTGCCCCAAACAACGCTTCAATAGCTGGTAAAGGTGCCTTAATTGGTTTTATTTCAGGGATAGTTTTAAGCATCATCATGTATATTATTATGATACTAGTAATTTATCCACTCATATCATATTAGTAACAAAAAAGCTTAAGCATCAAATGCTTAAGCTTTTTATCTACCTAATTCAATATCCCTTGGGCGGTTTTGTACTACATTTTCATATTCAATGTTCTTGGAAGTCCCACAAGCAACTGATTTGTATGGCAAACCACCAGCATACATTATTATCTTATTACCTAATTCACGATCTTCTTCATATTCAGCATTGTCATTTATATAATATGCAGCGTACATTGATTCATCGTACAAATACTCAAGATGCTCTTTCCACTCCGTTGCTTTTTCAACAAAATCATCAATACGTGACTTTAATTTAGCATCCTTAGTCGATGAAGCAACCTCTTGCAAATGTTCAATCTCATTGTTGAAGTATTTTACAGAGCTTTTAAGTGGTCCACAAATATAATCCATAGCTTCTAGCTTTTGCGTAACATTATTACTATGCGTACGACGTTGGTCATTTACTGCTTTTTGTAAATCTCTTACCCCACGCTTTATATTGTAAATAGAAGCATCCAAATCTTCTTTCATATTATATATTGCCTTAAATATTTGGTCATTATTTGCCTTATTTTTAAGCACTGTTCTTCTGATAACTGGTGGTATTACTAAGAAAGCACCACAAAGCCCTAAAGACATAACATATGGCAAGAACCCATTTTGAACAATAAAATATGTAATTAGCGGACCAGCAGTAGCACTAGCAAGTATACGAGAGCTAATACCGCCTACACCACGCAAATATTTGAAGTCATGCATAAATTTCTTAAACTTACCTTGAGACTTTAATTCTTTATCCAGCTCATGGACTATAGAGTCAAGGTAAAATTCTTTGAAATAACTATCCGCATTTGATTTACTCATAGATTTAAGCTCCTAACTTATATTAATTTAAGTATATATTATAAAGACAAATAAGTCAAGATGCAAAATAAAAAAATCAGTGTGCATTTCAAATTTTATCACTAAAGATTGATTATTTTTTTAATCAATTGCTGATGAAATTACATCAAATCAACTTATCTGTATATAATAAAAATCCCACATATATATGTGGGTAATTTTTACTCAATATTAAGATTATTTTCTTTTATAAATTCTTTTCGTTCTTTTACCATATCATTGTACTTAGATACCAATCTTTCATACAAAGATTCTATGTATTCATACTCGCTATTATATATAGCTTTTAAGCCTTCATCAATATCTTGCATTTTTCCATTCATCCTATCTAGTTCTTCTTCAACCACATCAATAGCGTCTTCTATACTCAACAATATATAGTTTAGTGCGTATACTTTTTCTGTAGAATCTTGAGTCTTATTAAATTTATTAAGTGAGTATTTTACTTCATTGTTTTCTATCTGAAGTATATTAATAATTCTTTGCTCACTGTAGATAATACCTGCTTTACCTTTACTAGATCTATAGATATACCTAACTACATAACCTATAATAAACAACAATGCTACTACAGCTACGAGCATTATGATCACATGGAAAACTTCAAGTTGCTCAGGTCTCATAGCAAAATACATCACCAATAATACAATTGCCGTATCTACAACCATCGGGCCAAAAATCCAAAAGCCAATTCGTCCAAACCAATTATAGATAAAGGCTAAGAAACCGCTCAATGAGTTTTTTCTCGTCCCCAGAGCTTTTGCCTCACCTATAAAGTCATACGCAAAATTCATACACACCCTCCTTTAAGCTTAAGCTTGAGTATCATCTATTACTACTTTACCAGCATAAATCTCTTCTGCGGCAATCTGCAATTCAGTCTTAGTACCATTCTCCAACTCTTCAGTCGGATGTTGGAATAACATCTTCGCTCTCTTAGCCATTAAATTTGCTAGTAAATAGCCATTACCTACTTTATCAACCATTTCTTCAACAGGTGGTTCAAAAATCATAAAACATCTCCCTACTATTTTAATTTTTCAAGTAAATCCTTTACACTACTGCACGACTTCATTATTTGTTCGAATTTCAAGTGTTGCGAATTGTAATCACCCAAAGCGACAAATGTCCTAATTGCCTTGTCTAGCTCATTTATTTCGTACAAAGACGACATATCAGTACGATAAGTATTTAAAATATCTATCTTGTAGTCACTGATAGTAAGCATTTGCCTATCAGTTAGAGCAATCTTGACATTTTCCGTTCCATTGAATTCCAAATAACCATCATTATTGTATAACATTCCATACATAATTGTCAAGGAATTATTTTGAATATTTTTAGCTAGACTAAAATTTTGGTCTAACAATTTCATACAATCTTCTTTAGATATATTAGCTTTTTTAAACTCTGAAATAACATTATCTATATCCACCACAATTTCTATGACATTTTTTTCCGTCTTTGTTACTAAACGCTGAATGTGTTTTAAGGCTAATTCGAATTGACCAGTTTGACACACGTCGTCCACATCAAACGAAGCAGAAATTAATCTTATATTTTCAATATTTTCAAAAACTTTTATATGCTCAGGTGTTGAATTTAACAATATACACACTATTTCATTATTAGGATTAAGAGATAATTTTTTTACAATAGAATAAATTCCAGTAACTAGCTCTAGTTTATCATTTGCACAAATGATAACTCTATCACCAGTTTTGATAGGGCAAATAGTATTTAGTACAGATTTTTCGACTTCATTTGTAGATACGAATAATTCTTTCTTAGTATCAATAGGTTTTGCAACCATAAAGTCTATGTTTGTAGAATAATCTATAGGGTTGCCATTAATATTTATCACTTTAGTGACTATCAAACGATTAAAGTCTTCCTTACTCTCAGCCTTAGCCTCTATATAGTCACCAGTACTTAAATGGTATTTTTCTACGACAATATTTGGAATAAAATAAACGTCATCACACCAATTATTTGGAATAAGCACATAGTATTCTTGTTGTTTTAACACCAATCCACACACGTCAACTTTAGAAAGTTCTTCAGCCCTCTCAAAATCATACGAACTACTATTTAAAGTAAGTATTTGCGACTTTGTCAATGAGAATTTATCGCTTAAAGACGACTCATCAACTTTTTGGGTCAACCCCTGTAGTTTCTCTAAATTTTTGGAAGAATTACCTTTTTTGGAGGCTTTTATATGTGGCTTTTTCTCACCAGTATATACACTCCATATCTCATCAATTAATTCAGCTTTTTTATAGGTGGTTGGACGTCGTACTCCTACCTGCCACCCTAAATATCTGAGTTGATAAATATTAAAAACATCTAGTTCTTCCTTACTATTGCAATTCAAATGTATTTGTTCGCTATTATCTACAAACTCATTGTATTTTGTATCTAAATCCTTATCATCATATTTCATATTTACCTACTTTATATATAAAATGCCACTTTTTATGATATTTAATGCCCTAAAACTATTTAATAATAACATTTTTACCCTTTAAAATCAACTATAAAGCTTACAAAAAGTAAATTTTTACAATTTTTTACAATTTTTATGAATTTTTATACAAAAAAGCTAAAGAAATGATCTTTAGCTTGAAAAATTAATTTGAAAGGTCTTTATTTACCATATTAATAGCAAAATTCAAGCAACAATACTACCCACAATCAAAAATCCTAACGTGCACAAAAATAACACTTTAGTAGGTATCTTCCTATACAAAAAAGATGACACTGGTATCATTATAGCAGCCCCCAGCATATAAGCCGTCGCAAGCCACTGAACTAAGGAAAACTCTACCCCAAAGCTAGCACAAATACTGTCAAAAGCAATATTTAAAAATGTTTCATTAAATGTTGCCAAAAAAGCTGCAAAAGCAGTCAAAACAATAATCATTCTATTTTTATATTTTTGAAATCATAAATCCTCCTTGTATTACTTAAAATTGCATAAAAAACAAAAAAACAGCAACTTTGCCCTCATTGCCGTTTCATCCATAAGACCTATAAAGCTATAATTGCTAAGCTCATAAATTCTTAAAATCAATCTATTATCGGCAATAAAATATATGCCATAAAGACTGATTAATGTGTCGTTTTAAGCTAATTTATACTAACAAATTTTAAAAAATTTATCAAATAAGAAGCAATTACTTATAAAAATTTTAAAGTTAATTAGCGTTTAAAAGCAAGCATTTTTGGTAATTATAAAACAAGGAGGTAAAAATAATATGAATCCATTTGAGGTAAAATCCAAAGACGTCAATGACTATTTTATGAATTGGTCAAAAATGTACAGCAAACCATACGACAAAACAAATACTGACCCATTTACAAAAGTTCGTGTAATACTTATGAACGGGACAGAATTTGAATCAAATTGGTTTTTACATCAATTTGCTAGACATTGCGATGAACCAGAGATAAAGAAACATTTAGCTATAATTCGAGCACAAGAACAACAACAGCAAAAACGTATTGCCAGTTTAAAGCCAAAGGATGAAAATATGCTTGAAACTACCATTTCTTACGAGCAACTAGCTATTGAGCTAACTGCCGTTTTAGCAAAGAATGAAACTAATGAAGATAATATCAAAGCTTTAAATTTTGCTTTACTTGAAGATTTTGACCATTTGTACAGATTTGCTAATTTATTAAAAATGGACTATGGTATTGAGTCTGAACATTTAGTAGGAAAACTAACCGAAATTATGCCAGGTAGACCTACTATTTCCGAACATAGATACCCAACCGACAATATAAAGCGTTGTCTTGATAATAGTACTGCTAACCCACAATCAATATTAGTGTCTAATATCATAACAGCTGCTGAACAACAAACAATGAATTTTTATATGAATTTGGCAAATTTTTATCCAAACGACCACGGAAGAAAGCTGTATAGCGAAATTGCTCTTATTGAAGAACAACACGTATCTCAATACGAATCCCTAAAAGATCCTACCTGTACTTGGCTTGAATCTTGGGTAATGCACGAATATACAGAAGCATACTTATACTATTCAATGATGCAGGATGAAACAGATAAATATATTAAGAATATATGGGAAGATCACTTTTATATGGAAGTAGCACATTTAAAACTCGCTAGCGAGCTTTTAGGAAAATATGAGAAAAAGACTTACAAAGATATACTTCCCAAACCCGACTTTCCTACTCTTTTAAAGTTTGGAGAGAATAAGGAATATATCAGAGATGTCATATTAGATACAGTTCGTTTGACTAGTGATGAAGAAGACTATATAGACAACGAAAAACTTCCGAGCAAATCACTCTTCTTTGAATATCAACGAAAGATCAATTCGGATACAGAGAGTGTGCCGAGTCATCAAGTAATTAATATGAGTATTGAAAAATTCGGAGAAGATTACCGTTATCAAGAAAGTGCCCACCCTATTGAGGAATTAAACAACCGAAACGAAGATAATACTACGGTTGGCCGAGAAGGACTTAAGGATTTAAACAAATAAAGATTTCAAATTTATAAAAATAAAATCACAAGTTTTGACTTGTGATTTTATTCCTTTATTAACAAGATTTTTAATTTTTCCGTAATTGAAAATAATAAACATTAAATCCAACGCCCTAAATCCAAACATTCTCAAATTTTTCTTAACGACCTTAAATGGATATTTAATATCGCCAAAGTTATCGTGGTGTGAATCTTGACAATTAAACAACCATTCCCAATCTTCTTTGGATTTATGTAATATTAAATTATAATACATGTATGTCGCTACATTATCTATATTAGACAAAGATAAATCATCCATGTAAGCTATCTTTTTGAATTTTTCTAATATAAGATTTTGCATAGGTTCAGTAATTCGCTTATATATCAAAGTATCATTTAATTTATCGTCAAACAATACCTTCGCCTTACCATCCACTAATGAATAGCCATTACATCTATTGTGATCAGCTCTGCAAATTTGTTCGTAATTAAATATAGTATGTTTATTGATAGAATTACCAATCAATTTTTTATTATATTTGTCATACAGCAATCCATATTTTTGACTACGTCTTGTAGATTTACCTTTATTACCGACATAGTAACCAAGTATAGAAACCTTTCCTTCAAAATATTTATTAAATAAGTCTTGCATAGTGCCTTTCCAACCGACATCCACCATTACAAATCCGTCACGCTCTACATTTACGCCAAACTCTTCAAAATATTTAGTAAAAGCAAGCCTTTGGTCTTGTCTTTTCTGATTGTAAATTTCTCTAAATTGTTGGTTACGCTTAAGCAGATAAAAGCCCTTTGAGTTTGCGAAATTTTTTATTTTCTTGTCTATATCAATCTGCAAATTATTTTGAACACTTATAATTTGCTCATCACTAAAATCTAATGTTAGCAAAAAATTTCTTATACTCATACTAGAAGAAGACCTAAATAAATAATAAAAATCTTCTTTATCTAACTCATTCAAACTAGCACACAACATAGAATTTCGAGAAGCGTACAAATAATGAGTATTTATACCAACATTTATAGAATATTTTTCTTTAATTATACTTACGTAAGTATCAAATAACTTTTTTAGATATTGTCCTTCCCGTGATATAAAGAATACGTCTTTTATATTATTTTGACTTAATTTTTTATACAGCCTTTTTGTAAACATAAACAATGGAAAAGCGTGATTAGAAAAGTTTAATTTTGTCCCATACTCATCAAAAATATTTTCAAATTGTAGATTATATTTATCTTTGCTTGCACTCAGAGTCTTTTTGTATGAATCATAAAGTCTTTGCTTGCTAGAATTAATATGTGTTGATTTAACGCCATTAAGCATTGCCATTATCACATCAGAGTGCATATTATCACCTATCATTAGCACTTGGTTTCTCTTTATATTTAAAGTCTTCAGCACCGACCTATACAAACTACCCGTCGACTTAGATTTTCTAAAATCACAAGACACAAAAACATCATCAAACAAGTCTTTAACACCCAAATTATCTAACCAATACTTTATTACGTAATTAGAACAATAAAAATCAGACACAATATATATCTTAAAATTTTTACCTTTATAATCTAAAAGTTGTTTTATGGTATCTCCATTCAAGTAGTGATACGACGCTTCTGTTTTTACATAACTGTAAAAAGCTTCTTTAAAGAATTTCTCTTCATCAAGATCACTTATTTTATTTTTGAGTAAAGAACTCAATCTTGATATGACCTCACCAAAATATAACTCGGTTTCAAATTTTTTAATCAAATTTTTTAACGACATATCAAATTTAATTTTCGTATACAACTCATATATGATATTAGGCTCTATAAAAAACTCTTTCCCAAGCTCCTCAGCCCATTTATATAAAATCTGATTTGGAGATATTTTTCGCATAATAACGGTATTAAAACAATCTACAAATATGACGCTTTTATCCATAATATATCCTTATAAATAGTATAGTATATTAATGATACCAAAATACACAATAAAATGCAATCATTTTAATACACTTAACATTTAACTAACAAGATAACAAAAATTATTTACAGATACGTATTAAAATGTTATACTTTTTATATCAAGTTAAAAGGAGAAAAATATGTACAAGACAGAGATCATTGGATATACACCCAATTCAAAGGCAAGGGCAAAAAAAATTGAAGAAAAAATCAACGAAATGGTAGCTCAAGGATATGAATTTGTGTCAATTTGCTCTACACCAAATTGTGGCGCTATAATTATTTTTAAAAAGTAAAATCTATCTTAAAAATATTACTAAAATTGATTGCTTAGTGATTAATCCTTAAAATTTTGTAAATATTTGTTATAAGTCATAAAGTCCTAGCAATATTAATTGACTTTTACAAATTTGTGTAATAGAATAAATGTAAATTCATTTATAAGGGAGGAAAAATGAGTAAAATTATTGTAACCGGTGGCACAGGTCACATAGGTAATGTATTATTAAGGGAATTAGTAAAAACTGAAAATAACATCACTGCCCTTATTCTACCTAATGAAGATATTTCTTATATCAAGGATTTAAATATTAATATTGTATACGGGGATATTACGGATAGAGATTTTATGTTCAATCTTATACAGCAAGACGATGTTGTCTTTCACCTTGCAGGTCTTATAGATATAGACAACTTACCTTATGCTACTGTCGAAAAAGTAAATGTCGAAGGCACTAAAAATGTGGTTGATGCCTGTATCAAAAATAAAGCAAAAAGATTAATTTATACAAGTAGCGTCCATACCATAGAACCAGTTGAGGACGTCGTCTTAACTGAACCAACCGTTTTTGACGATACTAAGCTTATTGGAAACTATGCAAAATCAAAAACTGTAGCTACTCGATATGTGATGGAAAACGCAAAACAGCATAACTTAGATGCAGTCATAGTATACCCTTCAGGGGTAATAGGTCCTTATGACTACAAAGTATCAGAATTAGGACAATTAATTTTAGAGTATGTAAATAAAAAATTAACAGCTTATGTCAGGGGCGGATATAATTTTGTAGATGTTCGAGATGTAGTCGATGGCATCATAAAGGCGTACCACAAAGGAACTAGTGGTGAAGGGTATATTTTGTCGGGTTATAACTTGTCTTTAAAAGATGTTTTTAAAATTTTAAATAAAAAGTTAAAACGCAATAGATTGCCAAACAAGATTGCTCTTTGGTTTGTAAAATCTATGGTCCCACTAGCTAATGCGTATTACAAGATAAGACACAAAAAACCACTATTCACTTACTATTCACTATACACAATAAATACAAACGCAAACTTTAGCAACGAAAAAGCAAAGAAATTTTTAGGATATATCACACGTCCAATAGAAAACACTCTAAGTGATACTGTAGACTGGTTTATAAAATACAAACCAGAATTAATTAACAAAAAAGTTTTACAAAAGTTAACCAAACCACAAACGACATAAAAGGTATCAATATTTACAAAAAAGCTTCTAAATTTATTACTTTTTAGAAGCTTTTTTCTTTGCTATCAATTTTATTTTTTTAAATTGTACCAAGAGGACATATGGTGAATAGATATACCGCTGTTTGATGGCAATTCGGTTTTTAGTAAATTAAGCTGTTCGTTTAGATAAGTTTTACCTTCTTCAAAGTACGTGATATTATCCCCTTCTTCGCTCTCTGCTGTCTCAACCCCTAATATTACTGGCTTATTTATTTGTTTTGCATATTCTAATTCAGCTGAAGATACATCAAGCATATTTTCGGCAGTATCTCTATAACTCATCAAAAATATACGGTCTGCACGATCCAATATATGTGCAAATGCTGGTTTGGTCACACCATCAAAGTTTATCTCATCTTCAAGCCAAAAAGGTAAGTCAAAATCAAAATGTATATAGGAATAATTTTTATTTAGATAATCAGCAATTCTTATTAGACTCGTTATCAACTGAACTCTTTCCTCATCAAATGCCCCATCTTGATGAGGTTCTATATCAAGATGTATCCCATCAAATTTAGCATTAGGATTAGCTTCATTATAATTTATATAACGCTCAAGCTCACTATACAAGTCCTCGTGCGATCTGAGCCACCTATAATCACCTATCAACCAAAAGACTTTGATATTTTCTGATTTTGCTTTTTTAATAAAATCTGATGCATCTTCAAATTCATCATCACAAAAGTATATTTCGTTTACTCCTTGCGCCTTAGCAAAGTCCAAATACTCTTCTCCTAGTGAATGATTCCACCACCAAACCCCGAAAACTTGCTGATTTGTATCCCTAGCACAAGCCGAGAAAAACAATACCGTACATATTAAACAAATACTGAGCAAACCAGCCCCAAAAAAATGTTTTATATACTTAAGTCTCATATTTACCCCACTTTAAAATTGAATTAAACAAGATAAAACAAGTTAAATGTTTTATTCATTTTTACAATTGCTTGATTATCTTGCACGCCAAGTATCAAAACAAATATACTTCAAGTATAACATAAACACATATCAAAATCCATAATTTTATTATTAACAAACTTAAAGCACAAGCCTAAAATGGTATGGATTTATTTTTGCTTTTGTTAAAACAATGCATATAAAAAAATAAAAACGAACTTTGATTGAGCGTGTATCCCATTTTCAAAGTTCGTTTTGTTATTGTCTGGTGCGGATGAAAGGAGTTGAACCTTCACGGTTTCCCACTAAGACCTGAACCTAGCGCGTCTGCCATTCCGCCACATCCGCATTAAAACGTTTGCATTTTAAATCCAAACGTTTTTTATTATATCACATTTACGAAAACAAAATCAACTTAAAATTTAGTATAAATTTGTTTTACCTTTCCATAACTAATTCACTCTTCGACTGAGCAGTTTCATATTGTTTATTTTCTGTCTCTAATTGTTGTAAAAATTCCTCAGTCTTATGATCAATCTCACCTTCGTGATTAGCTCTGTAAAACTCTGGACCTCTTTTTGAAAAAACGGTCACAATCTTCATCATCATCGCCCAAGAGAAACCCGAATGGTTGGCTTGTTCTGCAATTTTAGTTGCTTCAGCTGTAGATTGCCCATTATGTAAAGCCTCCATAACATCCATTGCATTAACCAAATCACTTCCATGATACAGATCAGACGCACGACCTTTGACGCATTTGCCCCAATCCTCCCATTTTGCTGGATAAATCATTTTTTCACCACGCTCTATCCATTCGGCAATTTGGGCTTCGTTTACTGCACCAGCTTGAGCCTCCAATTTCGCTATTCTATCACGAGCATCTCTACGATGACGCTCTTCGGCAATTAGTTGCTCTGCACGAGTTCTCCCACATACTTTTACGTAGCATGTATCAGCATTATCAAATTCGGAGTATAAAACATTACCATTAAAATTGTATTTTACATTTAAACCGTTCTTTTTAGCTGACGACAATAATCTAATAACAGTATCAAGGTCACCATAACTTTCATGTAGCATTTTCGCCTCATTCATCTTCACCGCTACATAATATTGACGTAAATCCTTATACTGCTCTTCTTTTGGAAGCTCTGAGAAAGAAACGCCAAGTGGTCCATCTTTTGCCCAAGAGTTCCTTTCAAGCCACGCACTATGTATAACACTACCAACCTCGTCTTTAGACATCTTCTTGCCAGATTCGACCATTTTTGCCACCACTTCAGCAGCTGCTTTGTTTTCACTTTGCCAATCAGCACTTAGTTGAGTATAGCAGGCATTTGCTATATCAATTTCATAACTACCGCCACCGACTGCCCTTAAATAACTAGGTAATGAATCCTTTTTTATATTAGCGACAAAGTCCTTATCATTAATAGCCTTCCATCTTGGTTCATATGTCCCATCTTCCTTTAACCTAGTTCGTCGCCACTCCTCGTGCAAAGTAAACGCAATACTCTCTGAAAAGTCCATTATTTCACCCCCTAATCTAAACCATTTAACTAGTATATAGTTAATTATAACATAAAATCCCTTAAATGTATATAGCATTTTAAAATATGTTTTTATAAGTAATAACATACTTGTATTTTGTTCACTTTATTAGTATGTACATACTTACATTTTATAAAGCAGAAAGCTTGTAATAATATGGGCTATTGCTGTGTTTGCGGTTAGTAAATGAATAGCAAAGCTTAAACTTTCTAAACAACTTTTGTATTTAAAGAAATTTTAACAAAATAATAAAAATTGAAGAAATTTATAAAAAAAACATATTAAAATGTTATATTTAAATATATTTTATGTTATAATGCAAAGTAAATAATTAATGCAAGACTGTTTAGTCACAAAATCTAGCAAAAACATTTAATAGCGAATTAGTAAATGTGTTATAGCCCACTAAATGCAAAAACTAAAAATTTTTTGTAAATAAAAACGAATAACGCAGATAAGGAAGGAGATAAAATGATTGAGAAATTAGATGGAATGTCAAAAGATTTAGTAAAAAAAAATATTGCAAAGTTAAAGGAACTCTTTCCTTCAATTGTTAAGGAAGATAAAATAGACTTTGAAGAATTGGAACTTTTACTCGGCGAAGATATAGATAGGAATAAAGAGCAATATTCCTTTGTTTGGAATGGCAAAACTGAAGCAACAAAACTTGCGCAAAAACGTTCTACCGGAACATTAAGACCTTGCATTGAAGAAAGCAAAGATTGGGATAATACTCAAAACCTTTATATTGAAGGTGATAATTTGGAAGTTCTAAAACTTTTGCAAGCATCTTATAATGGCAAGATAAAGATGATTTACATAGACCCACCATACAATACTGGTCATGATTTTGTGTATAAAGATAACTTTGAAGATAATATAAAAAATTATAAAGAACAAACAGGACAAGCACAAAAATCAAATGCAGATACAGATGGGCGTTATCACACAAATTGGCTTAATATGATGTATCCACGCCTAAAACTAGCAAGAAATTTGCTTACAGATGATGGTGTAATTTTTATTTCAATTGATGA
>CALVNN010000002.1 GCA_944349765.1 uncultured Clostridia bacterium | reverse complement strand
AAGGTACTGTATTGGAGACGATATGGGAGAATAGGACATTGCCGGTTTTCCATTTATGCATCAGCCTAGCTGGTGCTTTTTTTTTATAAAAAAAACAACTCAGAGCTTCTGAGTTGTTTAAAGCAAAGGAGAAAATAAAATTTAAGCTACTACATTTTAGTAGCCGACAAATGCATCAAGGTCTTTATCTAAGTAATGTCTTATTTTAATCATTGAATTTTTCTTTTTAGTATTATAACTTTGTACATTTTTTAAAGTCAATATAATTCAAAAAACACAAAATCTGAACTAAAGAATTTTTTTTAAAAAAAATTAAAAAAGTTGTTGACATTTGGTGTAATATAATATATAATTGCCTTATGCTAAGTGCATAAGTATGGGATGACGTAAAAGGTTACTACCTGTTAACTAGCACAGGAGAGAGAACTTTTACCGACAAGTGTTCGATGCCAAATCGGGCGACTAATGAGAGTTTGAGACTTTTATTTTTTTAAATTATAGTCACGAACACACGGGGGTGTGTTCGCCGAATTGCTTATTAGGAAAGGTTAAACTAAAGGAGGATTATTTAAACCTATGGCAACACAAAAAATTAGAGTTAAATTGAAGGCTTATGACCACACTTTATTAGATCAAGCGGTTGAACGTATTATCGATGCCGCTAATAGAGGCGGATGTAAGGTGTCAGGTCCAATCCCTCTACCTACTGATAAAGAGGTAATCACAGTTATTCGCTCACCACACAAGCACAAAGACAGTCGTGAGCAATTTGAAATCCGTACACACAAAAGGGTAATTGATATTTTTAGTCCATCAGCTAAATCAGTTGAGACACTTATGAAGTTAGAGCTTCCTGCTGGCGTAGATATCAATATTAAATTGTAAGAGGTGATGAGATGAAAAAGGCAATATTAGGAAAGAAGTTGGGGATGACACAGGTCTTTACCCAGACTGGAGTAGTTATACCTGTTACAGTTATTGAGGCTGGCCCATGCGTGGTTACTCAAAAGAAGACTGTTGAGAAAGATGGTTATAACGCTATTCAAGTAGCTTTTGACTCCATTAAAGAGAGTAGAGTCAACAAGCCAAGACTTGGAATGTTTAAGAAAGCTAATGTAGAAACAAAGAGATATTTGAAAGAATTTAGATTAGATAACATTGATGAGTACAATGTTGGTTCTGTAATCAACTGCGATGTTTTTGCTGCTGGTGAATTAGTGGATGTTAGTGGTGTTTCTAAAGGTCATGGCTTTAGCGGTATGATTAAGAGACACGGCGCTGGTAGACTTAAGATGTCTCATGGTACTGGTCCATGTCATAGACCTGCTGGTTCTTTTGGTGCAAGCAGTACTCCAGCTAGAGTATTTAAGAACAAGAAGATGCCAGGACAATTTGGTAATGACAATGTTACTATTCAAAATCTTGAGATTATCAAAGTTGATGAGGTTCGTAATTGTATTTTGGTTAAGGGTGCTGTCCCTGGAGCAAAAGGCGGACTAGTTTGCATAAAGAATGCAGTAAAAGTTAAATAAGGAGAAGAGTTAAAATGCCAAAAATTAGTATATACGATACTTCAAAGAAAGAAGTTGGTACATTAGAGCTTAGCGATGAGATTTTCGCTATTCCATATAATGAAGCACTTATTCATGAAGTTGTTGTTGCATATTTGAGTAATCAACGTCAAGGCACTAAGTCCGCTCTTACTAGAAGTGAAGTGAGAGGACATGCTAAGAAACCTTGGAGACAAAAAGGAACTGGTAGAGCAAGACAAGGATCATCAAAAGGACCTCAATGGACTGGCGGTGGTATAGTATTTGCACCTAAGCCTAGAGATTTCTCTAAGAAAATTAATAAGAAAGTGAAGGTAGTTGCTTTCCTTAGTGCATTCAGTCAAAAATTGCTAGAGGGTAATGTTATCGTTATAGATAAGTGGAATTTGGATGAGGCTAAGACTAAGAGCGTTAAGAAAATATTAGATACATTCGGAATTACTGGTCGCAATGCTATAGTATTAAATGATGCTGATGAAAAGGTTATTAGAGCTAGCAGAAACATTGAAGGTATTAGCGTGCTTGAAGCTGAATTATTAAATACTTATGATGTTGTAAGTAACAAAAAGCTTATTATGACCGAAGCTACAATCAAACAATTAGAGGAGGCTTTTAAATAATGGATGCTTATGATGTTATTATTAAGCCAGTAATGACAGAAAAGAGTTATGCTGGTATACAAAACAAGACTTATACTTTTGTAGTTAACAAAGATGCTACAAAGATTGATATCAAAAATGCTGTAAATAAGATATTCAATGTTGAGGTTGAGAAGGTTAATACTTTGAATGTAAAGCCTAAGACTAAGACACAAAATACTAAGGGCGGAAGGACAATTGGTAAGACTTCATCATACAAAAAGGCTATTGTTACGCTTAAAGCTGATAGCAAACCAATCGAATTCTTTGAGAACTTTAAATAATTAGGATGAGGAGAGTATAAAATGGCTATTAAAAAGAGAAAACCTACCTCTGCAGGTCAAAGACAGGTTAGTGTTGCTTCTTTTGAAGAAATTACTAAAAAGACTCCAGAAAAGTCATTGTTGACTACTATTAAGAAAACTGGTGGCCGTAATAATACCGGCAAGATTACTGTTAGACATGTTGGTGGTGGTAATAGAAGAAAATATCGTGTAATAGACTTCAAGCGTAACAAAGACAACATTCCTGCTAAAGTTGCTAGTATAGAATATGATCCTAACCGTAGTGCATACATTGCTTTGCTAAACTATGCTGACGGCGAAAAGCGTTATATTTTAGCACCATTTGGCCTAAATGTAGGTGATACAGTTATGAGTGGCGAAGAGGTTGAGATAAAAGTTGGTAACTGTTTGCCATTAGGCAATATTCCTGTTGGTACTACTGTTCACAACATTGAAGTTCAACCTAAGAAAGGTGGTGCAATCGCTAGAAGTGCTGGCAATGAAGCTATGATTATGGCTAGAGAAGGCAAGTATGTTACTTTGAGATTGCCATCTGGTGAAATGCGTATGTTACCTTTAGCTTGCCGTGCAACTATTGGTAAGGTTGGCAATGTTGACCATGAGCTAGTAAGTATCGGTAAAGCTGGTAGAACTAGACATATGGGCATTCGTCCAACTGTTCGTGGTTCTGTTATGAACCCAGTTGACCACCCACACGGTGGTGGTGAGGGTAAATCTCCAGTGGGAAGAGCTCGTCCAGAGACACCTTGGGGCAAACCTGCACTTGGATATAAGACTAGAAATAAGAAGAAAAATTCAAACCGCTTAATTATAAAGCGTGCGTCTGATAAGTAAGAGGTGATTTAAATGAGTAGAAGTTTAAAAAAGAAACCTTTTGTTGAAGAAAGGTTAATGCGTAATATTACTAAATTGAATGAAAGTAATAGTAAGAAAGTCATTAAGACTTGGTCTAGAGCATCTGTTATTTATCCAGAGTTCGTGGGGCATACTATTGCGGTTCATAATGGTAGAAAGCATATACCTGTATATTGTTCTGCTGAAATGGTTGGACACAAGTTGGGCGAATTTGCACCAACTCGTACATTTAAGGGACATAAGGGTACTGCTGCTACAACTAAAGGTAAAAGGTAGGATTAATCATGGCTAAGAGAATTAAAGAAAAAGCTATTGCTAGAGCTGAGAATGCTGATAAACGTCCTAGAGCAAAGGTTAGTTATGTTGGTGTTAGTCCTAGCAAAGTAAAATTGGTTTTGGATCTAATCAGAGGTCAAAAGGCTGAGGTTGCTGTAGCTATGGTGGCTGGTATGAATAATGCATCAGCTCCTGCTATTAAAAAGCTTATAGAGTCTGCTATGGCAAATGCTGAAAATAAAGGTTTTGATAAGAGTGAATTGTACATTGCTGAGATTTATGTAACTCCAGGTCCTACAATGAAGCGTAGAAATATTCGTGGACGTGGTAGAATGGATGTTATGATCAAGAGAAGTAGTCATATCACTGTTATTTTAGACCAGGTAAAAGAGTAAAGGAGATAGACGATTATGGGACAAAAAGTTAGTCCAATTGGACTTCGTGTTGGCGTGAACAAGGGCTGGACTAGTCAATGGATTTGCGATAAAAAAGACATTGCTAGATACATTGCTGAAGATGACGCTATAAGAAAATTCATAAAGAAAAATTACTATCATTGTTCAATCGCTAGCATCGTTTTGGAACGTACAGACAGGAAATTGGTTGTTAATATTGCTACAGCTAAGCCTGGTATGATAATCGGCTCTAAGGGTGCTGGTATTGAGACACTTAAAAAACAAATCGCTAAAATTTCTCCTTGCGACAATATTATTGTTAATGTCAGAGAAGTTAAGAGACCTGAAACTAATGCTGTATTAATGGCTGAAAGCATTGCTGCACAACTAGAGAAACGTGTAGCTTGGCGTAGAGCTATTAAAGAAGTATTGAGCTCGGGTATGAAAGCTGGTGCTAAGGGCGTAAAGATTATGATCGGTGGTCGTTTGAATGGCGCTGATATGGCTAGAAGCGTATTCTACAAAGAAGGTTCACTACCTCTTCATACTTTAAGAAGTAATATTGACTATGGTACCGCTGAAGCTCATACTACTTTTGGTGTTATTGGCATCAAGGTATGGGTTTACAAGGGCGAAATCTTAGGCAAAAAGACCACTCCAGTAGCTCCTAAGAATGAGGAAGGAGGTAACAATTAGTATGTTGATGCCTAAAAGAGTAAAGAGAAGAAAAGCTTTTCGTGGAAGAATGAAAGGTAAAGCTTTGAGAGGTAATACTATCACTTATGGTGAATATGGACTTCAAGCTTTAGAGCCTTGCTGGATTACATCAAACCAAATTGAAGCTGCTCGTATTGCTATGACTAGATACATCAAGCGTGGTGGTAAAGTTTGGATTAAAATATTTCCAGATAAGCCAGTAAGTAAAAAACCTGCTGAAACTCGTATGGGTAAAGGTAAGGGTGCACCTGAATTTTGGGTGGCTGTAGTTAAACCAGGTAGAATTTTGTTTGAGCTAGGCGAAGTGGATGAAGCTAAGGCTAGAGAAGCTTTGAGATTAGCTGGACACAAATTACCTTGCAAAGTTAAATTTGTAAAGAAAGAAGTTCAAAAAGTAGAGGAGGTTGCGGTAAATGAAAACTAGTGATTTAAGACAAATGACTAATGATGAATTAACCATCAAACTTGAAAATTCAAGACAAGAATTATTGAATCTTCGTTTCGCTCACGCAACTGGTTCACTTAAGAACCCTATGCAGTTGAACACAATCAAAAAAGACATAGCAAAGATTAAAACAATTCTTCGTGAAAGAGAATTGGATTCTAAAAAGGCGTAAGTGAGGAGGAAATATGGAAAAAACTTTAGATCGCAACAATCGTAGACATAAAATTGGCGTAGTTGTTAGTGATAAGATGGATAAAACTGTTGTTGTGGCAGTTGAACGCAATGTTCCTCATCCACTATATAACAAAGTTGTTAAGAAGACAACCAAATTCAAAGTTCACGATGCAAATAACGAATGTGGTATTGGCGATACAGTCGAAATCGCTGAAACAAGACACTTAAGTCGTGATAAGTATTTCAGACTAGTTAGAATAGTAGAGAAAGCTAAGTAAAGGAGAATATTATCTATGGTACAACCACAAACTTTATTGAAGGTAGCCGACAATACCGGTGCAAAAACCATTATGTGTATTCGTGTACTTGGCGGTTCACTAAGAAAATTTGGTAGCGTAGGCGACGTTATAGTTGCTAGTGTTAAGACTGCTACTCCAGGTGGTGTTGTTAAAAAAGGTGATGTTGTTAAGGCTGTTATAGTAAGAACAACAAAACAAATCAAACGTGCTGATGGCTCTCATATACGTTTTGATGATAACGCTGCTGTTATTATTGATAAGGAGAAACAACCTAAGGGAACACGTATCTTTGGACCTGTTGCTAGAGAATTGCGTGAGAGAGATTTTATGAAGATTATTACTCTCGCTCCTGAGGTACTATAAGGAGGAGTTATGAATAGTTTAAAAGTTAAAACTGGCGACAATGTGCTTGTTATAGCTGGTAAAGATAAAGGCAAAGTTAGCACTGTTAAGGCAACTTCTCCTAAGTCTAGTAAAGTTGTTGTTGAAGGCGTAAATGTTCAAACTAAACATGTAAAAGCTAGAAACACCAAGCAAAAGAGCCAAATAATCAAGCAAGAAGGACCTATTAGTGTAAGTAATGTTATGGTAGTATGTCCAGCTTGTGAAAAAGCAACTCGTGTTGCTAAGAAAGAAGTTGACGGCAAGATGGTTCGTGTTTGTAAAAAATGCGGAGCTTCGCTAGATACAGAAAAGAAAGTGGTTAAGGCTAAGAAAGAGAAGTCAACTAAGACTACTTCAGCTAAACCAGCTAAGGAAAAAACAACAAAGGCATCTACTAAGACTACAGCTCCTAAGGCTTCAAAAGCTAAGTCAAGTACTAAGCGTGTAGTTAAGTCAGGTGACAGATAGGAGGAAGTGGACTTATGAAAATTGAAGACGCTAATGTAAATCGTTTACAAGCATACTATAAGAATACTGTAGTGCCTGAGTTGATGAAGGAAGGAAACTACAAGAATATAAACCAAGTTCCTAAGATTGAAAAAGTAATTATCAATATGGGATTAGGTGCTGAAAGAGACAATTCTAAGAGCTTTAATTTGGCCGTTGATGAATTGGCGTTGATTGCTGGTCAAAAGCCAGTACCAACAATTGCTAAAAAGTCAATTGCTAACTTTAAATTGAAAGAAGGTCAAAAAATTGGTGCTAAAGTTACCTTGAGAGGTAAGAGAATGTATGAATTTTTGGATAGACTACTTTCGGTTGCTCTTCCTCGTGTTAGAGACTTCAGAGGTATATCACCAAAAGCCTTTGATGGTAGAGGAAATTATGCTTTGGGAATAAAAGAGCAAATCATATTCCCAGAAATCAAGTATGACAAAGTGGAAAGGGTAAGAGGTTTTGACGTTATTATCGTAACCACAGCGAACACCGACGCAGAAAGCTTAACAATGTTAACTAAAATGGGATTCCCTTTTAGGAAGTAAGGAGATAATTATGGCAAGAAAAGCATTAAAAGAAAAACAAAAAAGAGTTCAAAAATATTCTACTAGAGAATACACTCGTTGTAATATCTGTGGAAGACCTCATGCAGTTTTAAGAAAATATGGCATTTGTCGTATTTGTTTCAGAGAAATGGCTAATAGAGGTGAAATCCCTGGCTGTAAGAAGGCTAGTTGGTAAGGAGGCGAGCAAAATATGGTATTAACTGATACAATTGCTGATATGTTGACCCGTATCCGTAATGTTGTTATGATTAAAGGCGAGACCGTTGATATACCTATGTCAAAAGAAAAATTGGCTATTGCTGATATTTTGGTGCAAGAAGGTTATATCAATGGTTATGAAGTAATTGAAAACGGTGTTCAAAAGTTTATTAAAGTGACTTTAAAGTATGGCCCAAATGGTGAAAAGGTTATACAAGGATTAAAGCGTATATCTAAGCCAGGTCTACGTGTGTATGCTGAGGCAAGCAAATTGCCAAAAGTTATAAATGGTTTAGGTATCGCAATAATTTCAACAAATAAAGGTATTATTACAGACAAAAAGGCTAGAGAACTTAACGTGGGTGGCGAAGTTCTATGCTATGTTTGGTAAGAGGAGGACTAGATTATGTCAAGAATAGGTAGAGCTCCTATAACATTGCCTAGCGGTGTTACAGCTGAGTTTAAAAATGGTATTGTGACTGTTACTGGTCCTAAAGGTACATTAACCCAAGAAATTATAGGCGATATTAATGTTGAAGTTAAGGAGGGTGTTATCTCTTTGACTCGTGCAAATGATGAGAAGGGTAGCAGAGAAAAGCACGGATTATATCGTAGCTTAATCAACAATATGGTTAAGGGCGTTACTGAGGGCTTTTCTAAGAACTTAGTATTTAATGGTGTCGGTTATAAGATTCAAAAGACTGGTAACAGACTTGTTATGAATATTGGTTTGTCACATAGCGTGAGTGTTGAAGAGGAAGACGGCGTTACTATTGATGTAGTTAGTCCTACAGAAATCTCAATCAAAGGTATTGATAAGTGTCAAGTAGGTCAATTTGCAGCTAAAGTAAGAGCTATTAAGCCTGTAGAACCTTATCACGGATATGGTATCAAGTATAGTGACGAAGTGGTTATCCGTAAAGTAAGTAAATCAGGTAAAAAGTAAAGGGAGTTAACTAGATATGATAAATAAAATAGATAAGAATGCAAAAAGAGAAATTCGACATGCACGTATCAGAAGAAAAGTATCTGGTACTTCTGAAAGACCTAGACTGTGTGTGAATCGTACAGCTAATCACATATCAGTACAAGTTATTGATGATGTAAAGGGTAACACTTTGGTTAGTGCAAGCACAGTCGAAAAGGAAATTGCAAAATCTGTAAAAGGTAAAACCAGACAAGAAAAAGCTGCATTCATAGGTACAACTATTGCTCAAAGAGCTAAAGATAAAGGTATCAACACTGTGGTGTTTGACCGTGGTGGTTATATATACACTGGTTGTGTAAAACAAGTCGCTGAAGCAGCTAGAGAAGCTGGTTTGGACTTCTAAGGGAGGATATTATGGCAAAAAGAGAAGAAAGAAAGCCTAGAGTACAAAACGATGGTTTTGATAAAGTAACAGTTGAAGTTCGTCGAGTTGCCAAGGTTGTTAAAGGCGGTAGAACTTTGAGAATAAGTGCTCTAGTAGTAGTTGGTAATAAGAAAGGCCAAATTGGATTTGGTATAGGTAAAGCTATAGAAGCTAATGAGGCTATTGAAAAGGCTACTCAACAAGCTAAGAAAAATTTAATTACTGTACCTATTGTTAATGATACTATCCCTCATGAAGTCGTAGGTAAATATAGTGCAACTAGTATTTTGATGTTGCCTAGCAAACAAGGTAATGGTATAATTGCTGGTGGTGCAGCTCGTATCGTGCTAGAGCTATCAGGAATTAAGAATATCACTGCTAAAAAGCACGGCTCAAACAATAAGATAAACGCTGTTAGAGCTACTTTTGAGGGCTTAAAATCATTACGTACTGCCGAGCAAATAGCTGAGTTGCGTGGAAAATCTGTAGAGGAGATATAGTAATATGGATAAAAAGTTGAAAGTTACTTATGTTAAAAGCTGTATCGGCCTTAACAAGAATCAAAAAGCAGTTTTGGAAGGTTTGGGGCTAAGAAAATTAAATACCGTTAAGATTTTACCTGATAATCCTAGCATTCGTGGTAGTTTGTTTAAGGTAAAACATCTTGTACGTGTAGAAGAGATTGAATAGGAGGTTAGGATATGGATATACAGAGCTTGTCTCCACAAAGAGGTGCCAAATCTAAAAAAGTTCGTGTAGGTCGTGGTACTGGCAGTGGATTAGGTAAGACTAGTGGTAGAGGACAAAAAGGTCAAAATTCTAGAAGTGGCGGTGGCGTGCGTCCTGGTTTTGAAGGCGGTCAAATGCCTCTTGATAGAAGATTACCTAAACGTGGATTTACAAACATATTTGCTAAGAAATATGCAATCGTTAATGTAGGCGATTTGGATTTTGTCGAAGCAGGTACTGTTGTTGATGAAAAATTTCTCTATGAAAATAGAATTATTGGCAAAATAGAGAAAGACGGCGTTAAGGTGCTTGGTAATGGTGATTTGACAAAGGCTATTACTGTTAAGGCAAATAAATTCTCTGCTACAGCTTTAGAAAAAATTGAAAAAGCTGGCGGAAAAGTAGAGGTATTATAATGTTTAAGACATTGGTAAATGCATTTAAAGAAAAAGAGATAAGAAATAAACTTTTAATAACATTAGGTTTATTATTCTTATTTGTTTTGGGTACTTGGATTCCAGTACCTGGTATAGATAGTAGTGTTTTTGAGCAAGCCACTAGTGAAAATACATTCTTATCATTATTAAGTAGTATTAACGGTGGAGCTTTGACTAACGGTGCAATACTCGCATTGGGTGTGTCACCATATATTACTTCTTCAATTATTATGCAATTACTTACTATAGCTATACCAAGTATTGAAAGATTAGCTAGACATGGCGGTGAAGAGGGCAGAAGAAAATTCAACAAGATGATTCGTTATGGTGCTTTAGTGCTAGCTATAGCTCAAGCCGTTGGTATTGTGGTTGCATTTAACAGTTCAGGAAGTGCAATTACTGATGTATTCTTTGGTAGTACTGTAGTTACTGCAATATTTGTGGTTTTGGTACTTGTAGCTGGTGCTATGTTTACCGTTTGGATGGGGGAGAAAATCACCGAAATAGGTATTGGTAATGGTATGTCATTATTAGTATTTATAGGTATATTATCATCTGCAAGTATATCAATTCTTGATACTTTGATTACTATATTTACAGGTCAAGCTACTGATGAGATGATTTGGGGATTTATAATATTCTTAGTTGCTTTAGTGGTTATATTTGCACTTATTGTATTTATAGATTTAGCAGAGAGAAGAATACCTGTAACTTATGCTAAACAAGTAAGAGGTAGAAAATTGATGGGTGGTCAGACTACTGAATTACCTTTAAAGGTCAATAGTAGTGGTGTTATTCCTATTATTTTTGCTTCAGCTTTCTTAATGTTCCCTCAAATTATTATAAGTATTTTCTGGCCAACAACTCCATTCGCAGCATTCTGGAATGAATATTTAGGTGCTGGTAGTTGGGTATATAGTATATTATTAGCGTTATTTATTTTGATATTTGCATTCTTCTATGCTCAAGTTACCTTTAGCCCAGAAGATGCAGCAAAGAGAATTCAAGAAAACGGCGGTATGGTCGCAAGTTATAGACCTGGTAAACCTACTGTCGATTACTTGAGAAAGGTACAGAAGAGATTGGTATTATTTGGTGCTATCTTCTTAGCATTTATAGCTCTTATACCTACTTTAATATTCCAAGCAATTAATGTTGGTAATTTAGTAAATGCGTTTACAGCTACTGGTATGTTGATTATTGTTTCTGTTGCCCTTGAATTCAATAAGGGACTTGAAGAGCAAATGATTATTAGAAATTATAAAGGTTTCTTAAAGTAAGCTATATTGACAAATTTTAGATTTTAGAGTATAATTATCTTAAGAGGTGTTTGATGAATATAGTCCTTTTAGGTCCGCCGGGTTCGGGTAAAGGAACTCAATCTAAAAAAATTGCCGAGCGTTATAACTTAGCACATATATCTACTGGTGATTTGCTTCGAGATGCTGTGGCTAATAACATAGATGTAGGGATTGATATAAAAGCATATTTGGATGTTGGTAAATTAGTTCCAGATGAGGTTATTAGCAAACTTTTGCAAATCAGATTGAGTGCTGAAGATGTTCGTAATGGTTATATTTTGGATGGGTACCCTAGAACATTGGCTCAGGCTTACTTATTGGAGAGCTTTTTAAGACTCGATGTGGTCTTGTTATTGGATGCTGATTATAAGTATATTTTAAATAGAATAACTACTAGGTCAGTGTGTAGCGGTTGCAAGGCTACGCTGTCTGACTCGCAGTTAATAAATAATTTATGTCCAATTTGTGGGTCTACTACTTTTAAGAGAAGTGATGATAACGAACAAACCTTTTCAAAGAGATTTCAGGTTTATGAAGAATTGACAACACCACTTATTGACTTTTACAAGACAAAAGGCATCTTAAAGTCTGTAGATGGCAATGGTGGAGTAGAGGAAATTTTTGATAAAATTAAAGTTATTTTGGATGGGGTTACAAAATGAGAAAGTTATCTGATGAAGAAATTGAACTAATGAGAAAAGCTGGCTCTATTGTCGGTGATACATTGACATTAATGAGAGATACAGTTAGAGTAGGTATAACTACTAAGGAATTGGATGATATAGCTAGAGAATTTATAATATCTCAAGGAGCTACACCATCTTTCCTTAATTATGATGGGTTTCCTGCTAGCATATGTACTTCTGTAAACTCTGTGGTAGTACATGGTATCCCTAATAATTATGCACTTCAAGAGGGTGACATAATTGGGATAGATGTAGGTGTTTGTTATAAAGGTTATCACGGAGATGCTGCAAGAACCTTTATTATAGGTGAAGCTAGTGCTAAAGTGAAGAAATTAGTTGAAGAAACTAAAAGATGCTTCTATAAAGGTATTGAAGGACTAAAACCTGGAGATAGAATAGGTAAAATTAGTAATGCTGTACAAGAGAATGCACTCAAACATAACTATGGTATAGTTAAGGAACTGGTTGGGCATGGAGTAGGTCGACGCTTGCATGAAGATCCTAATATTCCTAACTATGGTAGTAAGGAAAGTGGACCAGTTATAATGGAGAATTGTACATTGGCTGTAGAGCCTATGATAAATTTGGGTACATCTCATATAAGATTATTAAATGATGGGTGGACTGTGGTAACCGCTGATGGGAAACCTTCTGCTCATTATGAAAACACTATTTTAGTTACTAAAGATGGTGTTGAGATATTGACTTTGATGAAGGGTGAAAACACTTTATGAATCAAGTAATTGAATTAGGAAGTATTGTTAAAGCAATAGCGGGTAGAGATCAAGAACAATATTTCGTTGTCGTTAAAGTCATTAATAGTCAATATGTTTTAATGGCTAATGGTAAAAACCGTACAATGGCTAAACCAAAAAAGAAAAAACTAAAACACTTAAATTCTACCAATATTAAGGTGGATTCAATCGCAGACAAGTTAAAAGATGGTGAGAAGGTATTTGACTCGGAAATTTTTGATGCTATCAAAAAATGTCTGCCAAAAGATTAACTGGAGGTATATATGTCGAAAGATGATTATATTGAAATGAAGGGCGAAGTTGTAGACGCAATGAGAAATGCTCAATATAAAGTGAAGTTGCCAAATGGTCACATTATCACAGCTTACGTATGCGGGAAAATGCATTTAAGCAATACTAGAGTGAATATTGGCGACCAAGTAACGGTTGAGATAAGCCCTTACGACCTAAGCAAAGGTCGTATTAGATGGAATAATAGTCTAAGAAGCTATAATAATCCACCTAGTTCCAATTAATCTAATGGATGACATCTGTCTCACAAAAATATAAAGGAGAAAATATATGAAAGTTAGACCATCTGTAAAACCTATGTGTAAAGATTGCAAGGTTATAAGAAGAGAGGGTAAGGTTATGGTAATCTGCCCTAAAGACAAGAGTCATAAGCAGACTCAAGGCTAATATTTTAAGTTTATACTTAAAATCTTAATTTGAAATTACCGCAATAAGGGCGGCTGGCATATAAATTTTATGTTACCTTAGAGCGTTATTATATAATCATTTTAAAAATTTTTTAGGAGGAGTTCAATGGCTCGTATTGCAGGCGTGGATTTACCACGTGAGAAAAGATTGGAAATCGGCCTTACCTATATTTATGGTATAGGTAGATACCAAGCTAACAAAATATTAAAAGAGACTAATTTGAGCCCTGATATTCGTGTTAAAGATTTGACGGAAGATCAGATAGCTTTACTTAGTAAAAATATTGAAAAAAATCACATCGTTGAAGGTGATTTGAGAAGAGAAGTTTCAATGAACATAAAACGCTTAGGCGAAATTGGCTGTTATCGTGGCATTAGACATAGAAAAGGATTGCCTGTTAGAGGTCAAACTACAAAAAATAATGCTAAGACTAGTAGACGCATCAGATCATTTGCATCTACCAAAAATAATTAAGGAGTAAATTATGGCTAACATGAAGAACAAAGGTGCTAAAGTTGGTACCAAAAAGAAGAGAAGAGTTACCAAAAACATCGACAAGGGACAAGTTCATATTCAAGCTACTAGTAATAATACCATAATTACCTTTACTGATGAAGCTGGAAACGTTATTTCTTGGTGCAGTTCTGGTGCTTTGGGTTATAAGAGTAGTAAAAAGAGTACTCCTTTTGTTGCGCAAGAAGTTTGTGAAGCTGCTGCTAAATCAGCAAAAGAACAAGGTATTAAGTCTGTCGAAGTTTTTGTTAAGGGATCTGGAAGCGGTAGAGAAGCTGCTGTTAGAGCACTTCAAACTGCTGAGATTGATGTAACTATGATTAAGGATGTGTCGCCAATCCCTCATAATGGTTGTCGCCCTCCTAAACGCAGAAGAGTGTAATTAAATTAAGGAGAATAAAATTTTTATGGCAAAATATTGTGGAGCTGACTGCAGAATATGCCGTCGTGAAGGCTGTAAATTGTTTTTGAAAGGTGAACGTTGTACTTCTAGCAAGTGCCCTTTTGATAAGAAGAATGCAGCTACTATTCCTGGTCAACATGGTGCAAATCAAAAGCGTAGACCAAGACTTAGTGGCTATGGACTTCAACTTAGAGAAAAGCAAAAAGTTAAGAAGGCTTACGGATTGCTAGAAAAACAATTTAAGAAATATTATATTGAAGCTGAACGTCAAAAAGGCGTTACTGGCGAAACTATGCTTTCTCTTATTGAGAGAAGGTTGGATAATGTTGTTTACCGTATGGGCATTGGTGTTTCAAGAGCTGAAAGTAGACAAATAGTTAATCACGGTCACATACTTGTGAACGGAAAAAATGTTAATATCCCATCTTATTCAGTTAAGAAAGGTGATGTAATTGCTATCAAAGAAAATAGCAAAGAACTAGAAATGTTCAAACAATTAAAGGGTGCTAAAATTGTTACTCCTAAGTGGGTTGAATTTGATACTGAATCATTGACTGGTAAGATAATTGATTTACCACAAAGAGATGATATTGATATGGCTATCCAAGAACATTTAATTATCGAGTTGTACTCACGTTAATAATTAGCTTAAAGATGGAGGAATATTATATTTATGTTGCAAATTGAAAAGCCACAAATTATTGTGGAAGAAAATGAAACTGGAGCTTTTGCTAAGTTTATTGTAGAACCACTTGACAGAGGTTATGGTATTACTTTAGGTAATTGCTTGAGAAGAACTTTACTATCCGCACTTCCTGGTGCAGCACCAGTTGCAATTAGAATTAATGGGGTGAGTCACGAATTTACCTCAATAAAAGGTGTTAAGGAAGATGTAACTGATATCGTTCTAAATATCAAGAACTTAGCGGTTAAGACTAGTGTTTTGGATGTGAATTTTACATCTACTATCCATCTTAAATCAAACCGTCCTGGTGTACTCTATGCTAGAGACATCGAGACTAATGACCAAGTGGAAATCTTAAATCCAGACCTTGTGATATGTACATTAGATAAAGGTGCTGATTTAGATATGGAAATCATAATCGGTAGAGGCAGAGGATATGTTCCAGCTAATCAAAATAAAAGCGAAGATGATCCTATTGGGTATATAGCCGTAGATTCAATATTTACACCTGTCAAACGTGTAAGTTATGCAGTAGAAAATACTCGTGTAGGTCAAAGAATTGACTTTGATAAATTAATATTGGAAGTCGAAACTAATGGTACTATGAGTGCTAAAGAAGTAGTTAGCTTATCTGGCAAGATTATAGAAGAACATATTCATATGTTTATTGATTTGGTTGAGGAGACTAACTCGTATAATATATTGAGAGATAGTGAAAAGACCGAACAATCAAGAGTGCTTGAAATGTCTATTGAGGATATGGATTTATCTGTAAGGTCATCAAATTGTCTAAGACGTGCTAATATCTTAACCGTTGAGGACCTTGTTAAAAAATCTAAGGACGATATGCTTAAAGTCAAAAATTTGGGTAGTAAGTCTTTGGATGAGATTATTAAAAAATTACAAAGTTATGGATTAGACCTTCGTAACGACGAAGAATAATAAAAAGGAGAAAACAATGGCTAATTCAAAATTGGGAAGACCTACTAAAGAACGCTTAGCTCTAGTTAGAAATCAAGTTTCTAGTTTGTTGTGGAATGGCTATTTAGAGACCACTTTGGTTAAGGCAAAATCTATAAAGGCAACTGCTGAAAAACAATTGACTTTGGCTATAAATACCTATAAAGACGTTGTAAAGGTTAATAAAACAAAAATGGAAAATGGTAAAGAAATTTCTATTGAAGTCTTGAATGATGGTCCAAAGAAATTGGCAGCTAGAAGAAAGCTTATGGGATTTTTGTATGACTTGCAAGAACAAAGACAACCTAAAGAAGCTAAATCTGCTTTTATAGCAAGAACTGAAGATATTGCTCATCCTTTGATTGAGAAAATATTTAATGTTTATGCACCAAGATATGCTGAAAGAGCTGAGAAATTAGGTCAGGGCGGTGGTTATATCCGCATAGTTAAATTAGGTGCCAGAAAAGGTGATGACGCTGAAATGGCACGCTTAGAATTAATAGAAGAATAATAAGCTTTTTAGAAAAATCGTAAGTTAATAGATGTCAATAATTGCTTAAGTTTAGTATTTTTAAAAATTTACTTAAATTTGGGGAATAATAGTTATTAGATTTTAAGTATTAAAATTTTCTATCAGTATAGTAAGTTTTGTCATATCAGAATATGAAAGTTGCTTTTGAATGTAATAATTGTTATTAAATAGAAGGAGATGTTATGCGAAAAATTTTGCATATTGACCTTAATAATTTTTATGCATCAGTTGAATGTTTGCATGATCCTGATTTAAAAAACGTGCCTTTAGCTGTATGTGGTAGTACAGAGTTAAGACATGGTATAGTTTTGGCAAAAAATAACCTAGCAAAAAGTTATGGCATCAAAACAGGCGATGTGATTTGGGAAGCTAAAAATAAATGTAAAAGTCTGGTAACGGTGTTGCCAGACTTTAGTCTTTATCTAAGATTTTCTATGCTAGCCCGTCATATATATGAAGATTATACTGATAAAATAGAGCCTTTTGGTATTGATGAATGTTGGTTGGATGTAACAGAGAGTGAAAAACTTTTTGGTTCTGCTTTAGATATTGCTGAGTCTATTCGCAAGCGAATAAAAGATGAGTTAGGGTTAACCGTAAGTATAGGTGTAAGTTTTAATAAAATCTATGCAAAACTTGGTAGTGACTACAAAAAGCCCGATGCTATTACTGTGATAGACGAAAATAATTATAAAGATATTGTGTATCCGTTGCCAGTAAAACAATTATTGTATGTGGGGAGAGCGACGTATAATAAACTTAATGCTATAGGTATTAAAACTATTGGCGATTTGGCCGAGGCACCTTCTACATTACTTAAAGAGAAGTTTGGCGTAGTAGGCGAATACCTTAAGACATTTGCCTCGGGACAAGATGATAAGCCTGTAAAAAAGAAAAGTGCTGTATCAGTAGTAAAATCTGTCGGAAATAGCATCACTACTGCTAGAGATATGCAATCTTATAAAGATGTAGAAGTTGTGATCAATTTATTAGCTGATAGTGTGGCAGGACGACTTAGAGATTATAAACTCAAAGCTAGTACAGTAAGTATTTATGTTAGGTCTAACGATCTTAACACTAAATCTTTTCAGTGTAAAATGCCTTATAATTGCTCCAGTAGTGAAATACAAGAATTCGCTATGAAATTATTTAAAGCGAACTATAAACCACCTTTTAAGTTTCGAAGTATAGGAGTAAAGGCTAGCGGACTTAAGGAATTTGAACAGCTTTATGTACAATTAGATATTTTTGATGTGGCTAGGATTGAAAAACAAGAAGCTTTAGAGAAAGCTATGGATAAAATTCGTTCAAGATTTGGATATAATTCTGTAAAGAAGGGTATACTAAAATTGGATGAAGAGCTGACAGAATTTGTAAATCCAAAGGAAGAGCATATAATTCATCCTATTAGTTTTCTTAAGGGGTAGTAAGACAATTTGAAAGTTTATGTCGAGGTTATTGCAAGTTTTGACGTCAATGGCGAGGTGAATCCGCTCTCTTTAAAATGGGAGGATGGTCGCATATACGAAATAGACAAGATTTTGGATGTCCGTCCTACGGCTAGTTTAAAGGGGGGAGGCGCTGGTACTAGATATCTAGTTAGGATAAATGGTCAGGAGAGATATTTATTTTGTGAAGCTCAAAATGTAATGAATAGACATAGTTTTTGCCGTTGGTTTATAGAAAAATAAATAAAAATATAAAAACTTCTAGACAAAGGCAACAATATTTGATATAATATACTCATACCTTGGGCATGGTATTACCACTAAAGTTCCTTTTAGGTATTACTAAGTTTAAGGCGAATTTACAAAAGGAGTATAGAGTATGGCTAATATTAATAAGCAAGAAATTATTAGTGCTTATGCTAGACAAGAGGGAGACACAGGTAGTCCTGAAGTTCAAATTGCTTTACTTACAGCTAAGATAAGAAATCTTACTGAACATTTAAAGAGCAACAAGCACGATTTTCATTCTCTTAGAGGTCTTAAGAAGATGGTAGGTCGTCGAGACGGCTTATTGAGATATTTGAAGAAAACTGACCTTGAGAAGTACAGAGAATTGAAATCTCAATTAGAAATTAGATAATTTTAAAAAGGTTAGTTTACAAGCTAATCTTTTTTCGTTTAGGAGGAAATAAATGGAATTAGGTAAAACATGGCAATTAAATTTTTGTGGTAAAAATATATCAATTA
Source organism: uncultured Clostridia bacterium (assembly GCA_944349765.1). Classification (GTDB taxonomy): domain Bacteria; phylum Bacillota; class Clostridia; order Christensenellales; family UBA1242; genus CALVNN01. The sequence continues at coordinate 94,671 of CALVNN010000002.1, read as the reverse complement.
ATATAGGGAAATATTGTTATATGTCTAGTGGTACGTGTTTGGTATCATGTGGAGATACGACTATTATGGTAAATGCCACTATGAATAAAGAGGCAAAAGAAGGGATTGATTTTTTGCCACTTAGTGTGGACTTTGAAGAAAAGATGTATTCTGTGGGCAAAATTCCTGGAGGGTTTAAACGTCGTGAAGGCAAGGCTACAGATAAAGGAATATTGGTGGCAAGACTAATTGATAGACCTTTAAGACCATTATTTCCAAAGAATTTTTATAATGATGTATCAATAGTTGTAACGGCTCTATCTATAGACCCAGAAGTACCAGCTGAACCACTTGCAATGCTAGGAAGTTCTTTGGCTCTATGCATATCAGAGATTCCGTTCGATACGCCAGTAGGCTCTGTTAAAGTGACTTGCATTGATGGTAAATACATAATCAATCCGTCTAGCGATGAATTAGATAGAAGTGAATTTGATTTAATAGTGAGCGGATTAGATGGCAAAATTATAATGATTGAAGCCGGAGCTAGACAAGTATCTGATGATAAGATATTGGAAGCTATTAATTTTGCACAAGAATATATTGAAGTTTTGGTAGATTTCCAACGTAAAATTATTGGTGAGATAAAGCCTGTAAAATTCCAAGTCAAAGCTTCTGAATTGGATCAAAATCTTACAACCGAAGTAACTAGCTTTGCACAGTCTTTAATTAATCAACTATATAATGAGTTGGATAGAAAAAAGCGAGAAGTTTTGGAAGATGATTTTGATGAAAAGATAAAACAAAAATTTAGTAACTATCCTTATGACATACAAGCTAAAATTCAAACTTTGGTGCATGGATTAAAAAGAGAATGCGTCAGAGAAAGGATAATTCAACAAGGGAATAGGCCAGATGGTAGAAAATTTGATGATATTCGTCCTATTTGGTGCGAAGTAGGTGTTTTGCCTAGAGTGCATGGTAGTGGGGTGTTTACACGTGGGCAATCTCAAGTTTTGACTACTTTAACATTAGGAACAATGAGAGAGGCTCAAGAGTTGGATAGTATAGACGAAGAATCTACAAATAGATATATGCATCATTATAATATGCCTCCATATGCTACAGGTGAAGCAAAGCCTTTAAGAGCTCCCGGTAGGAGAGAGATAGGTCATGGAGCCTTAGCAGAAAGAGCTTTGGAGCCTGTACTCCCTAGCGAAGAAGATTTTCCTTATGCTATTAGGACGGTTAGTGAGGTGTTATCATCTAATGGTTCGACCTCTCAAGCTAGTATTTGTGGGTCAACATTAGCCCTTATGGATGGTGGAGTGCCTATCAGTGCTCCTGTTGCTGGTATAGCTGTAGGTTTAGTTCAAGATAATGATAAAGATATTTTCTTGACAGATATTCAAGGATTAGAAGATTTTTTTGGAGATATGGACTTAAAAATAGCAGGCACAAAACAAGGGATAACGGCTATTCAAATGGATTTAAAGGTTAAGGGAGTGAGTTTTGAGACTTTAAAGCAGGCTTTTCAAAAAGCATACGTTGGTAGGCTTCACGTGTTAGAAGAAATGAGTAAGGTAATAAAATCTCCTAGAAATTCTTTGAGCAAATATGCTCCTAAGATAACTTCATTTAAGATTAATCCAGATAAAATAAGAGATGTAATAGGAAGCGGTGGCAAGACTATTAATCGTATCATAAATGAGACTGGCGCTAAAATTGATATTAGTGACGATGGGCTAGTGCAAGTAGCAACTCACGACGAATCAAAAGCAAAAATGGCTATAGATATGATAAAAACTATTGTCGCTGAGGTGGAAGTAGGGGCTACATACGAAGGTGTAGTAACTAGAATAGCTCCATTCGGTGCGTTTGTCGAAGTAATGAAAGGTCGTGAAGGAATGATACATATTTCAAAGCTTAGCAATGTTCATGTGGATAAGGTAGAGGATATAGTATCAAAAGGTGACAAGGTAAAAGTTCTAGTCCTTAAAATAGATGAAAAACATCGTATAGACCTAAGACTACTAGAAAATCTCACACGAGGGAAATAAGGAAGTAACCGAATCAAATCGGTTATTTTTTTATGAATTTAGTTGTATTTAAAGGACTCATTTCATATAGTATTAAAAATCTGAGGTTGTCTATATGAAATTAAGTAAAGAAAAATTTTTTAATAATGTTATAGCTAATAGCTTAATTGTATTTATGTTAATAATGGTTTGTGCTTTTGGATTTCGAGACCAGGTAAGTTCCGTTTTTAGTGGAGATAAACTAAAAGCTATTTATCACGGTAATCTTGACAATAATAACGTGAGTTTGATGGTAAATGTTTATTGGGGAACTGAATATTTGGATAGTATGCTACAAATTTTTCACGACACAGATACTAAAGTAACTTTTTTTGTAGGTGGAATGTGGGCGGCTGAAAACGAGGAGATGTTAAAAAGATTTTTAGATGAGGGGCATGAGATAGGAAATCATGGTTATTATCACAAAGACCATGATAAGATTAGTTTAGAAAGAAACGAGGAAGAAATAAGTATTACGCATCAACTAGTTAAATCTTTGACTGGCTATGAAATGAAACTTTTTGCCCCGCCTAGTGGTGCTTATAATGATACTACACTAAATGTTGCGGATAGCCTTGGCTATAAAACTATTATGTGGACAAAAGATACCATAGATTGGCGAGATAAAGATACTGATTTGATATATAAAAGAGCAATAGCTAAGCCTAGTAATGGAGATCTTATACTAATGCATCCTACTGCAAATACAGTCGAAGCCTTAAGTAGTATAATAAAATTTTACAAAGATAATAATTATAATTTAGTAACAGTTAGCCAAAATTTGTCTTAAACTTATCAATATTTTTTCTTGTTCTTATTGTAATTTATGTGCAAAATGTGTTATAATTACCCTAGGCTTTACATTAATAGTCGAGCTAAAGTAAAATAACACATTTTTTAATGTGTAAAATCTATAATTTGTTACAAAAATCTAAAAAAGAGGATTATAAATGCACGAAATCAAAAATTATAAAGTAGTGAGAAATATTGCAATTTGTGTTTTAGTATTTTTATGCATTACATTGGTTTGTTTATTAACCAATCTTTTTGCGTTTTATAAGCACTTTTTGTTAGGCACATTTGGGTTGCTTATTTACCCTATTATATTACTTGCAATAGCTTATAATATTTTGATTTTGACAAATAGATTTTTGCGTTTTAATGCAAAAAGCCTTGTTTTGTGTCTTGTTACGCTTTTAATGTTTGTTTGCATACTTCATACTGCATTGTCAAGTGGCTATGATCTAAGTAGCTACGGAGCGTATATTTCAGAATGCTACAACACTGGTACTAGTGTAGGTGGTGTAATTATAGGCACTATTGTGTATCCATTCAGAGCTTTGCTTTTTGATGTGGGAGCATATGTAGCGTTTAGTATAGGTTTGATTGTGACTATTGCTATGATAATAGATAGCTATTATGATAAGACTCCACAAACATCTAAAAAACCTAATGCTCAGATAGAAAAAATTACTTTCACGCAAAAAGTAACAGATAATAGCCCTAAAGCGGTACAATCAACACCCGAGGCTATAAAAAATGAAACTGAGCTAGATAAAGAAAGAAATATGGCTAAAGATATACTAGGACTAAATAAGAATAAGCAAGAAGAAACTGTCGATGCATCTACTTATTTGTATGGCAAGGGGATAACACGTAGCGAAGCAATGAATACTTTGTATTCAAAAAATAATGATATAAAATCTCAAAATCCTAATTATCTTAATTATTCCTTAGATAAGTATATTGATGAAAATGTCAAGAAACCATCTAAAATAATTCATAATGATAGTTCGTATAAAGAACCTAATACAACATCCCAAAGAGACCTCAACAGGGAATATATAGAAGCTACTAGACCTAAAATATACAATAATGGCAACATAATAAGTGGTGATAATTACAGTAAATACAAAGAAGAGATAAATTTTGTAGATGAGACGACTTTATCAAAGCATAATAAAATATTTAATGAGATAAAGAAAGAAGAAAACTATAATAGCTTTGTCAATCAAACAAGTGCACCTAGAATGGAAGATCCAAATCCTTTGTATAGTAAGCCTATAGAGGTGGTTGAAGATAAGCCTCAAATCATAGAAGAGCCTGAAGTCGAAGAAATTAAACCAGCTATTGAATTTGAAGTGGTTGAGGAAGAACAAAAAACGCAACCAGTTAGAGCAGACAATGAAGTCGTGTTTGAAGCACCTAAAGCAAATAGGACTGTAGAATACGAGAATAAACAAACATCTAAGCCAGCATTTGCTGTAGAAGAAGAGCCTCCAAAGATTGAAAAGAAAACATTTAACGACGAGGAAGTGTTTAAACAAAATACTCAAGTAACTACAGAAGAAGTTGCTCCGCCACCTAAGCCATACAAACCTATAAAATATAAGGCTCCATCTTTAGAATTCCTCACGACTGAGAGTAGTGATAACACAGAATTATTTGAAGACTCTGTAAAGAGAAAAGATCTACTTGAAGTCGCTCTTGAGAATTTTAGAATTCCAGCAAAAGTTACTGATGTTGTAATAGGTCCAGCTGTAACAAGATATGAAATAGCTATGCCACCAGGTATATCTGTTAAAAAAGTTTTAGGATATTCTGATGATATTGCTATGGCACTTGAGGCTAAAGGTGATGTGAGGATTGAAGCACCAATTCCAGGTAAAAATGCTGTGGGTATAGAGGTACCTAATGATACTATTGCAACGGTTGGCTTAAGGGAGGTTTTAGGTTCAAAACAATTTGCAGCGCAGAAGTCGCCATTGTCTTTTGTTTTGGGAAAAGATATCTCAGGCGAGTATAGATTTTGTGATTTGAAAAATGAAACGCACCTTTTGATAGCTGGTTCTACTGGTTCTGGAAAGAGTGTGTGCTTGAATACTTTGATAATTAGCTTGTTGTATAGGAGCTCACCAGAAGATCTAAGATTGATACTTGTTGACCCTAAGAGAGTGGAATTTGCTACTTATAGTGGTTTGCCTCATTTAATGATGCCAACTATTATTAATGACCCAGAGAAAGCGTTAAATGTCTTCAACTGGACTGTCAATGAAATGGAACGACGTTATATGCTATTTGAGAAGAATATGGTCAGAGATATAGGTGAGTATAATCAAATGCCAGAAATAGTAAATAAGCAAGCCCCTAAGATGCCGTATATAGTTATGATAGTCGATGAACTTGCAGACCTTATGAGTAACAACAAAAAAGAGTTTGAAGATAAGATAGCTAGACTATCTGCGAAATCTCGTTCAGCTGGTATTCACTTGGTATTAGCAACACAAAGACCTTCTGTAGACGTTATTACTGGTGTTATCAAAAATAACTTACCATCACGTATAGCATTTGCCGTTACTAGCGGAGCTGATAGTAAGACTATTTTGGATCAAGGTGGCGCAGAGAAACTTTTGGGTAGAGGTGATATGTTATTCTGGTCTAGAAGTGCGTCTGAGCCTAGCCGTATTCAAGGGACATATATTAGCAATCGAGAAATTATAAATATTGTGCAATATATAAAAGATAATAACGTAAGTCAATATGAAGATAATATTGAGAAGAAAATGACTAGTAAAAATTTTGGTGTAGCTGGTAATGTCAATGCACTTGCTAGAGGCGAAGAGGATGAACTCTTCCCAGCAGCACTTAAAATAGTTATAGAGTCTGGTCGACCTTCTAAGACATTTTTACAAAGGTGCCTAAGATTAGGGTTTTCAAGGGCTGCTAATCTTATAGATGCAATGGAACAATTACATTATGTAACACCTGCTGAAAATGGTAAAAAAGGTGAAGTATTTATCACCATGGAAGAATTCAAAGAAAAATATGGAGACATTTAAAAATGGATATTAATTTACTTAAGAAGAAAAAAATTGGCATTATAGCATTAGGATGTGACAAAAATCGTGTTGATGCCGAAAAAATGTTAGGTGCTATAAGAGATTTTGGAATGGAGATAGTAACTAATAGTGAAGAAGCTGACGTGGTGGTAGTAAATACTTGCGCCTTTTTAAATGTTGCAAGATTAGAAGCTATCAATGAGATAGCTATGCTATGTGAACTAAAACGAGCTGGTAAACTTGAAAAGCTTGTAGTTACAGGTTGTTTCACCAAATATAAAGATACCTTAAATAATGATTTGGCAGAGTTTGTTGATGCTTTTGTTCCTATTGCCGATACACTTAATATTGTTGAAGTTATTGCTTCTTTATATGGCATAGAAAGTGGCTATCAGTGTAATAATCTTAGAATATTGACAACACCTAGTCATATTGCTTATTTAAAAATAGCTGATGGGTGTAACAATCATTGTGCATATTGTGTCATCCCAAGCATTCGAGGCAAGTATAGATCTGTTCCTATGGAAGATTTGGTAAAAGAAGCAATGTCTTTGGCTAAAGCAGGCGTTAAAGAGCTTGTCTTAGTGGCTCAAGATGTTACTCGCTATGGAACTGATTTGTATGTTGAAAATAAGTTGATAGAACTACTAAAACAACTTGAAAAAATAAAAGGTATCGAGTGGATAAGATTACATTATTGTTATCCTGAAATGGTTACTGATGAACTGATTGATTATATCGCAAATAGCAAAAAGGTATGTAATTATATAGATATACCTTTGCAACACATCTCAGATAGAATATTAAAGTCAATGTTTAGGAGAAACACTAAACAATCCACTTATGAATTGATAAATAAATTGAAAGCTAAAGGTATAGCGATAAGATCTACTTTTATTGTTGGTTTCCCTGGCGAAGGAAAAGAAGAGTTTAAGGAGTTGTGTTCTTTCTTAAAAGAGGTCAAACTAGATTATGTAGGATTTTTTGCATACTCTAATGAAGAAGGTACAAAATCTTTTGAGTATCCAGACCAAGTGCCAGCTAAAATAAAAGAAAAACGTTTGAAAAAAGTACAAAAGATACAAACAAAAATTTTAAAAGCTAAGCAAAAAGCATTGGTTGGATCATCATTACCTGTAATTATTGATGAGGTTATTGAAGAAGGTTTGTCTATTGGGCGAACAATATATAATAGTTATGGTGTAGATACCATTATATATGTTATTGGACAAGCAAATGCAGGTGATATTGTCAATGTAAGAGTTTCTAAAGTAGATGGAATAGAATTAATAGGAGAGTGTTAAAATGAATTTACCTAACAAATTATCTTTATTAAGAATTATATTAGTGCCAGTTATGGTCTTCTTTTACCTAGCTACCTTTGTACCATATGGTAAGGCGATAGCATTAGGAATATTTATAATATCCGCTTTGACTGACTTATTTGATGGCCGTATAGCTAGAAAGAATGGTCTTGTCACTAATCTTGGCAAGATGCTAGACCCTATTGCTGATAAAATATTAGCTTTGAGTGTGTTACTACTTTTGATTGCGGATGAGACTATCCCAGCACCTTTTGGAGTAATTGCTGGTATCATTATCCTAGGTAGAGACTTTATGGTGGATATGCTAAGACAAATAGGTGCTAGTAAAAATCAGGTAATAGCAGCCGATAAATGGGGTAAATTGAAGACTGTCGTTTTTGATATTGCTTTCCCATTGTTACTACTCGTTGCATTTTTGGAGCAAGATTTGCTATTAGAGGGGGGTGCAGTATATGTCATTAACATAATAGCCTTAGGTTTATTTACTATTGGTACTGTACTTTGTGTGATTTCTGGTATAAATTATATGATAAACAATTCTTCTGTATTTAAAGATAATCCTATTAAAGATGAAAAAAATACCTCTACACAAGAGGATGAGTCCAAAGAAAAAATTGAGACAGATCAAAGCGATACTGATGCAAAGCAGATTGATAGCACTGACAACGACTAAAGAGGAGATTTTGTATGGTTATAAAGATTAATATGGTCGGTCTTTTAAAAGATAAAATAATGAATTTTATAACCGATTTTGATTTAGGTGATATACACGTAGATTGTAAGGAAAAGCATTACGAGACAAGCGTTGATATAGATGGAGATGGGGACAAGGTGGATGACCTTATAAGAGATCTATATACAGAATTCAAGCCTAATATTTATGGAACTAATGAGGAAAATATCTACAAAGCCGTTTTTGAATTATTAAAATTTAAGAAGCTAAAACTTGCAATAGTTGAAGATGTCAGCGCGGGGAGATTGTGCTCTGAACTAATTGGTGCAAATTACGACATTAATGACGTGTTGCTTGAAGGTATAGTTTGCTTTAGTGACGAGAGTAAGTGTGTAAGACTTGGCGTAGATAGGGCGTTTTTTGATACACACACTTCACAAAGTGTCGAATGTAGTTATGAACTAGCGAGCGGGATGATTATGACTTCCTCAGCTGATTTGGTCATAGCTACAACTGGTTTTGCTGATGTAAATAGTCCAGATAATGGAAAGTGTTTTATTGCAGTGGGTGATAGGGATTTTATTCATGTATTTAAGCATCACTTCGAGGGGAGTAAAAATCACATACTACAACAAATAAGCAAATTTGCTTTTTTACATTTAATTAAAAAAATACGTGAAAACGATTTTGATTTTGTGGAAAATGTGATATAATATATACATTAAGGTAAAAGGATTTTATATGGAAGAAGAAAAGTCAAAAAGTAAAGTAGAAATACGTAGAATAACAGATGCTAATGAGAGAAAAAAAGCTTTGGATGCTACTATTTTGAAGATTGAAAAACAATTTGGTAAAGGCTCAGTTATGAAGTATGGTGAGCAAGTATACTCTGAAGTGGAAGTTATTCCGACTGGATGTTTGAGTATAGATATGGCTCTTGGTATAGGTGGCTTACCTAGAGGACGTATAGTAGAAGTATATGGTCCAGAATCATCAGGTAAGACTACAGTGGCTTTGCATGTCGTGGCAGAATGCCAAAAAAATGGCGGAACCTGTGCCTTCATAGATGCGGAGCACGCTTTGGATCCTGTATATGCTGAGAAATTGGGCGTTAATTTGAAAGACCTTATTATCTCTCAACCAGACAATGGCGAGCAAGCACTTGAAATCTGTGAAGCCTTAGTCGCTAGTGGTTCTGTCGATTTGGTAGTTGTGGATTCTGTGGCTGCTTTGACTCCAAAGGCGGAGATTGACGGCGAAATGGGTGAGAGCTTTATAGGACTCCAAGCAAGACTTATGAGTCAAGCTTTACGTAAACTAACCGCAATCACTAATAGAACTAAGTCTTGTATATTATTTATCAATCAATTACGTGAGAAAGTAGGTGTTATTTTTGGGTCTCCAGAGACGACGCCTGGTGGTAAAGCTTTGAAATTTTATTCATCAATTCGTATAGATGTGCGTAAAGGTGAAGCAATAAAATCTGGTAATGATTTTGTTGGCAATAGAACTAAGGTCAAAATTGTCAAAAACAAAATGGCACCTCCATTTAAAACTGCCGAATTTGATATAATGTTTGGAGAAGGCATTTCAAAGACTGGTACGCTTATAGATCTAGGTGTAGAAACTGATGTTATTGAGAAGAGCGGCTCTTGGTTTGCTTATAACGGAGACAAAATCGGTCAGGGTAAAGAAAATGCTAAAGCATTCCTAAAGGAAAATCCTGAAATTGCAGAAGAAATAGAGCAAAAGATTAGAGAAAAAATAGGTAAATAAGGAGAACTTAAATGGCGGGTACTACAAACGCTAAACGTTTTATAGAGGCATATAATAAGATTGATCATAGTTTAAGAGTTCAGTATAATTTAAAAAGAGGGCAGACCTTTTCTGACTGTGTACGAAGATGTGCTTCGCTTAATTCTATTGTTAGAAAATTTGAGGATACTCTAATAGACTATGGTCGACTTAGAAATGCTATCATTCATAGGAGTGATAACTATATAATTGCTGAGCCTCATACCGTAGTAGTGGAGCATATAGAGAAAATAGCAGAACTTATCAGCACTCCGCCACTTGCTATCAATAGCGTTTGTCGAAAGGACGTATTGACGGTGCAGTCTGATGTGAATTTGAAATCGGTTATTAAATTAATGGCGGAGAGTGGTTATTCGAATATACCGGTGTATAAAGACCTTTCTCTTATCGGGTTAGCTAATGGTCAAAAAATAATGGATGTAATAGGTAAAGAATTAATTAAGGGTAGCAATATTGATACATTCATTGAGAATACAAAAATTGAAGACGTTATACCAAAATTAGTATCTAGTAACTATTATTCTGTAGCGGATGCTAAATTGACAATAGAAGAAGCTTTGAATATGTTTTATAATAATAGAAAGTTGCTGGCAATATTACTTACTAAAACGGGTAATTTTATGGAGCCAGTGTTGGGTATTATCACTGTAGGTGATATAATAGACCTAAACAATATTTTAGAAAATTACGAATAGTTTAGTATACTTTCTATATTTAGTTTTAAAAAATGACAGGTATTTTGATTATCTGTTATTTTTTTTTATTTTTAGTACTAATCATATTTTATTAAATTAATTATAATCTAGCTATGGAAGTGTATATAGAGTATGTTTTAATAGATAATATGGTTATCAATTATCTAATAATTGTACTTTCACTAAAGATGTTAAAACTTGAGCAAAAGGTGTATAGGATATTATTGGCTTCAGCGGTTGGTACACTATTTGCTTTTGTTATGCCATTAATAAATTTGAGCGGTGTTCTTTTATTTATATTTAAAATGTTAGTTGGTTTAATAATTGTATTGTTTGTATTAAATAAGCAACAATTGAAACACTTGATGCGTTTTTACTTAGCTTTTTTGATGTTTACATTTGTGATGGGGGGAGTTTGTTTTGCGTTTATCTATGTACTTACAGGCGAAGTTAGTGGAACTACATATTCGCTAGATGTGCCGGTTGGGTTGTTGCTTTTGATAGTTGTACTATGGACAAGATTTGTACTTAAGCTTATAAAAGCAATACAAAAAAGACACACACAAACTTACTACATATATGAAATGAATTTGACGCTTCGAAAAAAGAATATTAAAATCAATGCTTATTTAGATACTGGTAATTTGCTTGTAGATGTTAGCACTTCTAAGCCAATAATCATAGTGAATTTTGCCAAAGTTATTGATGACTTTAATAATGATGAGATAAGGGCAGTACTTACAGGCAATACTAGTGAATTAAACTTTGAAGATGTGCATTTTGAAGAGTTTAGAGCAATGTCGACATCGGGCAAAATGATAGTCTTAAAGCCAAAATCAGTAGTCATAAATGAACTAAACAAAGATTTGACAAAAGAAGTTATGGTGGCGCTAAGTATTAAGCCCTTAACAAAAGAAGGGGGCTTTGATGCCTTGATAGGTCCAAAAGTATTAAGTGGAGGTTAATTATGAAAATATTCGAAAAAATTCTTGAAATATTGAAAAAAGGGATACGTATTGACATAGACGAAAATGAACTTAGTGAGCAGTTAGTTTATTTTATATGTGGTAGCGAAGCATTACCTATGCCCTTGTCTCAAAATGAGGAGGATGAATTGCTTAAGCAATTATCTACTGATAAAAAAGAGGATGCTTGTGCTAAGTTAATAGAGCATAATTTGAGGCTAGTTATTTATATATCAAAAAAATTTGAAAATACGGGTGTGGATAGTGAAGATCTTATATCTATTGGTGCTATAGGACTGATTAAAGCGGTGAAGAGTTATGATTATGATAAGAATATAAAACTAGCGACCTACGCATCTAGATGTATTGAAAATGAAATCCTTATGCATTTGAGAAAGGTGGTCAAGCAGAAAGCTGAAATTAGCATAGATGAACCTCTTAATATGGATTATGATGGGAATGAACTGCTGTTAGCTGACATTTTAAGTAATGAAAATGATAATGTTGGATTAAAAATTGAAATGGATGAGGAGAAGAGATTATTATACAAAGCCATTAATGGACTCAATAAAACTGAAAGAGAAATAATGGAGATGAGATTTGGTCTAAGTGGCGTTAGAGAACTCACACAAAAAGAGGTGGCTGATAAATTAGGAATATCTCAGAGTTACATCAGTAGATTAGAGAAAAAAATTTTTAATAGGCTGAAAAAAGACTTAACTAAGTATAATTTTTGAGTCTAAAGAGTTTTGATTTTTATTAAGTATAAAAATAATACAAAAAGGTAATCATAAAATCAACAAGTTAAAGGAGTGTTGATTTTATGGCTGGTAAAGTCGTGATTTGCGGTATCAATACTGCTGAGTTGCCTGTCTTGTCCGCAATAGAAATGGCTGAACTTATGATAAAATTAAAATCAGGAGATGAGCGTGCAAGAGAAAAATTTATCTTTTCTAATATGAAACTAGTATTATCCGTTTGTCAAAGATTTCACGACAAAAAAGAAAGTATGGATGATATTTTTCAAGTTGGGTGCATAGGATTGATTAAGGCTATTGATAATTTCGATATATCACTTAATGTAAAATTTTCAACATATGCTGTACCAATGATTATAGGTGAAATTCGTCGTTTTTTACGTGATAACTGTAGCGTTAGAGTAAGTAGGAGTCTTCGTGATATAGCTTATAAGGCGTTAAAATCAAGGGAAAAACTACAGCAAGGTAGAGATTGTGAGCCAAGTCTTTACGAAATAGCTGAGGATATAAATATTCCATTAGCAGAGGTGGTGTGTGCATTAGATGCTATTAGTGATACAATGTCTTTAGACGAGCCTGCCTACAATGATGGCCAAGAGTCTGTATTGGTTTCAGACCAAATAAGCGATACTAGTAAAATGGATGAGGTGGAACGTATTACTTTGATGCAATCTATAAATAAGTTAAGTAAGCGTGAAAAGCAAATACTACTTATGAGATATTTTATTGGTAAAACGCAGATAGAAATTTCTAATGAAGTAGGAATATCCCAAGCACAGGTTAGTAGATTAGAAAAAACAGCATTAAACACATTAAAAAGATCTTTATAATTATTTTTAAATTAATACACATTTTAAAAGGATTCAAGAATAGAATAATATAGAACGAAATGTAACAATTTGTCTATAAGTGAGATTTTATGATTGAGTCATCTTTTTTTGAATTGAGGAGTAAAGACGTTGTAAATATTGTCGACGGAAAGTGCCTGGGTAGGATATGTGATATAGTGATAGAGATATGTTCGGGACAGGTGCTTGGTTTTATCGTGCCTAATGGAATGAATTTTGCTAGTATATTTAGAGGAGTCGAGGAGGTATTTATACCATATCAAAATATTTGTAAGATAGGAAAAGATGTCATATTAGTGGAATTAAATATGACGGAAGTTAGAAATTTTAAGATAGACAAATTTAGTGATGTCGCTACACTAAATGAAACCGACATTAAGAAAACAATTAATGATAATAAATGACAAAATCTCTCAAATGAGTTGATTTTTTTTTAAGATATGATATACTTATTTAGTGAGAGGTAATTAGATATGAAATGCTTTTTTTGTGGAAGTTTAGAGAGTAAAGTATTAGATAGTAGAGATACCGATATGCAGAAGTCTATTAGACGTAGGCGTGAATGTCTAAATTGTGGCAAAAGGTTTACTACGTATGAGACAGTTGAAGTAGTCCCTATTCTAATAATTAAGCGAGACCACAGTCGTCAACCATTTGACAACAATAAGCTAAAGAAGAGTATTCTTATAGCTTGCGAGAAGCGACCTGTTAGTTTGGAAGCTATAGATAAAGTGTGTGAAGAAATTGAAAAAGAAATTTATAACTCAACTAGTCAAGAAATAGAGAGTAGTACTCTTGGGGAGCTTGTGTTGAGAAAATTACGTTATTTGGATGAGATAGCTTTTGTGAGGTATGCTATTGTATTCAAGAAGTTTGATAATATAAATCAATTAGTTAATTATTTAAGTCATTGTTAAGCCTTCTTTTTAGAAGGTTTTTTTTGTTTTAAGTACTAATTGTGGCTATTAATTCATAACTTATTATATGAATATAAAGGAAGCTAAGCTTAACATAGAGTATAATATTTTAAGTGTACAAGCTAATAATGATTTGCATAGAAGGTTAAGCGAAATTGGTATTTATGAGGGCGGTAAACTAAAGATTATAAGAAAATCTTTATTAGGTCATACCTATTTATTAGAAATATTTGGAACGACAATAGCAGTTAGATCTTCAGTGTTAAAAGGAGTAGAGCTTGGAAACTAAAGTTGTACTAGTAGGTAACCCTAATACTGGGAAAACTACTTTATATAATAGATTAACAAAAAGCGATGAACATGTAGGTAACTGGCACGGCGTTACTATAGATGCGAAATCCAAATCATTTGAGGTTGATGGACAAACCTATGAGGTAGTAGATTTGCCAGGAATATATTCTTTGACACCCTATAATCCAGAGGAGAGGGTCACTACCGATTATTTATTTCATAATAAATGCAAAATATTGAATATATGTGATATTAACAATCTAAAGCTTAACTTTTATCTTACATTACAATTGATAGAGGCTGGCTATGATGTAAGCATTATAATAAACATTACCGATAAAAAGGATCATAGTTCATTAATAAATAGGCTTAAAAGTGTCTTTAAAGATAAGATTGCTTTCATAAATGTTCAAAAAGATAAAAATTTACACAATACCATAGCTGGTGTATTAAACAATAAGACTACAATACAGCTAGATATTCCTTATTTTAGTAAATTTAAAGATATAACAAAAATTATATCTAAAAATGCTTCTAATATAAAGCTTAGCAGTGAATTTGCTAGTATCAAAATAATAGAAAATGATACTGAAATTATAAAAAAGTTGCAACTAGATGAGAGCCAAGTACAAGCTATAGAAAAATGTAAACATAATTTAAATGTTGATACTATTGCTAGACTTAGATTTGATTTTATACAAAGTATTCTAGTAGAGAAAAAGCAGTATAAAGTAGCTAAAGTCGATAAGCTATTGTTAAATAGAGCTTTAGGTATACCTGTTTTTATAGGAATTCTTGTATTAATTTTTTACATAACTTTTGGACCAGTAGGTACGTTTTTAAAGGAATGTCTGTCATATTTTATACAGGATTTTATTGGTCTCAACTTGTATGAATTTATGCAGGCGAACAATTTTAATTACGTAATTACAGACTTTGTTTATAAAGGTTTGATTTGCGGGGTAGGAGGTATTATATCTTTTTTACCGCAAATAGTCTTATTATTTTTCTTTTTGTCTATACTGGAAGAATCTGGATACTTAAGTAGGTTAGCATTTTTGTTTGAAGACTTGCTTAATAAAATTGGACTTAGTGGCAAAAGTTTATTTACACTTATTATGAGTTGTGGGTGTTCTACTATTGCCATGATGACTGCGAGAAACATAGAAGATGAGAATATTAAGAAGAAAACTATGATCCTCTCAACATATATGTGTTGTAGTGCTAAACTACCGATTTTTGTTATATTAACATCAACTTTTTTTAGTGGTAATTATCTTCTTATTTTCGGGCTATATATCTTATCTATAGTTGTAAGCGTCTTTGTAGCTATGTTGATGAAACGCAGTCTACCAAATAAAAACGATAGTTTTATATTAGAATTTCCTTGCTATAGAATACCGACTTTACAAAAAATGTGGAAGTTTATATGTAGCAATACTATGTTATTTTTGACAAAAATAGGTAGTGTACTATTATTGTTTAGTCTGATTTTTTACTTTTTGAATACTTATGATTTTAATCTTATCCATATTGACCTTGGTGGGGTAAGTATAATGCAAAGGGTTTGCGAAGTGATAGCCCCTATATTTGCTCCGCTAGGGTTTGGCAATTGGGGTGCTGTGTCTGCATTAGTATCAGGAATAGTTGCTAAGGAAATCATTGTAAGTTCAATAGGAGTAATAAACGGGGTAGGCGGTAGCGAAATAGCTCAAAGTTTGGTGGATACATCTTCTAACATATATTTTGATACAACTAGTGCATTATCCTTTATGATTTTTGCCTTGCTATATGTACCTTGTTTATCTAGTATATCTGTTATGGCCAAACAATTAGGTGGTGCGTTGACGACAAAGGCCATCATTTTACAGTTTATTATAGCTTATATAGTAACCTTGATTGTATACTTAGGCATAAAATTGCTTGACATAAATTTTATCTTTGTCGTATTGTTATTTGTTGTACTTGCTTTAATTGTTACAATAGGTAGGAAAAAGATGAGCCCGTGTGCTTATTGTCGCAAAAATTGTGAAGATTGTTGTATAAAACGACTTGACTAATTCTGTTTTTATCTTATAATGTAGATATGAGAATTATAGCAGGTAAGTATAAAGGACGTACGCTATTGTCGCCAGATAGTGAGAGGGTGAAGCCCACACTTGATAGAGTGAAAGAAGCGATTTTTGATAAGTTACAGTTTGATTTGATAGGTGCTGATGTTTTGGACCTTTTTACTGGAAGTGGAGCTTTGGGGCTTGAAGCTTGTAGCAGAGGTGCATCTAAGGTGGTGATGGTAGATAGCGATACATCACTAGCTAAGAAAAACGTTGATAAACTTGGGGCTGAAGTGGAGTTGATGCAAAAAGATGCTTTGAAGGCATTAGAGGATTTTAAGCAAAATAATAAGCAATTTGATATAATATTGTTGGATCCGCCTTTTAAATCAGATTTAGGGCTAAAAGCCATTGAAAAAATTGATAAAAATAATCTTTTGGCGGAAAATGGCATCTTGGTGTGGGAAAAGTCATACGGCATTAATATTCCACTTAAACTTATCAATCTTTGTGTGGAGAAAATAAAAAAATACGGAACCATTCAGGTTATTTACTTAAAACACATAAAAAATATTTAAAAATACCTTAGAAATATTGACAAAAATGTAAAAGTATGATATCATTATCTTGTTTTTAAAGAAGAGTGGACATTCTCACCTTGGGCGGATACGTTTTGCCGGGTTCTAACAATTGATATGAATTTTTCATTTTTATTGATAGAGGAATGGATACTTTGTCCATTCTCTTTTTTAAATATCAATTCATTTTTTTAGGAGGGACTTAATATTAAAGATTTATTAATTAACGACCAGATTACTAGTCCTAGGGTTAGATTGATCTCTAGCGAAGGAGAACAACTTGGGGTTGTGAGTTTGGATGAAGCAATGGAAAAGGCTGATGAAGCAGATTTGGATTTGGTGCTGATTTCTAATAATGGGAATGAGCCAGTCTGCAAGATTATGGACTATGGTAAATATCGCTTTGAACAATCTAAAAAGCTAAAAGAGCAGAGAAAAAATCAGCAAGTAGTCCAGATAAAAGAGGTTCAATTATCCTATACTATTCAAGAACATGATCTTGAAGTTAAGTATAAGAGAGCTTATAAGTTTTTAAGTGAAGGAAATAAAGTTAAGTTTACCTTAACTATCCGCCATGGTCAAGGACGTATAAGCCCTCAAGTGGGGATAGACCTTATGAATAAATTTGCAGAAAGATTATCTGACATCAGTGTAATTGATAAACCAGCAGTCCAAAATGGTAAGAAATTTTTGATGGTCTTAGTGCCTAAAAATAATAAAAAATAGTTAAATTAGGAGAGAGTTATTATGCCAAAAATGAAGACAAAAACTGGCGCTAAAAAGCGTTTTAAGGTTAAAAAGAACGGTGACGTTACTTACTCTAAAATGAATAGACGTCATATACTAACTAAAAAACATACCAAAAGACAGAGAGCAAATAGAAAGGGTGGCACTCTTAGTAGTGATAAGCAAGCTAAAACTATTAAGTCGCTTATTCAAAAGTAGTTTAAGGAGATGTGATGTATGAGAATTAAGATGAGCGTAAATACAAAGAAGAAAAAGAGAAAGATATTAAAACAAGCCAAAGGTTACTGGGGTGCAAGATCAAAACTTTACAGATCAGCTAATCAAGCTGTAATGAAGAGTGGTCAATATGCATATGTTGGAAGAAGACTTAAGAAGCGTAACTTCCGTCAATTGTGGATAGCAAGAATAAATGCTGCTTGTCGTGCTGAAGGTATCACATATTCTTACTTTATGAATGGACTTAAGAAGAATAATATTGATTTGAACCGTAAAGTTTTAGCTGATATGGCAGTAAATGATAATGCGACTTTTGTTGCTTTAGTAAATCAAGTAAAAAAAGCTAAATAAATAATATGATAACTTCTAGACAAAATGAAACAATTAAAGAAGTCGTGAAGTTACACACAAAAAAACACCGCTTACAAAGGGGTGTATTTTTGGTGGAGGGAGAGAAGCTATTTAATGAGGCTCTTAAGGCAGGATTTGAATTGGTTGAGGCTTTTTCCACTGAAGCAAAAGATGGAGTAGAGCTAGTAAGTGACAATGTCCTAAAGGCTATAGCTACTACAGTTACACCGCAGAATCTAGTAGCAGTGTTAAAACAAAAAAATACTAATACAAGCGTATTTGATAAGTGTATTATACTAGATAATGTACAAGACCCAAGTAATATGGGGAGTATAATTCGTAGTGCGTTAGGTGCGGGATTTGTAGATATAATTGCTGTGAATTGTGTTGATAAATACGACCCTAAAGTAATTCGTGCTAGTATGGGTGCTGTATTTCATACAAATATAATAGAGTGTGAGTTAGATGAAGCTATTAGCCTTATAAATAAAAATGGCTTGCAGCTTGTTGTAGCAAGTATGGAAGGTGAAAGTATATTTGACGTTGACTTTCCAGATAGAATTGCTTTTGTTATGGGAAATGAGGGCAATGGGGTATCTAAAGAGTTTAGGAATTTAACTTCATTGACTTTTAGTATACCTATGAATGAAAAATTAGAAAGTTTGAATGTAGCGGTTAGTTCGGCTTTACTTATGTATTTTTATGATTTTAAAAAAAGGAGGTAATTTGAATGAGTGGTCATAGTAAATGGAGTACCATAAAAAGGGCTAAAGAAAAGACAGATAATGAGCGTGGTAAGATTTTTACCAAAATTGGTAGAGAAATCGCTGTAGCGGTAAAAATGGGTGGACCTGATCCGTCTATTAATAGTAAATTAAGTGACGTAATTGCAAAAGCGAAAGCAAATAATATGCCTTCAGACACCATCAATCGTTCAATCAAAAAAGCAAGTGGCGCTACTGATGCTGTCAATTATGAGGAAATTATATACGAAGGTTATGGCCCTGGTGGCAGTGCTGTAATGGTAAAATGTCTTACAGACAATAAAAATCGTACAGCTGGAGAAGTCCGACACATATTTGATAGACGTGGAGCAGGTCTTGGCACGACTAATAGTGTAGGATATTTATTTAATCGTAAAGGCGTTATTGAGGTCGGAACTGATGAGCTTAACTTTGACAAAGTTATGGAAATAGCGTTGGAGGCTGGTGCTGATGATGTCGAGTGTCTAGATGACGTAATTATAGTATATACCGACCCTGCGAACTTGTCTACGGTTAGAGATGCTCTAGCACAAAGCTTTGAAATTACCTCTAGTGGTGTCGAATATGTTGCTAGTATGCAAATTGAGCTTAATGACGAAAACCTTGCTAAATTTGAAGGATTAGTTGATGCACTCGAAGACCTAGACGATGTGCAAGCTGTTTATCACAATGTAAAATGATGGATTTGCTTAGTGTAGTACAAGATGTTTTGATTAGAACAAAGAAGCAATTTGACAAGATATATAAACTGATGGATACACCAAGAGAGGTGGATTATGTAAACTTGTTAAAGGCTGTAATTAAATGTCGTAAACTCTTGCCAAAAGAATTAAATAAACAATATGATAGGGTGGTAGTCGTCAGTGCTGATGATATAGATGAGCAGATGTTGGTTGAGCTTATGCTTGTAGCTTTAGTCAATGCATGTTCAGTTAAGATATATTATGAAGCAGAAGCATATTATCCTACATATACATTTTTTAGAACACTATTTAATAGATTTGCAAAAAATTTACATATGAGTATGCCTTTTGTTATAGTAAAACATAATACGCTTCCTAAAGTTTACGATTTTAGGTGTGAAAAGAAAAATAAAAATCTTATGAAAGATTTTATGCAGTACATAGTATCTACTGCTGAAAGTGAAAATAAGTTGCGTTAAAAAATTTTTTGTAATTGTATAATGAAAAAAACCACGAATTTCGTGGTTTTTTTAATATAAATCTTCTATGTTAAAAAGTCTATCTTTTTCATCATAATATGTTTCATTTTTTTCTTGAAAACAACGATTCATTAGCGTCTCACATCTTAATTTTAATTCTTTGTGTTGCTCTTCCTTAGTAAGACTTGGGTCAGGATATTGTGGGTCCAAAATGTATCCTGATATATAAGGCTTTTTTCTAAATGCAAATATTCCTTTAGGCTTTCTATAAGTATATACAACAGGAATTATGGGGATATTTGTTTCACAAGACATTTTAAAAGCTCCACGCTTAAATGGTTCCAACTCTTTTTTAAAGCTAATCAGATTGCCTTCAGGATACAGTATAATCCAATTATTAGCTTCAAGCAGGTTGTTTAGTGTATTTAAGAATTCTCTTTTTGCATTAATACTATTTGGAACTCCTATTCCGCGCAAAGATTTAATTATTGTACCTATGATTGGTATTTTAAGATTTTTTTCCATAGTGACGATATAAGGAATTTTTTGAGGGAAACATATTTGAGCCCCAGTTATAGCACAATCTAAGGCCAGGTTGTGCGTAGGTGTAATTAAGGCACCACCTTTTATCTTACGCAGTTTTCTTTTCCCATATACACGGATATTATAGTTAATAAGCGTTAGATAGGGTAGTATAATGATTGCGAGTATATATAACAAAAAAGATAAGAACTTATACAAGATATTTCTATGTAATAAGCTATTACTCTTATCTACTTTGTTTCGTTTCATTATTTATTTTTTACGTCCTCTAACTTAAAATTTTCTATAGTTTCTTTGATTATATCCATAGCCTTATCCATTTGTTCTTTTGTATGGGTAGCTGTGTAAGATGTTCTAATAATAGCTTGACCAACAGGCACAGCAGGAGAGATAACAGGATTTACATATACACCATTTTCTAGTAATTTCTTGCATAATGCGAATGTAACCTCATCATCATAAGTATTAATAGGGATAATAGGAGCTTCGCTATCACGGATATCAACGCCACGTGCTTTCAAACCTGCTCTTACGTAATCAGCGATATCTTGAAGATGTTTAACTCTTTCAGGCTCTCTGATTAAAATATCTAGAGCTTTACTAGCACAAGCTATATTTGCTGGAGGGATACTTGCACTAAAGATAAAAGGTCTTGAAGTATGTTTAACAAATTTTATTACTTCATCACTTGCTGCCATAAAACCACCTAGACTAGCTAGAGATTTACTAAAAGTACCCATTATGATATCTACATCGTCGGTTAGACCGAAGTGGTCAGCAGTACCACGACCGCCATTACCTATGACGCCTAAGGCGTGTGCATCATCAACCATAACTCTAGCACCATATTTTTTAGCTAGCCTAACAATCTCAGGTAGCTTACAAATATCACCACCCATACTAAATACGCCGTCAGTAACAATCAATATACCAGCAGATTCTGGGATACTCTTCAATTGACGCTCTAAGTCCTCCATATCACTGTGTTCGTATCTTAATAATTTCGCATAACTTAGTCTACAACCATCATAAATACTAGCGTGATTTTCCTTGTCGCCGACAATATAGTCACCACGGCCAGCAATAGCACTAATAATGCCTAGATTGGTCTGAAAACCAGTACCAAAGGTGATACATGCATCTTTGTTTAAGAATTTAGCTAATTTTCTTTCAAACTCGGTATGAATATCCAAAGTACCATTTAAAAATCTTGAACCTGAGCATCCAGATCCATATTTATCCAAAGCTGCTTTGCCAGCTTCAATCACTTCTTTATTTGAGGTGAGTCCCAAATAATTATTAGAACCGAGCATATATACGTGATGTCCTTCCATTATAACTTCGGTATCTTGTCCACTAGTTAATTCGTGAAAATATGGATACAATCCAGCCTCCATAACTTCGTCAACAACGTGATAATCTCTGCATTTTTTAAATAAATCCATATATAAAAACTCCTTATTACTTAGAAAAAATCTAAGTGTATTATACTATATAATTTTTTCAAAGTCAAAACAATTGACAATTTAATTAAAATAATTTAAAATAAAAATATTATTTTAAAGTTATGAAGGGAATTTATATGATTGATTTTTCTAAGGTTAACCTACAATTTACTAAAGATTACTATGCACTATGTAATGTTAGTCTTAAAATAGAGGATGGTAAAAAAATTTGTTTGCTGGGTGAGAAAGATAGTGGCAAAACTAGTATTTTAAGAATAATAGCAGGTCTAGAAAAAGACTATACTGGTGATGTATTTATCAATGGTAAAAATCAAAAAGAATTGGATTATAAATACGATGTAAGTGTAGGATATGTACCTAAAAAGGGCGTATTTTTTGAGCATAAGACCGTTAAGGAGAATATGCTTTATGCGCTTAGTATAAGAAATTCTAATATGACACCATATGAGAGTGAAGAATTGATAAATAACGTGCTGACTAAATTTGACTTGATAAACAATGTCGATATGAAAGTTAAAAAGCTTAACAATGTACAGAGGTACTTATTAGCATTTGCAAGACTGAATTTGCGAAAAATCAATATTCTTTTAGTCGATAATATATGGGATTTGCCAAAAGATGAGCTTGAAAGCATAAAAAAAGCTCTTCAAATCTTAATTGAAGAGAATGAATGTACGGTAATTGTATCATCTGAAAAAGGAGAGTATGTATCTGATTTAGGCTTTGAAATGGTAAAAATTCACGCTGGTATTATAGATTAAAAATCATCAACCCTTATAAGGTCATCTATAACAATCTCTTGAGGTTCGGATTCTGTAGTTTGTGAAACTGTGGAAGAAGAACTTTTTTTGTTGTTGCCAAACAGATTTCCTAAAGGATTTCCGCCACCACCTAGTAACGAACTTAAAATATTTGTTTTGTTATCTCCATTGTTGTTTGTTAAGAGTGGTAATATTTGTTGAATTAATTTGAGCATATCAGGATTTAGATTGAAGGGAAGGTTAAATCCGCTAGGCTGATTATTTTGAGGCGGTGGCGGTTGGGGTGTGCTAGTTGATGCTACTGTAGAATTATTGTTATTATGATAAATATCATTAGGAAAAATTGAAGTGCTTTGGGCGGTTACATTTGTATTTACGCTAGAGTTTTCTTTTGAGTTTGTCCTTGTTTGGACATCTAGAAGCTCGGGATATAAGCTCTGCTTTGGAGTGGTGGCTGTGGTTTGATTTATTTGATTTTGCTGATTTTGTGTATTAGCATTTTGATTAAAAAGATTAAGCATATTACTTAAATCCATAAATTCACTCCTAATTAAAAATATACCAACATTTATATATATGCTTGCATATAATACAATAGTTAAAAAAGGAGAAATTTTTAGCGATGAATTTAAATGATTTTATTGAAAACAATCCCAATCCAAAAGTTAAAGAGTTGAATAATATGGATGAACAGACCAAAAAAGAGGCTGAAGATACGGCTAAGGAGCTATTTGATAAATATAAAGATATGGATCAGAATGCACTTATGAATGAATTTATAAGTGAAGTAACAAGGCAAAAGCAACAAGGAACATTCGATAAAAACAAAATAATTAATATGCTCAATAGTGTCAAATCAATGATACCAGAGCAAATGTACAATCAAGCGCTTTCAATATTAAATAGTATATAGTATGAGAAAAATAGACGAAAGATTGTTCCATCAGGTCACTGCCTTGAACGCTTCTGAGATAGAATGCGTGGTGTATCTAACTGATTTAAAATACATAAGCCTTATAAGAGATAATATGAAAGTGGTTAAAGTGTTTGATTTTATCAAGGCAATAGGTGTCAAAACGACTTTAACAGCTTTAGAGAAAGTAGCACAAGCGGATTTTGTGAAGTACGCAACAATAAATTCTTCAGTATGTGCGTTTATCAACAAAGCAAAAGCTATTATGAATATTAACAATTTTTATCAAGATAATTGTTTAGGGCAAGGTATAAATGTAGCAGTCATTGATACTGGTATAAGTCCTTTGCCAGATTTTTGCATTCCGCAAAATAGGATAATTAAGTTTGTGGACTTTGTGAATGGCAAAAAAGAACCATATGATGATAATGGTCACGGAACCTTTATAAGTGGGGTTCTTTTAGGTAATGGTCTTATTAGTAACGGAAAATATGCAGGCGTAGCTCCAAAGGCTGGCCTTGTTGCCCTAAAAGCATTAAATGGAAATGGTGAGGCTGGAGCATTTAAGGTGCTAGATGCTATGCAATGGGTGTATACACATCACTTGGAGTACAATATTAAGGTGGTTTGTATGAGTTTTGGTAGTGACCCTTTGCCAAAAAATGACCCTTTAGTTAATGGTGCGGAGATGCTATGGAAAGCAGGTATAACAGTGGTTGTGGCTGGAGGCAATAGCGGTCCAGAAAGTCGTACTATAAAGTCTCCTGGGGTTAGCCCGAGAGTAATTACAGTAGGTGGACTGGATGATGGTCGTGATGGCGGTGTATTTAAGGTGGCGGATTTTAGTTCAAGAGGCCCCGCAGGCTTTATATATAAACCAGATATCCTGGCACCGTCAACAAATATCATAAGTAACAATAAAGAAATTGTTAATGGAAAAGGTTATACGGTAATGTCGGGAACTAGTGTAGCTACGCCTATGATAGCGGGTGTGGCTTGTTTGGTGCTTCAAAAATATCCATTAGCAAGACCCGACCAAATAAAAAATTATATATTACATTGTGGACATAAATTAAATCTTTCTAGAAATGAAGAAGGCTTTGGTTGGTTTATGGCTTAAAAGAGGTGGAAATGAAAAAGATAATAATAAACGGTGGGAAATCCTTAAATGGTAAATTAGCAGTCCCTTCGGCTAAAAACAGCTTACTTCCTATATTGGCTGGATCTATACTGGTAAAAGGTGTAGTAAAGATAAATGGCTTTGAAAGATTTAGCGATTGTGAAGATATGTTAGAGATACTGAGGCGACTTGGAGCTAAAACAGTTGTAAAAGGTAAGACTTTGTATTTAGACTGTGAAAACATAAATAATTCCGTGGTAGAGAGCGATTTAGCTTTAAAATTAAGAGCTTCAATTTACACCATGGGGGCTATAATGGCAAGGATGAAAGTAGCTAAGATAGCATATCCTGGTGGCTGTCTAATAGGCGCAAGACCCATTGACCAGCATTTAAAGGGGATTAGGTCTTTAGGTGGACGGATAATTGAAAGGCATGGTTATTTGTATTGTAAGGGCGAAAATCTAACAAGTGGTGAAGTTTACTTGGATTTGCCGAGTGTAGGTGCTACATACAATATAATTTTGGCTTCAGTATGTCTAAAGGGCACAACGACTATATATAATGTTGCTAAAGAACCAGAAGTCGTAGACTTTCAAAATTTTCTTAATGCTTGTGGTGCTAGAGTGAGTGGGGCAGGCACGGATAAGATAGTGGTTAAAGGCGTAGGTAAATTGTTGCATTCATGCGAGTATAAACCTATCGGTGATAGGATAATAGCTGGGACTTATTTGATTGCTGTGGCTGGATGTACGGGAAATATAAAATTGACCAATGTAAATCCTGAACATTTAGAAGCTTTGCTCTATAGGCTGGAAGAAAGCGGATGTGAAATAAAAAGAGGCAAAAATAGTATAAGTCTTACTTGTGATCATAGACCTAAGGCACTTACTAGAATAGAGACAAAGCCATATCCTGGCTTCCCGACAGACTTACAAGCACCTATGATGGCTTTAGAGACTGTGAGTGATGGTAGTTGCCTTATCATAGAAAATTTATTTGAATCCAGGTTTAAACATATAAATGAGTTGAATAAAATGGGGGCAAATATCTTGGTGGCGGATAGAAATGCTATTGTTAAAGGAACGGATATGCTGTATGGAGCTGATGTATATGCTTCAGACTTAAGAGCTGGTGCCGCACTTATCATAGCAGGACTTATGGCGAGTGGATACACAACAATACACAATATAGAACACATAGATAGAGGCTACATAAAGATAGAAGACGCTTTAAAAAAATTAGGAGCGGACATTATACGCAAAAATTTTTAATAAATTGTTAAATACTTATGTACAAATCAAGACTTTTATTGTATACTATTTAAAGTTCGGAGGTTTGTATGAAAAGCAAGACACGAAATATTATTTTGATAACTATAGCGGTAGTATTATTGATCGTGATAATATTATGTAGTACCATATTTACTGTAAAAGATATTAAAGTAAATTTTTTGGATACTAATCACACATTATCCGAAATAGAAGTAGTGGATGATGTAGTCGAAAGTGGTGCCGTAGTTAAAGGTAAAAGTATGTTTTTGATTAACAAGTCAAAGATGACTGAAGCAATTGAGAGCAGTGTCCCTTATCTAAGGGTAATAGGCCTTGAAGCGGTATTTCCTGATGTGCTTAGGATAAATTGTGTTGAGCGAAAAGATTGTTTTTCTGTTAAGGTAGGCAACTCTACCTATGCTATATTGGACAAGTACTATAAGGTCTTGAATATAACGAACGCTACAGCTTTAACAAGTATAAATATTTCAGATGCAAATCTTGAGGTGGGGAAATTTGCCACTGGAAAGGATATTACATATTACAATTTACTAGTAGAAGCTTTTGATGCTGTCGGTACATATGAAAATGCTATAAATACTTCTTTTATGAGTATTGAATTGATTACAGCAAATGAAAGGACGGATTTTGTAATGAAAACCCGTGAAGGTAATATAACTATAAATATCCAAAATGTGGATGTATCACTTAAAGAAAAGATTAATAAAATAATAGCTGTCTTAGGGCAAATCGCTAATAATGCAGTTGTTAATGTATATATGCACAATAATGAAGTAATTGTCGAAGAAAATTAATAAAAATGTTTGACAATTCTAAGTAATTGTTATACAATGAAAAGAAGGTAGGTTTGATGTAATGTTTAGTTTATTTCGAAAGAAAAATAATGTCGTTATAGATATAGGAACCGAAAAGATTATGGTGGCTGTCGGTCACGGCAATTCGGATGGCAGTATAACGATAATAGGTAGTGGAGAAGCGGAATATGCTGGGTATTTGGATGGAGAGTTCTTAGAGCTGGATAAGCTCGGACTAGCCATTAAACAGGCTATTAAGCTTGCGGAGCGAAATGCTAGGGTGATCATAGATGAGGTATGCGTAGGTGTACCAGCAGGATTTTGTATAGCTGTAGAAAAAGAAGTAGTACAGAATAAAAATAAAATGCGAATTAATCGATCACTACTAGACAACTTAGTTGATTTAGGGAATGACTTCTATAGATTTAATACGCATAGAGTCATAAGTGTTGACCCCATAGAGTATAAGCTGGATGATGGTAGAAAAACGGTAGATCCAATAGGTATGGTTACTTCAAGTATACGTGCTCGACTTAGCTATGTGCTGGCGGAAGAAAAATTTTTGGATACTATTGAAGAAATATTAAATGCTATGGATATAAAGGTAAGTAGATATATCTGTACCGCAGTAGCCGAAGCTCAATATTTGCTAAAGGATAAAGAAAAAGTCGAAGATATTATTATTGACTGTGGACATTTATCTACTAGCGTAGCGATTGTAAAAGGAAAAGGCTTGCTAGGACTCAAGGAATTTTCTTCAGGCGGAGGGTTTATAACGCAAGATTTGATGAGATGGCTTAAGATAGGGTATAAGGTCGGGGATGCCTTAAAACGAAAGATTGTATTATCTATTAAGCCCGACCCTAGTGAGATGTATGAAATCAAATCAACTAGTGATAGCTCTATTCAGTCAATATCCGCTGTAACGGCGAACAATATTGTTGCTTACAAAGTGGAGCAAATTGCTAAGACTATTTTAAAATGTTTGCAACAAGAAAGTGCTGTAGTGACCAATGATATGAATATTTACTTGACTGGTGGCGGTCTGAGCTATATAAAAGGAGCTAAGGATATATTAGCAGACACATTTAGTAAAGATGTTAGTATATTAGCACCTGATATTGCTGGGCTGAATAAGCCACATTATTCATCAATTTTAAGTTTGCTATACGTAGCATCGTTAATATAAAGGAGTTTAAAATATGGATTACGAAACTAATAAAATAGAAGTGCCACCAGTGGCAAGAATTAAGGTTATAGGTATAGGTGGTGGCGGTAATAACGCTGTCAACCGTATGATAAGTGCTGGGATTAAGAGTGCTGAGTTTATCGCTATCAATACTGATAAGCAGGCTTTGCTTATGAATAAGGCACCTGTGCGTATTGCAATAGGTGAGAAGTTGACTCGTGGGTTAGGTGCTGGTGCTGACCCAGAAATAGGTGCAAAAGCAGCTGAAGAAAGTAAAGATGCAATTATTGACCAAATAAAGGATTGTGACTTGGTATTTATTACCGCTGGTATGGGTGGTGGTACTGGTACTGGTGCTGCACCTGTGGTAGCTCAAATAGCTAAAGAGCTAGGTATATTAACTATAGCTGTAGTTACTAAGCCTTTTATATTTGAAGGTAAGACCAGAGAGGCTAATAGTATCAATGGTATAGATAATTTGAGAAAGTATGTTGATACTTTGGTTGTTATACCAAATAATAAATTATTAAAAATTGTTCCTAAGGGTACACCAATGGTAGAGGCCTTTAGGACTGCTGATGATGTATTAAGACAAGGTATTCAAGGTATTTCTGACCTTATTGTTACACCTAGTCTGATCAACCTTGATTTTGCTGACGTAAAATCAATTATGAAAAATCGTGGTATGGCACATATGGGTATCGGCTATGCTAAGGGAGAGAATAAGACCATCGAAGCTGTTAAGCAAGCTGTAAGTTCGCCATTACTTGAAACTACCATCGAAGGAGCTACTGGCGTACTTATCAATGTGAAGGGCGGATTAGATTTGCCTATTGATGAGGTTAATGAAGCAGCAGAACTAGTTAAACAAGTTGTAGACCCTAGCTGTAACATTATCTTTGGTGCTGGTATTGATGAGAATTTGCACGAAGAAGTGGAAATCACTATTATTGCAACAGGCTTTGATGTAAAACCTGAGACTGAGATGAATTCTGCATTATATGATTACCACACATTTCCCAATTTTGACAATGCAACGCCCGCTTCAAAAGTGTCACAACCAGAGCCTGAAGAAGAGGAAGAAGTTGAAGAGGAGAAGATTCCAACTTCTAGAGTCAAAGTGGAAGTAGATGATGATATACCACCTTTCTTGAGAAAAATAAGAGGGGATAACTAAATATTTATACATAAAGGCGTTAATATAAAGGACACGGTCTAAAGATTTTGCTTATAAGAGAGCTAATGGTTGGTGAGAATTAGTTAAGCAACCTTTAGATTATCACCTTTAGAGCTGAACCACTGAAATATCAGTAAGTGGTTACGTTTTAAGTTTTTGCGTGAATAAAACGGGTGTCAATAGTGCACTGTCAATTTACTTAAAGTAGCGTGACTATGCATTTTTGACATAGCTATCGCTATTTTTATTTTAAGGAGATATTATGAAAAAAGATTTTAATGGCGACTTCGTCGCTATGGAAAGAGATATATTGAAGTTTTGGGATGATAACCATTCTTTTGAAAAATTAAAAGAGCAAAATAAGAAAACGGGCAAATATTATGCTTTTCTTGATGGTCCTATAACTGCTAATAATGAGATGAAATTGCATCACGCTTGGAATAGGTCTTTAAAAGATATAATGCTTAGATACAAAGGGATGAATGGCTTTGATGCCCATTATCAAAATGGCTTTGATGCTCAAGGACTTTGGGTCGAAGTTAATGTGGAAAAAGCTCTTGGTCTGCAAGGTAAGCCAGACATTATAAAATTTGGTATGGATAAATTTACCGAAGAATGTATGTCAAGAGTTAAATATTTTGCTAATAGGATTACCGAACAATCTAAGAGACTAGGACAATGGATGAATTGGGATGATAGTTATATGACCAATTCGGATAATAACATTACAAGTATTTGGTACTTTTTGAAGAAGTGCTACGATAAGGGATGGCTTATTGAAAAGTATCGTCCTATGCCTTGGTGTGCTCATTGCGGGACATCTCTTTCTGAACATGAATTAGCTGATAGTTACAAAGATATGGAACATGAAGCTGTGTTCTTTAAATTACCTATTAAAGATAGTAATTATTCAATCTTAGTATGGACGACTACGCCTTGGACACTTTCAGCTAACGTCGCAGTAGCTGTAAATCCAGATTTAGAGTATAGTATATGTAAGGTGACTTCAGATAGCAGACAGCTTATTGTCTGCTCACAGGCATTAAAGGTACTACGTAAGGATTTGGTTGAAGTGGTTAAGACAGTCAAGGGGAGTGAGCTTGTTGGATTAGAGTATGAGACGTGTTTTAATAAATTCCCTTGTCAGACTTTCAAGCACACTATAGTGGCGTGGGAAGCAGTGGATGCGACTGAAGGTTCTGGTGCTGTGCATATAGCTCCAGGATGTGGTGCGGAAGACTTTGAACTTGGACAAAAATTGGGCTTAAACATTATTGTCCCTGTAGATGAAAATGGCGAGTTTTTGGGCGACTTTGATTTCCTTTCTGGTAAGAAGACGTCGGAAGTCGCTGATGAGGTATTTGAACATTTAAAAAATGATAATAAACTATATTACACTCATAAGTACACACATAGATATCCTATCTGTTGGAGATGTAAAAATCCTTTAATATTTAGATTGAGTAAAGAATGGTATATAGCCGTAGATGAGATACGACCTAAGCTACTTGAAGCTATAGAGACCGTTAAATGGCAACCTGCTTTCTTGAAAGAACGTATGCGGGATTGGCTCACTAATATGGGAGACTGGAACATATCTAGAAAGCGTTTTTATGGATTACCTTTGCCATTCTACAGATGTGAAAAGTGTGGTGAGTTGACGGTGGTTGATTCTTTGGATACTTTAGCGAAATTATCATCAAAAGAAGAAGTGGATGCTTTGCCTCATTTACACAGACCATATATTGATAATATAAAGATTACTTGTCCAAAGTGTAATGCAAAAGTATCTAGAGTGCCTGAGGTTGGCGATTGCTGGCTTGATGCGGGTATTACGCCGTTTTCTACCAAAAAGTACTTTACAGATAAGGAATTTTGGAAGAAAAATTTCCCTGCTGAGTGCGTAATTGAGATGAAAGAACAAATTAGGCTTTGGTTCTATTGCATATTGTTTATGGCTGTTACTATAGAAGAGCGAGCTCCTTATAAAAAAGTCATAGGTTTTGCAACATTAGTAGCGGAAGATGGTTCAAAGTTTAGTAAATCTGGTCCAAACAATATAGACTTCAATGTAATTGTTGAGCAAGTAGGCGCAGATGTAATTAGGTATGTTTTTGCTGGTAATAATATGCAAAACGATACTAGATTTGGTATGTCTGTATGTGAGGAAGCTAGGCGTAAGATTATGGGGCTATGGAATGCTTTTGTATTCTTTGATACTTATGCAAGTATTGACAATCCTAGACTTGACGCATACAAGCCAAATGAAGATACTTTAACTGTAAGTGATAAATGGTTGATTCAAAGAACAAATGATTTTATTGATTTAGCAATCAGAAGCTATGATGATAATCAGTATTTTGTGGTAGTGGACGAATTCGAAAAATATACTGATGATTTGACTAACTGGTATATTAGAATAAACCGTAGAAGATTCTGGAAGTCTGAAGATAATGATGATAAATTGAATGCATATTATTGTTTATATTATGCCTTGAAAAATACTATTCAAATAATGACACCTATTATACCATTTATGTCTGAATATATTTGGCAAGAAATGGTTAGAGTTTATGAACCAGCAGAGAAAGAAAGCGTTATGTTAGGCGGATTTGCTAAACGAACTTTTGAAATCAATGATAAGACGTTATTATTTGATACTGAAGTGGCTAGGAATATAATAACTTTGGCTCAAAGATTACGTAACGAAAATCAAATAAAAGTTAAACAACCGCTAAGAAATCTATATTATAATGGTGACGCTAGTATAAAAGATGCTGTGACTAGATATGAACAAATTATCAAAGATGAGTTAAATATAAAAGAGTTGACCTTTGAGCCAGATACTTCCAAATATAATGATGCATATCTAACTTTGGATTTTAAGAAAGCTGGGGCAGTACTAAAAGGTGATGTGCAAAAAGTCAAGAATATTTTGACAGGTTTGAGTCAAGAAGATATGGATGAGCTTGTTCGTTCTTTAAATAATCCTAACATAGATATTCCGACCTTTGGAAATGTTGCTAGTGATATGTTTATAATAAATTATCGTCCTAAGAAAGAATTTGTTGTGGCTACTGAGAAAAATATTACAATAGCATTGGATATTACCATTGATGAAGATTTGATGATTGAGGGCTTATCAAGGGAACTAATAAGACAAATACAAGTGCTTAGAAAGGACAGCGGATATTCTATTGAGCAACGAATTATTCTGTCTGTATCAAGCGATAGCGAAATTATAAGTAAAGTTATGACCACTTATAAACAAAAGATTATGCAAGAGGTATTGGCTGTGTCTATAAAAGACTTGGATTCTTATACAGCAGAAAGAGAAGTCGATTTGGATGGTAATTTAGTAGTCATTAGGCTAAAGGAAGTGGATAAAAAATGACCATATTATATGAAGACAATCACTTAATAGTAGTAGTTAAGCCTCAAAATGTACCGACTCAAGAAGATATTACACAAGATGAGAGTATGTTAAGTCAAGTAAAGAAATACGTTAAAGAGACATACAATAAACCAGGTAATGTATATGTGGGGCTTGTTCATAGATTAGATAGGCCTACTGGTGGGGTTATGGTGTTTGCTAAGACTTCAAAATGTGCTAGTAGACTCTCAGAGCAAATTCAAAATGGGACAATGAGTAAAAAATATTTGGCAGTTGTAGAGGGAGTCCCAAGAGAAAAATTTACTCAGCTTACACATTTTCTAAAGAAAGATACAGAACTCAATATGGTAAAGGTAGTGCCTCAATACGAAGAGGGTGCTAAGAAAGCTGTACTAGTATATAATGTACTTACCGATGTAGAAAAAAAGCTCAGTTTAGTAGACGTAAATCTGATTACAGGTAGATCTCATCAAATTAGAGTGCAGATGAGTACCATTGGATGCCCAGTGTTTGCTGACAAAAAATATGGTTCAAAATATAAGGGTAATTTGGCTTTGTGGGCTTATAAATTGACCTTTGAGCATCCAACACTTAAGAAAAATATGACCTTCATCTCATATCCTCCTGAAAGCGAAATTCCTTGGAAATATTTTAGTCTAGATAAATATATCAACAATAAAAGTTAATTAGCATATAAATAAACATCTCACAGTTTGGAGGTGTTTTATGCAAGTTAAAAAGGCTGTAATAGCTGTGGCGGGTTTTGGAACGAGATTTTTACCTGCTTCAAAGGCCGTGCCTAAAGAGCTTTTCCCTATTATAAATGTTCCTATTTTGGAGATGCTTATCAAGGAATTAAGTGAGGCTGGTATTGAGGAAATCTTAGTAGTTAGTCGAAAAGGAAAGGAAGCTATACAAAGACATTTTGACCGTAATGTTGAAGTAGAGCAGTTATTACAAGACAAACAAGAATATTATGAATTGGCTACAAGGCAAACAAACCTTGCAAAAATAAGTTTTGTACTTCAAGAAAAGCCTTTAGGTTTTGCAGATGCGGTATACTATGCAAAAGATTTTGTTAAGGATGATGTATTTATCTTATGCGTTGGTGATGAGGTGTTCTTCTCAAGCCAAAAAAGCTTAACCACACAACTTATAGAGTCTTATAATAAATATAGTACACCTTGTATAGCGTTGTATGAAGTTCCACTAAAAGAGACTTCCTTGTATGGAATAGCTAAGGGTGATATCAAGGGCTCTAGGGTGGAACTTACTAATATAGTAGAAAAACCTAAAGCAGATCCTCCTAGTAGATTAGCAAATATTGGTCGATATGTTATGACTCCAAAGCTTTTTGGTATCATAGAGAATTTAAGGCTTCAAAATGAGGAAGTGGATTTTGCAAAATGTTTGGCGGAATTAATTCATTTGGGTGAGCTTACTGGAGTGATTGCCCAAGGCGTAAGGTTTGATACGGGGAATAGGCTAGGTTTTGTTAAGGCTAATATTTATGCAAGTTTGAAAGATAATTCTTTAAAAGAAGATATTATACAATTTTTAAAGGAAATGATAATGTTAAATGAATTACAGATTTTATAATGCCAACATATATTTACCTAATGAAATCATAAAAGGTGAAGTGTGGGTTGAAAATAATATTATAAAGTATGTTGGTGAACCAAAAAAATCAAATATCACATTTGATAGAGAGATTGATGTTGAGAATAATCTTTTAATGCCTGGACTTATAGATATGCACGCACATTGCGGAATGACATATATTCGTGGTGGTTGTGACGATGCGACCTTAGAGGACTGGCTATACGACTATGTGATGCCCATTGAGGCTAATATGACATACGAGGATTATTATTGGAGTAACCTTCAAACTCTTAAGGAGTTTGTGAGGGGTGGTGTTACCTGCTGTTTAGATATGTATTTTGATATGAAAGCTAGATACGATAGTTTTGTAAAATCTGGTTTTAGGTATTGTGCAACTAGTGGTTACAAAAATTTTGAAAATGATTTTAGCACCTATAAGCAGTCGGATATGTTTAAAATTTTTATAGATTTACATTCCGTATATACAACTGACGAAGAGGAAATAAAAGAAGTTGTTCGTTTATCTAGAAAATACAATACTAGGATTACAGTACACACCTCAGAAACTCTTACTGAAGTGGGTGAATGCCAAACAAAACACAATATGACACCTATAGCTTACTTGAATGATTTCGGATTTTTTAGTCAGCCGACTATCTGTGCACATTGTGTGTTTTTGGATGATAGTGATATTGAGATTATTAAAGAAAATAATATTACTGTAGCATCTAATCCTGCAAGCAATTTAAAACTTGGAAGTGGTATTGCCAACCTTTATAATTTGCAAAAACAAGGTGTCAATATAACACTTGGTACTGATAGTGCTGGCAGTAATAACCGACTGGATATGTTTAATGAAATGTACTTAGCTAGTGTGCTTCAAAAAGGCAATTTGCACGAAACTACCGCTTTGTCTAGTAGTAGTGTAGTAAAAATGGCAACTATCAACAGTGCAAAAGCGTTAGGTTATGATAATTTAGGTGAAATAAAGGAAGGGTATTTAGCAGACTTAATATTGCTTAATATAAAAGAACCTAATTATCAACCATGGAACAATTTAAGACAAAGTTTGATTTATTCAGTAAATAGCAAGGATGTGTATTTGACAATGGTGAATGGTAAAATACTTTATGAAAATGGCATTTACTATTTGTCTGAAGATGCGGATAAGATAACTGAAAACTTTGTACGTTGCAACGAAAAGTTGCTTAATTTTAAAAAATAGTTGATTTTTTTTAAAATCTGTAGTATACTGATATTACCGTAATGGATGGAGAGGTAGCGGCACTCTGTAACCTGCAATCCGCTATAGCAGGGTTAAAAGGTCTTATGAGATACCTATTTGTGGGTTTAAGCTACTTAGACTAGTATGTTGAAGTCAGGGCCTTATGCAATCGTGCGTTGAGAATCATGTGAGGACAGGAATGTAGCAACATTAATCAATTGTTTTCGATGTGCCATAAGTAACTTTGGTGGAGTATTCGTCTAGGATAGCACTTGGAAGTAGTGTAGCCAGTAAGACCGTTTACGGTTTTTTTTTATTTAATTTATAAAAATTGTTGCTTTTTTATTTGATATATGATATATTAATAATAGTTAAATAAGCTTTTAACTTTAGAGTGGACTTTTAAGTCCGCTCTAAAATTTTAAAAGGAGACAATGTATGGCAAGCAAAGTTGTTTTATCTGTGACACCACTAATTGAGCAAAAGGCTAAAGAGATAGGTGTCGAAGTAGTTGAAATTGAATACGCTAAAAAGCAAAATGGTTATAATCTAACTGTTTTTATTGATAAAGAGGGTGGAGTCGATATAGATACCTGTGAGAAGCTTCATAATGCTATAGATGCTCCGCTTGATGAGTTGGACCCCACTGAAGGCGTAGCATATACCTTGAATGTAAGTTCGTGTGGACTGGATAGACCTTTAAAAAATAAGAAGGACTTTTTGAGAAAAAAAGGTACAAATGTAGAAGTAAAATTTTATTCACCATACAAAGGTAAAAAAGTTCATATTGGTAAGATTGTAGATAGTACAGATGATGTATTAACAATTGACGAAAATGGTGAAAATGTTGATCTTGAGATAGATAAAATAGCGGTTTGCGTACCCGTTTTGGAATTTTAAATAAAGGAATATAGAAAATGGTAAGTAAAGAATTTTTTGCAGCATTAGATGCTCTTGAGCAGGAGAAGAATATCAAAAGAGAATATTTTATTGAGGCGTTAGAGGCTGGCTTGACTGCTGCTTATAAAAAGACTTATGGCGAAGCTAAATCCGCCGAGGTGA
Source organism: uncultured Clostridia bacterium (assembly GCA_944349765.1). Lineage (GTDB taxonomy): Bacteria > Bacillota > Clostridia > Christensenellales > UBA1242 > CALVNN01. The sequence goes on along the minus strand of CALVNN010000002.1, from coordinate 58,081 downwards.
AGCTATTCCCTGAAAAGAATATGATCAAAATATATAGCTATAAGACCGTTGTGGAGGAAGTGACTGATCCAGACAAAGAGATCAGTTTGGCAGATGCTAAAGCTATAAAAAAGAGCTATGCTATAGGTGACGTCGTTATGCAAGAAGAAAATCCTAAAGAGTTTGGACGTATCCCTTCACAAACGGTAAAACATGTCATTATGCAAAAGCTTAAGGAAGCTACCCGTGCGCAAGAGTTGAGTATCTTATCTGATAAGGAAGGCACTTTGATTAGTGCTATCATTATGAGAGAGGAGAATGGCACTTATTACCTAAATATGGGCGGTATGGATGCTGAGGGCGTCTTAAGCGAAAAGGAAGTTATTCCTGGCGAAAAGCTTAATGTAGGAAGTAGGATAAAAGTATACGTTCGCAGAATTGTTGAATCTTCAAGGGGTACTCAAATCCAAGTAAGTAGAACTAATGTGAATTTTGTAAGAAGACTTTTTGAGCTTGAGGTACCAGAAATTCAAAATGGCGATGTAATAATTCATAGTATAAGTCGTGAGCCTGGCTATAGGACAAAGATTGCGGTAAGCTCCACAACCCCACAATGTGACCCAGTAGGCGCTTGTGTAGGAAATAAGGGGACAAGAGTCAATTCGATAGTGAACGAATTAAGCGGGGAAAAGGTGGATATTATACCATATAGTGAAGACCCTAGCGTGTTTATAGCTAATGCATTAAGTCCAGCTAAAGTGATATCTGTTACAATTGACGAATTATCAAAAAGTAGTGTGGTTATAGTTCCTGATGATAAACTTTCACTTGCTATAGGTAAGGACGGTTTGAATGTAAGACTTGCTGTGAAGCTGACAGGCTGGAAAATGGATGTTAAGAGTCAATCTAACAAGGATTCAAAAACTTCTGAACCAGAAATTGCTACTGTCGAGGCTGATGATGCTGACTTATTTGGAGATCTATAAGTGATTAATCAAAGAATGTGTGTCGCATGTCGTAATATGAAAGATAGAAAAGAATTATTACGATTGGTACGAGTAAATGATGAAATCATTATTGATGACAGTGGTAAAATAGATGGGCGTGGTGCATATATTTGCAGGTCTAACGAATGTGTAAAAAAAGCTATGAAGCTAAAATCTTTTAATAGAGCTTTTAAGTGTAATATTTCAAAAGAAATTTATGATGAGTTGGAGGAACGCTTTGATAAGCAATAAATTACAGGGATATCTAGGTATCTTAAGAAAGGGAGATTATCTTGTTGTTGGAGCCGATAGGCTGAAAGAGTACAATAAGAAACTCTATCTAGTTATCATACCTAAGAATGCTAGTAAAAATATTATTAAGGTATCTACGCATCTTGCAAATGACTACAATATACCGGTCATAGAGGTGCCACTTGAGGATATGGGCGAGTGTATAGGTTTGAATAGTTGTCAAATCTTAGGCGTAAAAAATAAAGGACTATGTGATGCAATTTTAAATAATTGCAAGGATGAATACAAAATCATAAGAGGTGTGTAATGGCAAATCAAGAAAAAAATCAATCTTTACAAAACTTGAAAGAAATCAGTAATATTTGGGCTAATAGAAAATTAGCGGAAATGAATACTGAATTAAAAAATGTCAAGGCAAAACTTGACTCTATTTTGCGTGAATTAAAACAACGTAAAGCAGTGCAAGAGCAAAAGTCTAAAGTTGAGGATACTTCAAAAGTAGAAAAGGTTTTGCCTATTACTGAGAGACAACCTAACAAAGATAAAAAAGAAGCCCATACTGAGTTTGCGCCTCAAAAACGCCCTAAGACTAATCCTGAAGTTAGAAAGTTTGATAAAAAGCCAGAAAACAATTTTAATGGCAAAAATTACAGACCTAACAATGGACCTAATAAGAATAAATTCAATAATTCGTTTAATTTTGATGAAGTGTTTTCGCTTGAAAACAATAAGCAAAATAATAGAAATAACAAGAATAAAGATAAACGTTATTTGAATGAAAATACCACTAAAAAGCAAATACGTATCAAAAATTTTGATGATGAAAGCGGAGATAGAGTATATAATAGAAAGCTAAAGACTAAAAAGGAAAAAGCACCAGTAGCACAAGCGACGGTTATTACGAAGGCAGTTATGACGAGCGAAATGATTTCAGTTAAAGAATTATCAGAAAAAATTGGCAAGCCAGCAGTACAAATAATTAAACAATTGTTTATATTAGGTAATATGGCTACTATAAATAGCAGTATAGATTATGATACAGCTTCTTTAGTATCAAGCGAGCTAGGTATTGAACTTGAGTTGAAGTTAGAGAAATCTTACGAAGAAAAATTGGATGATTTAGCTCATATTGATGCTAGTGAAAATACAGTGCCAAGACCACCTATAGTCACTATTATGGGTCACGTAGATCACGGTAAGACATCGCTACTAGACTTTATTCGTAAGACTAAAGTAGTGGATGGTGAGGCAGGTGGTATTACTCAACATATAGGTGCTTATACTATAGAAAAAGATGGTAGAAAGATTACATTCATTGATACTCCAGGACACGCTGCATTTACAGCTATGCGTGCTAGAGGTGCTAAGATTACGGATATTGCAGTTTTGGTAGTCGCAGCTGATGATGGAGTGATGCCTCAAACTGTAGAAGCCATTAATCATATCAAGCAAGCGGGCGTGCCTATGATTGTAGCTATTAATAAAATGGATAAACCTACTGCTAATGTTGAGCGTATCAAACAACAATTATCTGAGCACGACGTCATCCCTGAAGAATGGGGCGGTGATGCGATTTTGGTGCCAGTGAGTGCTAAGACTGGGGAGGGTGTAGATAAGCTTCTTGAAATGATGCTACTTGTAGCAGATATGGAAGATCTAAAAGCTAATCCTAACCGTCCTGCTATTGGTACTATTATAGAAGCTAAACTAGATAGAGGTAGAGGCCCAGTAGCTACTATTTTGGTGCAAAATGGTACGCTTAAGATAGGAAACACTCTTGTTTGTGGAACGACGCTTGGTAGAGTGCGTGCAATGATAGATGACAATGGTAAAAATGTAGTATCCGCAGGCCCTTCAACGGCTGTGGCTGTACTCGGTCTTGAAGATGTGCCTAACGCTGGAGATTCGGTTCAAGCAGTAGAAGAAAGATTTAGTAAGCAAATTATTCAAGAAAGAAAAGCAAAATTACAACTAGAGAAGATTAAAAATAGTGGTGGTACATCACTTGAAGAATTTATGCAACTTAGTGGTGATATGAAACACTTAAATATTATTATTAAAGCTGATGTACAAGGTTCTGTCGAAGCTCTAAAGAGTAGTCTTATAGATGAATCTAACGATGAAGTTAAGATTAGTTGCATCCATAGTGGTGTTGGAGCTGTCAATGAGACAGATGTACTACTTGCACAGGCTTCTCACGCTATGATAATTGCTTTTAATGTCAAAGTAGAAAGTAAAATCCTGAAGATGGCTGAAAAAGCTGATGTTGAGATTAAGAGTTATAAGATAATTTATGAGGCTTTGGATGATGTCGCATTAAAAGTTAAGGGAATGCAAGCACCTAAATATCAAAGAAATAGTATCGGTACAGCCGAGGTCCGTATGGTTTACAAAATTACTGGAGTCGGATTTGTGGCTGGTTGTTATGTAAAGAGTGGTTACATTACGAGAAATGCTATAGCTCAAATAATTCGTGGTGGAGAAGTCATAAAAGAGACTGTTGTGGAGAGTATCAAAATCTTCAAAGATGATGCTAAAGAAGTGAGAGAAGGCTTTGAATGTGGTATCAAATTAAAAGATGCTGAATATAAAGAAGGCGACATTATAGAAGCTTTTGAGGAAAAGGAGATTGCTGACTAATGCTTAAGCAAAGATTAGAGAGGATAAATGCAGAACTTCAACAAGAAATCAGTAATATAATAAATTACACTATCAAAGATCCAAGAGTTAAAGGTATGGTAAGTGTGATAAAGGTAGAAACTGATAACGACTTGTACAAGTCAGATGTGTATATAACTATTTTAGCAGATGAGAATCAACAAAAACTGACATTTAAAGCTTTGAAGGATTGTGAGGGTTTTGTCAGAAAAGAAGTTGCTTCAAGGGTGCAACTAAGAAATACACCAATAATAAATTTTATTATGGACAAATCTAGTGAGTACACTAAAGAAATAGAAGATATATTATCTCAAATCAAAATTGATGAGGAATAATTTATGGAGTTTACACAGGTTATTAATGCGTTAAATGATGCCAATAAAATAGCAATTTTTGTGCATATAAATCCCGATGCCGATTGCCTAGGGAGTGCTATTGCTTTGGGCGTTTATTTGAAAAGGTTTAATAAAAGTGTAAACTTTTTTTGTGATGATGAAATACACAGTAATTATGATGTGCTAGGCGTTAAGTGCTTTGAGCGAGTATTACAAGATGAGTATGATTTACTAGTTGCTGTAGATTGTTCAGATGTTATGAGAATTGGGAGCTACTGTAAATATTTTATGGCACATCCTAATACTGTGTGTATAGATCATCATTCCACCAATACTAATTTTGCGAAAATCAATTTGGTTAAGCAAGAGGTAAGTACTACCGTCATTATTTATGAAATGCTAAAAAGTATAAATTATGACTTTGATAAAGAGATAGCAACTGTGTTATATGCTGGTATAATAGGAGATACGGGCGGTTTGGCGTATGGTGATTTGACTTCAAAGGTTTTTCAAATAGTTGCTGAACTGGTTTCTTATGAGGTAGATATTGATAAAGTCTCTTATTATCTGCTTCGTCGAAGAAGTTATGGTCAATTAATGTTGCTTAAATATGCATTGTCGTCTTTGAGTATTGATAATAATTTTGCTAGTATGGTGATAACATTGCAGGATTTTGAGCAAACTAACACAACACCTACTGATGTCTTCGGATTAGTTAATTATGCTATAAATATTGATGAGGTGGATGTGGCTGTATGTCTATGCGAATATCTACCAAATAAATATCAAGTATCTTTTAGAGGTAAGGGTAGCATAGATGTGAGCAAATTGGCAAATGTCTTTGGTGGTGGTGGACATAAAAATGCATCAGGTTGTAGACTCTTTGGTAATAAAGACAAATGCATTGAAAAAATTAAAAAGGCGGTTATTTCGCTATGAATGGGGTAATTATAGTCAACAAAGCTGATAATATCACATCCCAAAAAGTAGTCAATATGATTAAACATAAATTTAACAAGCTATATAAAGTAGGACACTATGGTACTTTAGACCCAAAAGCTACAGGTGTACTGCCCATTGCAGTAGGTAAGGCAACCAAACTGTTTGATTTTATGCAAGATAAAATTAAGGTTTATAGAGCTGTTTTTAGGTTTGGTACAGAGACTAGTACGCTTGATAGTGAAGGAGATATTATCAAAACTGATGGAAATATTCCGACTTTAGAAGATATAACAGGTGCTTTAAAGTGCTTTATAGGTACGATAGAACAAATACCACCTAAGTATAGTGCTAATATGATAAATGGTGTTAGGGCGTATGACTTAGCGAGAAAAAATATTGACTTTGAGCTTAAGACAAAAGTAGTTGAAGTGCTTGATTTTAGGTGCCTTAGGCAATTAAATGATAAAGACTATCTATTTGAAATAGTGTGTGGGAGTGGTACGTACATTCGTAGCTTGTGTAGGGATTTGGCATATAAATTAAAAACCTTTGCCTATATGCCAGTACTAATTAGAATTAAGTCGGGGATTTTTGATATAAAAGATTCTGTGACTTACAATGAATTGTTGAAAAATGATGATTTAAGCAAATTCGTTTTGCCATTAGACAAAGTTATTGATTTACCTAGTATAGATTTAAAGGAAAGCGACGTGAAATTTTTTTCAAATGGTATGACATCAATTATAAGCAAACCAGACGGAAAATATAAAGTAATGCACAACGATACTTTATTAGGTATAGGAGTAGTTAATAAAAATAGATTAAAAATGGAGATTAAATTAGATGATTAGGTTTGGACCTTCAGGCAATGATGAACTTTATTATGAGCAAGGATTGTCTGGCACTGAAAATGTGGCTAAATGGGTAAAAGAATTTGGCTTGGATGCTTATGAATACAGCTGTGGACGTGGAGTAAATATGTCTATAGAAAAAGCCAAAATAGTTGCTAAAGAATTTCAAAAATACGATGTAGCCATAAGTGTGCATGCTCCATACTATATAAATTTTGCAAATCCTGACGAAGAGATGGTGAATAAGTCTTATATATATGTTGTAAGTTCGCTTAATCTAGTGAAAAATATGGGTGGTAATAGAATAGTAGTGCATCCTGGGGCATGTGGCAAATTAGAGCGTGACGAGGCGGTAGAACTTACAAAGAAACGTCTAAAAATTTTAGCAGAGTTAGTAAAACAAAGTGGATTTGGAGATTGCTACATCTGCCTTGAGACAATGGGAAAACATAGTCAAATAGGTACATATCAAGAAGTTATAGATTTTTGTACTATAGATGATGTCTTTTTACCGACATTTGATTTTGGACATATAAATGCTTATGGCGGTGGAAGTCTTAAGACTAAGGAAGATTTTAAGAAGATTATAGATTATTGTATAGATAAAATAGGGTTAGAAAGAACTAAAAAAGTTCATATTCATTTTAGTAAAATTATGTATTCAGAAAAAGGAGAAGTTAAGCATTTAACCTTTGAAGATACTAAATATGGCCCAGAATTTGAGCCACTAGCTGAAGTCATCAAAGAATATGGGCTTGAGCCCGTAATTATATGTGAATCACACGGAATTATGGCGCAAGATGCTTTAAAAATGAAAGAAATATATCAAAAAGTGCTTTCAAAATAACTGATAATATGCTATAATAAAACATAAACAATTAACGGAGGAATATATGATAGTAGCTGGAGATTTTAGAAAAGGCGTTACATTTGAAATGGATGGAAACGTGTATACTGTCGTTCAGTTTCAACATGTAAAACCAGGTAAGGGTGCAGCTTTTGTTAGAACTAAGCTAAAGAACGTTGTGACTGGTCAGACAATAGATCGTACGTTTAATCCATCTGATAAGTATCCTATTGCTCGTATTGAGAGAAAAGATATGCAATATTTGTATAATGAAGGTGGTCTATACTACTTTATGGATACTGAAACATTTGAGCAAATTTGCTTAAATAAGGAAGAATGTGAAGATGCTTTAAACTTTATTACTGAGAATATGGTAGCTCTTATTCAATTTTATAAGGGTAAGGCATTCTCTGTAGAACCACCAAATTTTGTTGAACTAGAAGTGGTAGAGTGTGAGCCTGCTGTCGCTGGTGATACATCTAAGACTGCTATGAAACAAGCTAAGCTTGAGACTGGTTATGTAGTTCAAGTACCTTTATTTGTAAATCAAGGCGATAAAGTGCGTATTGATACAAGAGATGGCTCTTATATGGAGCGTGTATAATTTATTATAATTTGTCTTAAAAGTACGATTATTAGAGTTAATCGTGCTTTTTTTTTGCGTTTTATTCTAAGCACAAAAACTCTTAACATATTAAAAGTATAAAAGGAGATTTGTATGTTGTTAGAGATTTTACCAGCCAAATTAAAACAAGCGTTTGAAAATAAAGTATCTCTTAGTGGTGTGAGCGAGATTCGCTTAAGAGTCAATAAACCTGTGGCAGTAAATGTAAAAGGTAAGCTTTATTATTTGGCTGAATATGGACTATGTAGTAAATTAAAAGATGCTATATTTGTGGATTACGAAACTATAAAAAATATACTATATTCGGCGACTGAAGCATCTGTCTATTCTGTCAATAACCAATTAAAAGAAGGCTTTATTACTATAAAAGGTGGTTATAGGATAGGTATAGTTGGGGAGGTGGTATATGATGATTTAGTTGAAAAAGTGGTAACTATTCGAAATATTAGTTCTTTAAATATTCGTATCCCACATTTTATAAAAGATTGCAGTAAACCTGCTTTTAATTATCTAATTGAAGATACTTTTTTAAATACTTTGATAATATCACCTCCAGGTGTAGGTAAGACAACTTTTTTACGAGATTTGATCTTTCAAATATCCGAAAATAATTTTGCTTTGAATTCTTTGATTTTGGATGAACGATATGAAATCGCTGGTATGAGTGATGGAGAATGCCAGTTTAACATAGGGCAATTTGTTGATGTTATGAGTGGCGTGAAAAAGAAATATGGATTTGAAGTTGGCGTTAGGTCGATGAGTCCAAATGTCATATTTACCGACGAGCTAGCGACAGTTGATGACATCCATTCAGTTGAGTATGCGATTGCTTGTGGGGTGAGTGTAGTAGCTACGGTGCATAGTAAAAACATATCAACTCTTAAAACTAAGCCGAACTTCGATAAAGTTATAAAAGACAAGCTATTTAAGCGGTACATTGTTTTGTCTACACGGAATGGACTTGGAACTATTGAGGGTGTGTATGATGAAAATCTAAATTTGATATATAGGGAGTAAAGTATGGTTAAAGTTCTTCTACTAGTGGTGATTTTTGTACTAGCGGTATTCATTGGTGTAAGTATCAATTCATATTTTACGAATAGAAAAAAATTTTTTCAAGAATTCTCTAATTTTTTAGAGTATTTAAAAATTCAAGTATCCTTTCAAAAATCAAAAATTAAACAGTTAGTAGAGGAATATAAAAAGCAAAACATTGATGAAAATTTTATGAAGTTGCTTGACGATTATTTGATTTACCTTACAAATTTAAATGCTGAAGTACCCTTTGAAGCCAAACTAGCCATATTGAAAGAAAATGAAAAAAGCATAATTAGTCGAGTATTTATGTCTATTGGTCGATTTAATAGTGATGGGGAAGTGGCAAATATACATAATGCTTTGAAAGAGGCTAATTCATTACTTATAGATGCTCAAGAAAATCAAAAAAAATATGGTGCTGTTGGCGTAAAATTATCTATTGCGTTAGGGTTACTATTGATAATTGTCATAATTTAATGGTGGCTTATCTAGTGTAGTTGACTGATAAAAATACACAATATGGAGGCAATATGGGAATAGAAATAATATTAAAAATAGCAGGTATAGGTATATTGATAGCTGTAGTTAATCAAGTACTTAAATACACTGGCAAAGAAGAATTAACTACTTTTACTACTCTGGCTGGTGTAGCAATTGTACTATTGATGGTTTTAGATTTGGTGAGTGAATTATTTAGCAGTGTAAGTTCTTTATTTAATCTCTATTAGGTAGCTATTATGGAAATTTTGGTCAAGATAATTGGCATTGCTATTATAACTACTGTTGCAGTGCTTATAATAAAACAACTTAAACCGGAGCTAGCGGTGGTTGTGGGCTTGGCTGGGTCTATTATTATCGTCATTATAATTGTCAATATGCTTGGTAGCGTTTTTAATATTTTTGATGGGATTGTTGAAAGGACGGGTGTTGATAAAGAACTTTTTGTAGTGGTACTCAAGATTATTGGTATCGGTTATTTAACTGAATTTTCGGCTAATTTGTGCCTAGATGCTGGAGTCAATAGTATGGCAGATAAGATTATGCTTGCTGGTAAAGTCGTGATAATGTTGATGGCACTGCCTATCATTAATAATCTTCTTGAGATTGTGTATGGGTTGATGGTATGAGAAAGATAATATTTTTAGTGCTTCTTATATTGTGTCTAATTCCTAATGGATTGCTAACTGCTTATGCAGACGAGAGTGAAGATATTGGTGAGCAGTTAACTGAAAATATAGAAAATCAAATATCTGATTTTGACTTTTCGGAATTAGACAAAATATTAAGCAACTTTAATGCTGGTGAGGGTAGTATTTTCGGTTCTAGCTCCTTTATGGACAAGCTGAGGTCTATCCTAAATGGTGAGTTTAAAGATGGCTATAATGATATATTAAGTGCAGTTTTTTCATTAATACTTGATGATGTCTTATCTTTTATTCCTTTGCTATGTACTATTGTGGCTATAGTGATACTAGGTAGCTTTATATCGGGCTTAAAATCTAGTTTTGGTTCAAAATCTGTTAGTGATGTTGTTCATTTTGTTTGTTTTGGTGTAGTGATAGTTATAACTTCAACATGCGTCATTGAAGTTATAGGTCTAACTACAGACGTTTTGAATAGTATGAAGACCCAAATGGAAGTCATATTTCCTATACTGCTGACTCTTATGACAGCTTTAGGTGGTACAGTCAGTGTGGGAGTCTTCCAGCCAGCTATTGTCTTATTAAGTAATGGTATTATGCAAATCTTTAATGGGGTAATTGTTCCATTATTTACATTAACTTTTGTCTTTACAATAGTCCAAAATATTAGTAGTACTATAAAACTAGAAAAGTTCACTTCTTTCTTTTCTAGTGCATTTAAATGGATTATCGGTGTTGTCTTTACTGTATTCTTTGCATTTCTTTCTATCCAAGGTATCGTCGCTAGTACTTATGATGGTGTTAGTATACGTATGGCTAAGTATACAGTCAAAAGCTATATACCTATAATGGGTGGGTATCTATCGGATGGATTTGATTTGATACTTAGCAGTAGCGTACTTATAAAGAACGCTATAGGCGCTACAGGCTTACTACTTATGATGTTAACGATTTTAGCACCTATTGTGAAGATTGTTGTACTAATATTTGGCTTCAAATTGATTTCGGCAGTTTTGGAACCTATAGCTGATAGTCGTATTTCATCTTTTTTACATAGTGTAAGCAAGGCATTAACTATGTTAGTTGCTTGTATATTAGGTGTGGCTTTTATGTACTTTTTAACTGTCGCATTAATAATGTGTACCTGTAATGTATTTTAAGGAGAGATTATGACTGCGTTTTATGGATGGTTGTTAAGTATTTTAGGTGTCGTATTTTTGAGTGTGCTTGTTGATATTGTATTACCCGACGGTAAAACAAATAAATACGTCAAATCAATATTTGCTTTCATTATCATTTTAATAATTATTTCACCGCTTGCAAAACTAAAGGATTCTGATACTAACTTTGATGACTTTTTAGAGAATCCAAGCATTTCTATTGATGAAGATTATATATATAATATAAATTCTATGCGTATTGATAAATTGGCTGAAAGTATTATTAAAACAGCTGAAGAAGTCGGTTTGAAGGGGATTGATGTGCAGATTATGTCGGATATGAGCAATTTGGAATTTAATATTCAAAAGGTAAACATTTTTTTGGAAAATTTGGTCATAGATGAAAGTGTTTCGCATATAGATAAATATCAAACTCTAGTAGATATTGTGAATGCCTACATTAAAGTGTCTAGGGAGGATGTAGTTTTTTATGAGTGATAAAAAAACGATTAAAAATAAATTAACTGATATGTTGAAGCAATTAAAAAAGGGCAAAAAATCTGAATGGCTGGTCGTTATTGTATTAATCATAGTAGCTTTACTTATTTATACATCTGCTAGTAGTTTGTTTAATAATGAAGAGAGCGAGGCGAAATCTTCAACGAATGAATATGTCGCTTCTTTGGAGGCTAGGCTAGGAGAGGTACTTTCTAATGTTAAAGGAGCGGGTAAGGTAAGCGTAATGATTACGGTTGAAAGTGGGTCGGAAATAGTGATTGCCACATCGACTGAGGAAAAGACAAATACAAGTAGCGGTACAAGCAATTCGAATCAATCTACTACAATAGTTGAAAAGCCTATAATTATTGGAGATGAGCCTGTAGTCTTGATTGAAAAAGCACCTAAGATAAAAGGGGTAATTGTGGTAGCACAAGGAGCTAGTAATATACAAGTTCGCCTTGAATTACTAAAAGCTGTACAAGCTTTGTTAGAGGTAGAGTCAAGTAACGTTGAAGTTTTTGTTGGTAATTAAAATTTATTGAAGGAGTTAAAAATATGTTATCTAAAAAGAAAAAAATAATAATTTTATCAGTTATGGCAGTTTTACTCGTAGTCAGTGGTTATTTGAATATAGCCCTTAACAATAGTGTGGAGGATGTCTCAAATAATAATAACACCACTCAAGCAAGCTTTTTCTCTACATATAGGACGGATAGAATAAATACACGAAATCAAGAGATACTTTACCTTGATGCCATTATAAATAGTGAAACAAGTACTGAGGAAGCTAAGGAAACTGCAGAAAGTAAAAAAGTTGCTTTGGTACAAACAATGGAGCTTGAGCTTGTCATTGAAGGGCTTATAAAGGCAAAAGGATTTGAGGATGTGGTAGTGACTAATACTACAAGCAATGTAAATGTAATAGTAAAAAGTCCAGAACTGACTGCTGGTGAGGTAAGACAAATAGTTAGTATTATACAAGAGCAAACTGGTAAGTCAATAGATAATATCAAAATTATCCCAGTAGAATAATATTAAAAACCATAGAAAATTATTGAATTATTTAAGTTAGTGTGTTATACTAATTAAAAAATAATAAAAAAGGATTTTGTATGGCTACTCAAACTGACAGAAATTCTAACGATGGACTAGTATATTGCAACAAAAGCAACATTTTATCTATAATTTCGCTTGCTACAAAGGAAATTACTGGCGTTGCTAGTATGGATAATAGGTTTGCAAGTAAATTAAAAGATAAGTTTTCCTCTAACTACTATAATGGGGCTAAGATAAAGTTTGTATCTGATAACAAAATAATTGTAGATGTTTATATCAATGTTTATCCAAACTATAATGTACCTGAAATAACTTATAAAATACAGCAAAACATCAAAAACAGTATAGGCACTATGGTTAATTTATCCATAGAGAGAATAAACGTTCATGTTGTTGGTGTTGTCTTTGAATCAGAGGAATCTCAAATATAAAAAGCTTTTTGTCACAAAAAGCTTTTTTGTGCTTATAGGAAGGAGTTGAAATGAGTAGAAAAAAGTCAAGAGATTTATGTTTTAAAATAGTGTTTTCAAGTCTCTTTGCTGGGCTAGATAAGCTTGAGCAGTCTGCGGTCAGAATGGAGGATTGTTTTAATATAGAGGATTATTTGGAAGAGAATAATCTAACTAAGCTAGATTGTGAATATGGTATCAGTTTAGCTGAGGCGACTTTAACACATAGCGGTGAGATTTTATCTGTTTTACGTGATAACATCACTGGGTATACACTTGATAGAGTATATAAACCTGAATTGGCAATACTTATGATGTCAGTTTGCGAACTTAAATATTTTACCGATACAAACTTAAAGATAGTCATTAACGAAGCGGTGGAGCTTACTAAAACATATGGAGATGAAAAAGGCTACAAATTTGTCCACGGCGTGCTGAGTAAAATAGTGCAGGGTGGCAAAGATGAGTGAGCTAATATTTACTGTATCTCAGATTAGCGAGTACATATATAGAATTTTTAATGCCGAAGAGCTCTTACATAATATCAAGATGTATGGTGAAGTTAGTAACGTTAGTGTGTCAAATGGTAATATATATTTCAATATAAAAGATGAGAACGCTCTTATTCAATGTATGGTGTTTGGCACCACATACAAGGGAGTCCTTATAAATGGAGAGCAGGTACTTTTGACAGGAACACCACAATTTTATGTAAAGGGCGGAAGATTGACTTTTATTGCTAGGAATGTGGTACCGTATGGTAAGGGTGTTCTATATCAAAAATACCTAGAGCTAAAGCAAAAGCTTAGTGATGAGGGGCTTTTTGATATTAAGTACAAGCAACCTATACCTAAAATAGTCCGACGTATAGGTGTTGTTTCATCAAGCACGGGAGCGGTAATACAAGATATTATAAACATTACAAAACGGCGCAATGATGCTGTTGATATTGTGTTGTATCCGGTCAAAGTGCAAGGGATAGGTGCTGAGGAGCAGATAGCAAAGGGTATCAATTTTTTTAGCGATTATGACAGCGTAGATGTTGTTATAGTTGCTAGAGGTGGTGGGTCTTTTGAGGACTTGATGCCTTTTAATACAGAAATAGTTGCTAGAGCTTGTTTTAACTGTAAGAAACCGATAATTTCTGCTGTAGGTCATGAAACGGACTTTAGTATTATAGATTTTGTGGCGGATCTAAGAGCTCCGACTCCATCTGCGGCTGCGGAGCTCGCTGTAATAGACAGAGTGTCAGTTATAGAAGAGCTCAATAAAATGCTTTTGAGGATGGAAAATGCTCTTAGTTCAAGATATAAAATTTTGGAAAATAAAATAAATGCTTACTTTGAAAAACTAGGGCTAATTTATCAAACCATATTGGTTCAAAAAAGGCACTTTATAGATAATTTATTTACCAAAGCCTTCAATGCTTTAAATATGAAAATTGAAAATGTAAATACAAATTTGCTTGTACTCAGTAAAAGTTTAGAGGCTCTTAATCCTAGCGCTATACTGGATAAAGGTTATGCGAAGGTTACTAATGGAAGCAGAGTGGTAGTAAGTATTAATGATGTGTCTGTAAATGATGAGGTCGTAATAGACTTAAAAGATGGTAGCTTTATAGCGGTGACGTCTAAAATAAAGGGAGAGTAAATATGAGTTTCGAAGATGATTATAAGAGACTTGCTGAAATAGTGGCAATATTAGAAGCTGGTGAAAAGGGGCTGGATGAGAGCATAAAGTTGTTTGAGGAAGCTTCGCAGTGTCGCAAGAGGCTTTTAGAAGAATTGTCTAATCAAAAAGGTAAGTTGATGCAAATCAAACAAGACGCAGATGTTTATGTAGAAGAAGAGATGAAATAATTATTCAAAGATGTTCTACAAATATATATAAAACAATATAATAATACTAGTTATAAATCCTAATATAAAGGATTTATTTTTTTTATCAAAGGTGATTAATGAAGGATAATAAGTTAAGAAAAAATACTAAGCCTCGTGTCCAGCAGGTGCGTAGTATGCGTAAAAACAATATAATAAATTGGGGTTGGTGTATAAAGGTTCTTTTGCTTACACTTGCACTTTCTATTATGTTTTCGGTGTTAAGTGAAGTGGCTCTAACTACGGCTTCATTGTTTGTCGCTTTACTTGTTATAATTATATTGATGCTTATCGGAATTGCTTTCGACTGTGTGGGAGTGGCTACAACTGCTTGTGATGATAAGGTTCTTAATGAGATGATAGCAAGCAAGGTTAGGGGTGCTAAAGAAGCTATGATATTTGTTAAAAACGCGGAGAAAGTTTCTGTGATTTGTTGTGATATCGTAGGTGATGTTTGTGGTGTGCTATGCGGGGCAGCAGGTGCTGCTATAGTAACTAAGTTTATAGGCGAGGGGGCTGATGCTAGTTTGACTATTCTTGTAAGTGCTTTGGTTAGTGGGGTGATAGCAGGCTTAACTATTTTTGGTAAATCAATCGAAAAGGGACTAGCTGTGAATAAATCCGAAAAAATATTATTAATTGTGGGGCGTGTAATTAATACAATATTTAAATAAATATACCACATATAGTGTTTGTATAACATAAAACACTCAAAATAATGGATTATATGCATAATTTGCATAAATATTCATTGTATAAATATGCATTGTATATGCAGTATATTTATAAAAAAGTTTATGAATATTTATGCAAAAGTACTTGCATAAATATAAAAAATTATGTATAATTACCTTGCTTAATTAATATTTAAGAGAGGTGATATTATGGCTAGAAGTGTGAGACAATCAAAGATATTAGAGCTTATAAGTACACACGAAATTGAGAAACAAGAAGAATTAGTTGAGCTATTAAAGCAAGCTAATTTTGATATAACTCAAGCTACTATAAGTCGAGATATTAAGGAATTGGGACTTATTAAAATTATGTCACCTAATAAAAAATATAAGTACGCTTATGTGGAATCTGCTACTGAACAAAATATATCAAGTAAGTACATTAATATATTTAAGGAAAGCGTATTGAGTTTTCGTCTTATGAACAATGTGCTAATGATAAAAACTATTAAAGGACTTGCTAGTGCTGTCAATTCCTTTATAGATAAATTGGGTATTGAAGATATTATTGGTTCGGTGTATGGTGAAGATACCGTTACTTTATATTTTGAAGATATCGCTCATTCAAATTTGGCTAGCAACGCTGTAAGTCGCTTAATGTATTCTTAAGGGTGGAGAGTATGTTAAGATATATTAAGATTAAAAATTTTGCATTAATACGCTCTTATGAGATTGAATGGGGTAAGGGTCTGAATGTATTGTCTGGAGAGACTGGCGCTGGTAAAAGTATTATTTTGAATGCTATAAGTTTTGCTTTGGGTGCTCGTTCGGATAAACAAAATATCAGGAATGGTGAGAGTGAACTTAGAGTTGAAATCGCTTTTGATGATTTAAAAGAAAAGACGCTTAAAGTTTTAGATGACTTAGGTGTGGAGCGATGTGACTACCTGATTGTAGTACGTACTCTAAATATAGATGGAAAGTCGGAAATTAGAGCTAATGGTGGTTTAATAACTCAAACAATGTTGAAAACTATTACTTCGACGCTGGTGGATATATATGGTCAGTTTGATTTATACTCCTTATTAAATGTAAAAGAGCATCTAAATATTTTAGATTCTATAGCTGGTGATTTGGTGATTGAACCAAAACAAGAAATATCTGAGCTTCTAGCTAAACGAAAAGATATTGATGAGAGGCTAAGCGAATGCTATTCGGAGCCTGGGGAAAGGGCTAGAGTGCTTGAACTGTTAAATTACCAGGTAGACGAAATTGAGCGAGCTAATCTTAAAGATGGCGAGGAAGACGACTTAAAATCTCAAAAAGAAAAGATGTTATCTGTAGAAAAAATAGCAAGTAACTTAAATAAGCTTACACTTATTGCTGATGAATATGCTGATATTGGATTATTGGGTTTGCTGAGGGAATGTACTCATGCACTTGAAACAATTAGTGATATTGATGTGGAATATCAAGACTTATATGAAAGACTTAATAGTGCGTCCTTAGAGATTGAGGATATTGTCGATACATCAAGGTCGCTTGCTGATGGTTTGTACTATAATCAAGATGAGTTGGAGTCTATTGAAGCTAGATTAGACTTGTATGCAAGCTTAAGGAAAAAATATGGGGCTGACTTACATAGTATAAATGAATACCATAAAAATGCTTTGGTAAAAATAGATGAAATTGTAAATAATGAAAAAATTATAGAGCGTTTGCAGGCTGATAGGGCTGTGATTGATATTCAATTAAAGAGTGCTTGTCAGAAACTAACTGATATTAGGAAAAGGGTCGCAACTCAAATGGAACAGGGAATTCTAAAAGAGCTTGCTGATCTAAATATGAAAGGAGCTAGTTTTAAAATCAACTTTGAAGAAAGGGAGCCAAATAATAGTGGACAAGACGAGGTTGAATTTTTGTTCAGTGCAAATGTTGGTGAGCCTTTGAAATCACTAGCTAAGGTCATTAGCGGTGGTGAATTATCAAGATTTATGCTAGCGTATAAGAATGTTGTTGCTGTAAAAGACGCTATATCTACACTTATATTTGATGAGATAGATGCCGGAATTAGTGGCGATGTCGGTTCTAAAGTCGCTAATAAATTGGCTAACATTTCCAAAAATAATCAAGTCATTGTTATTTCGCATCTTCCTCAGATTGTGGCTATGGGTGATAATAATTACCTTATCAAAAAATATGTGGATGATGGCCAGACTATAACGTCAATTGATAAAATTGATGAGGCTGGAGTGATAGAGGAACTTATAAGATTGAGTGGATTAAAAGATAGTGAAAGTTCCCTTATTTACGCTAAAGACTTAAGAAATAGAGCGTCTCAATTAAAAAAAGAGTAAAATATTGTCAACTAATTTTTGAATAATTAACTTAATTCGATTTAAACTACTCGTAAGGAGTGGTTTTTTATGAATAAATTTTTAAGTCGATCATTAAAGATTTTCTTTTTGGTCTTTTTGTTTTTTGCAAGTTTCATAATAGCTTCGCTTCCGTACGATTTTATTTATTCATTACCGAATAATATGTACACTACTTATGAGGAAATTGAAGAAGCTAATGAAAATAATGTGTTGAGTAAGTATTTGTCTTTTGAATTGGAAGACGGAGTGTCTGCAGCTACTAGAGCTGAGTTAAATGAAGACATAGATATGTCAAAACTAAATATAAAATTATTCAATTTGATAACGCTTAGGGAAGTTGATGTAAATATAGTAAAAAATAATGAAGTTATAGCAGGTGGGAATGCTCTGGGATTTTCACTTAAATGTAATGGTGTTATAATAGTAGAATTTAACGATGTGGTTACTGCTGATGGCAATATTAATCCATTTGAAAATTCCACATTTAAGGTTGGGGATAGAATAGTTAGTATCAATGACACTAAAGTTATGACAATGGAAGATATAGACGCTTTATTAGCAAATGATGTTTATAATGGTGAACCATTGAAGGTAAAAGCAATTAGAAATGGCGTCGAGATTGATGGTGAAGTGACAGCTGTAAAAGAGTACATAACAAATAGATACAAATTAGGTATATGGGTTCGAGAGGACGCTACTGGTGTGGGTACTTTGACTTACATAAGAAAAGATAATGGTAGATTTGGCGCCTTGGGACATGGTATATGTGAAGGTGATGGCAATGAGTGTATGGAGATAGTCGGAGGAAGCATATACGAGTGTGATGTAATTGGTGTAAACAAAGGTGAAAGAGGTCGCACAGGCGAGTTACGTGGATTATTTGTTGCGGGTAAGAATGAACAAGGTGAAATAGAAAAAAACAATAAGTATGGTGTGTTTGGTACAATTAATGTAGACAGTGCCTTGAATAACGGGCAAACATATAAGATAGGTGGGCGACTAACCGCTAAGCCTGGTAAGGCAAAGATTTTATGTTGCATAAATGGTAGTGCTATAAATGAGTATGATATAGAAATAATAAAAACAAATTATCAAAAGAGCAGTAATGATAGAAGTATGGTAATACGAGTTACTGATAAAGAACTTTTGGAAAAGACAGGCGGTATTGTGCAAGGGATGAGCGGTAGTCCTATAATTCAAGATGGAAAGATTATAGGTGCTGTAACTCACGTGTTTGTAAATGACCCAACAAAAGGTTTTGGTATATATATTGATTGGATGTTAAATAATTAGATATTTACATATTTGCATGCATATAATGATATATGTCAAACTATGTTGTAAAAAGAAGAAAAGCATATTTTTTTCAAATGGTAAAAAGACATATCAAAGAAAATTTGATATGTTATTTGTCTTTGCTTGTTTTATTTTTAATAGGCTTAATAATTGGCGTATTTACGGTATGTGGTGTATCTACTGTAGAAATAGATATCTTGATGGATACAGTGTTATTAAGACTTTTTAATGATGAAATATCCTTTTTGGTATTCTTTTTGTTAAGATGCATTTATTCGATTTTCCTTATAATGCTTATTTTACTTTTTACTTTAAAAAATTGGATGATACCTTTAGTTGGTATTTTGACTTTGTACAAAGGCTATACAATAGGATTTAATATAACAGTAATATTTTTATGCTTAGGCTTTAGCGGGGTAGTGTGTGGAATTATAATATTTATTCCTTGTTGGTTAATAAGTATGCTAGTGTATTTCAATTGTAGTTGTGTATTTATTCGTAGATGCATACTATTTAAAAAGTATGGTAAACTTTGTTTTGATAATGGTTTTACAACACAGAAATTATTGCTTATTTACTGTATTGCCTTAATAATCATATCATTAATTGAAGCATTGCTGGTGAGTATGGTGGTAATGAGATTTATAATTGAATAAATTTTTTAAATTTACTTATACTAGAGATGAATGTTAAGTAAGAGGTATAAAATATGAAAAAGATTGTAATGGTTTGTATTTGTCTAGCACTACTAGTTTCATTTACCATTAGCAACTCATTGATGGGGGTTAGAGCTAATGAACTATTAGCGCCAAATAGTAAGAGTGCGATACTAATAGATGCTAACAGTGGGAGTATATTAGCAGAGCAGGATTCTGAGCATAAACTGCCTATTGCTAGTATAGTTAAGCTTATGACTTTATGTATAGTTTTTGATCATATTGATGCTGGAGAGATTTCTTTAGATGATGAAGTGGTTGCGAGCGAATATGCTTGTAGTATGGGTGGTTCGCAGTTGTTTTTAGATGCTAATTCAAAGCACAAAGTATCAGACTTGTTAAAAAGTGTAATAGTAGCATCTGCTAATGATTCTAGCGTGGTTTTAGCTGAGACAATAAGCGGTAATGAAGATGCTTTCGTTAAGGAAATGAACGCCAAAGCTAGTGTACTAGGGTTGAATAATACACTATATACTGATAGCACTGGCTTAAGGGAAGATCAATATTCTACAGCTAAAGATGTAGCAACAATATCTAAATATGTATTAAATCATCCACTTTATCAAAAGTATTCTAAGATTTGGCTAGAAGAATATACACATCCAAGTGGCAGGGTAACAGAAATAGCTAACACGAATAAACTAATTAGAACACTAGATGGATGTATAGGTGGCAAGACTGGTACTACAGATAGTGCTGGATATTGTTTAACCCTTATGGCTGAACGAAATGATATGAAATTAATATCAGTTGTTTTAGGTGCGGATAACACTCAGCATCGTTTTGAGGATAATAAAAATGTAATTGAGTTTGGCTTTGCAAATTTTGAAAATCACAAGATAATTAGTAAGGATACAGCAATAGGAGTATTAAATAATAATAGGGTGAAACCTAGTGAAGTGGAATTATATGCTGTATCTGATTATGGGATTGTAGCACCGAAGAATGAAGAAATTGATGCCACTTATCAAATAGAGTTGTATGATTTAAATCAATCTGCAAAAGCTAACGAATGTATAGGCAAAGCATATGTGTTGCAAAACGGTGATGTAGTGGGTGAAGTTTGTGTGGTGGCTAAAGAAGATTTGAATATGAAAAATTATAAAGATTATATCATTGATATTGTTAATTTGTGGTAATAAAAATTAAAGATCGGCTAGTGCCGATTTTTTTATTTTTTTGATAACTTTATGTTTTTATTTGCTACTTAATGTAGATAGATTTTTAATTTTATAATTTACGACTTAAATACATTCAAATCCTTGATTTTTCAGGTCAGTTAGTGTATAATATCTCAAGGAGATTTTTATGATTAGTATTTTAAGAAACTACCAAGGATTAGACTTGTTGATATACGGCGGTGCGTTTGTTTTGGCACTTATGATAGCGTTTGCTTTGCATGAATGGGCACACGCTTATGTCGCGTATAAAGAAGGTGATCCGACAGCCAAAGCTTTAGGTAGGCTTTCTATCAACCCTTTGGTGCATTTGGATCTACTAGGCACATTATTATTAATTTTATTTGGATTTGGTTGGGCTAAGCCTGTACCTGTCAATCCTGCCAACTTTAAAAACGGAAATAAAAGCGAACTCAAGGTTAGCTTAGCTGGTATAGTTATTAACTTATTGATGACACTGGTTTTTGGATTTTTGTATGTTGTGACTTTGCTTTTTGTGACTAGTGAATCTGTTGCAATTTTGAGATTTTTATCTGTGTTTTTGATGTATTTAAGTGTGACACCTTTCGTGCTTGCTATATTTAACCTCATACCTATTTATCCTCTAGACGGATACAATGCCTTAAGAGCGTTGTCAAAAAATCCGTATAATAAATTTTTTATGTTTATGCAACAATATGGTATGTGGATTATGCTAATCTTATTGATTACTGGCGTAATATCTTATGTGATTAATTTAATGTTCCAGTACATTTTAACGCCTTTGTTTAATTTGTATGGTCTCATACTGGGAGTGATTTAAGATGGATGAAATTGAATTTGAAGGTAGTGTAGCATCTTCGGGCGGGCAAGCTGAAGCTGAACAACAATCTAGCTATGATAATTACAAAGTGATTATGGGTGAGTATGAAGGCCCACTTGATTTGCTATTGCAATTAGTCAAAGAATCCAAAATGGACATTGAGGATGTTAAACTGGGGGATTTGACTGAGCAATATTTAGAGCATATAAGGCAAATGGAGGTCTTAGATCTTGAAGAAGTCAGTGGCTTCATTGAAATAGGTGCTACACTTATGGAAATAAAATCTAAATATCTTTTACCTAGCGAAACGGTTGAGGGGGAAGATGGTGAAGAGGTTATAGACCAAGAAGAAGAGTTGAGACGTCGACTGAAAGAGTATCAGCTGTTTAAAGAATTGAGTCAAGACTTGACTAAAATAGAAAATGTCGACCATTTTTATAAAGAACCGGATAAATCTGCAAATGATTTTAGAATTGTCCTAAAAGATATGAAGCTTGATTTAATGCTGGATGCTTTTGCTAACTTACTGGTAAGAGTGGAAGAAAAAGTCGCAAGTGCCGAACCTAAAAAGATTGAAATGGATAGGTGGACTGTAGCCGAGAAGATCGAGGATATTAGGTCAAGACTTGAAGATGTAAAACATACCAAATTTAGTGAATTGTTTGATGATGATTATTCTAAGAGTGAAGTTATAATTTGTTTCTTAGCAATGTTAGAACTTTTAAAACGACAATTTATAAGAATTGAGCAAGCTTCGACATTTGACGAGATAGATATTTATTATAATGAAGAGTCAGTAGAAAATGGCGAGACTTTGGAAGAAGAAGTGACGTACAATTAAGGAGTTTGTATGAGTGATTTAAAGAAAAATTTAGAAGATGTATTGATTAGTTTATTATTTGTGTCTGGTGACGGATTACCTATAGACTATGTAGCTGAAAAATTGAATATAAAAAAAGAAACTGTAGAAAAAGCTATTACTAATCTAAAAGAAAAATATACTGGTGATAATCCTTTGCATATCATATCATACAGAGGTAAAGTGCAGTTGACTTCTAATCCAAAATATTCCGATTATATTGTGGAAGTTTTAAACCCTATTAAAGAAAAACAGCTTACTAAAACAGCCTTGGAAACCGTAGCTATTATTGCTTACAAACAGCCTATTACAAAGTTGGAAATAGAGAATATTAGGGGGACAAATTGCGATTACGCGATTCAACTTTTATTAAAGCATAATCTTATAGAAGTTGTTGGCCGAAAGGATGCTGTAGGTAAGCCGTTGTTATTTGGTACGACTGATGAGTTTTTAAAAAGATTTGAACTAGAGAGTTTGGATCAACTACCTAAGTATGAGGACATATTAGAGCGTATCCAAGTCATACATACACCGAGCGATGGATTGTACAGAGAGTTCTCAATAGATGATGATGAAGATGAAGCTATAGAAGAAGAGCCGTTGCCAGAGTTTTTAGAGGGAGAGGAAGGTTTAATTTCATACGAATCTGATAACGAAAGTAGCGATGATGCACAAGATAAAATTGAATAACTTAAAAATTAAAATACCAATGTAATTTATTGGTATTTTTTTACTTTCATTACACATACTAGGAGTATGAAGGTTTTATTTATAATTTTGCTAGTGATAATAATTATTTTAATAGTCCCGATTCAGCTAAAAATTCATTTTAAGTACGATGTCCTAAGAAATAGAGGTTTTTTTGAATTAAAATTATGGATATTCAATTTGAAGTTTTATAGGTTTAAATTCAAAAATGGTCAAATTTTACTTAAAAATAGAAAAGAAACAAAACAAATTGACATAGAGATTAATATGGAAAATGTGGATTTTGTCAACGAATTACAAAAACAACTTTTTAGGCGTTTGTATTTAAAGTATTTTAAAGTATTTTTAACTATAGGTTCTGATAAAAATGCTAGTGGTGTAGCGATGCTTGGTGGTGTAGCTAATACTCTGTTAGCTGTACTTAAAGCGTATGTCAAGACTCATAAACCGACTTCGGATTTTGCTTACCGAGTATATCCTCAATTTGACCAGTCAAATGGGGTTGTAACTTTAAGGACATCATTTTCAATATCAATAACAAATATTTTAATATCACTAATAAGAGCTAAAATAATACTAAATAAAAAGAAGGAGCAAAAAAATGAAAGAAAACGAGTACAAGCATCCAATTGAGAATATTTTATGCGAAGCATTACAAAATTTAAAAAGCATTGTTGATATAGGTACGGTAGTTGGTGACGTAATTAAGACACCAAGTGGAGCTACTATCATTCCTATTTCAAAAATTATGTTAGGCTATGTTGGCGGTGGTGGGGAGTATACTGAGACCAAGCCAAAACAATCTCGTGCGCCTTTTGCGACTGGGTCTGGTGCGGGACTTAGTGTACAACCTATAGGGTTTTTAATAGAAGAAAACGATGTCATAAGATATGTGCAAACAAATACGACAGAAAGCATATCAAAATTGGTCAATGTAACAAGTGATGTCTTAAGGCTTCTTAAAAAGGAGATGGAGAAGAATGAGAAGTAAGCTTATATTGGCTTTAATAGCTATTTTATGTGTATTATTTATCAATACTACACAAGATGTAGCGTTTGCTACAGAGGCTAATACAAAAGGGATGTGCGTCATAGAGGCTAATTCAGGAAGAGTAATTATGGAAAAAAATAAAGATATGAAGCTAGCTATGGCAAGCACGACAAAGATAGTAACAGCTATAACAGTATTAGATAACTACACTAAGGATCTAGATGAAAAAGTAGTTGTGCCAGACGAAGCCGTTGGTATAGAAGGTACTTCTATGTATTTAAAACACAATGAGCAGTTAACCGTTAGAGAATTGCTTTATGGGCTTATGTTGCCATCTGGTAATGATGCTGCTACCGCTTTGGCAATACTGACTGCTGGTGATGAGCAGAGCTTTTGCAAATTGATGAAAGAAACTGCTGAAAAATGTGGAGCTGTAAATACAAATTTTGCAAATGCACATGGCTTGGATGCTGAGGGACATTATACGACAGCTTATGATTTGGCATTAATTACAGCGTATGCTCTTGAAAATCCTGTATTTTTAGACATATCTATGACTAAAAACAAGGTAATAGACGCTACTGAACAATATGATACTAGGTATCTAAGAAACAAAAATAGATTGCTTTTGACAATGGATAATTGTATAGGAGTAAAGACTGGGTTTACTGATAACGCTGGTAGATGTTTTGTAGCTGCGACCGAAAAAGAAGATGGTACAAAGATGGTTTGCGTGCTTTTAAATTCGCCACCTATGTTCGAAGAAGCAACTAGATTACTTAATATAGCTAATGAAAATTATTCTATGGAAGTTTTACTTGAAAATAACAAGTATTTAACTTCATTACCTGTAACAGATGGTACTAAGAATTTTACAAGAGTTTATATTAAAAATGGTTTTGCTTATCCATTAACAGAGACTGAAAAAAATAGCGTAAGGATAGAATACGAATATCCAAAAGTTTTGAAGGCACCAATAGAAAAAGGACAAATTGTTGGAAATGTAAAAGTTTTTGTGGGAGATGACTTGATTTTTACATCAGAAATATGTACTATAGATAGAGTAGAGGAATTGAATGTCCAAGGTGCGTTAGATGACATTTTGGATAAATGGATGTAAAAATAAATGAGGTATACAAATGAGAATTAATAAGTATTTAGCCCTAGCTGGCTTTGGATCTAGGCGTTCTGTAGAACAAATTATAAAAGACAATAGAGTGATGGTGAATAATAAAATAGTTAATGATTTGGCTACAGATATAGATCATCAAAATGATGTGGTATTGGTTGACGGTAAAAAAGTTGAGTTTGACGAAAATTATAAATACTATATCTTAAACAAGCCAAAAGGCTACGTAACTACTGTAAGTGATGATAAAGGTCGTAAAACGGTTATGGACTTGGTTAAGGACATAAAAGGTAGAGTATTTCCAGTCGGAAGATTAGATTATAATACTGAGGGACTTTTGATATTGACAAATGATGGAGATATGGCTCAAAGATTGATGTCGCCTTTATCGGAGATTGAGAAAACTTATATTTGTGTAATCAAAGGGACAATAAGTGAAAGCGAATTAGCTGTACTTAGGGCAGGCGTAGTGATAGACGGTATAAGGCTCAAAAAATGCAAGATTAAAGTTTTGCAAGTAAAAGAAGATAGAACACGTCTTGAAATTAAAATACACGAAGGTAAAAATAGGCAAATAAGGAAGATGATGGAATATATAGGCAAAGAAATTGTGCTTTTAAAACGTGTTGCTATAGGTGATTTGAGGGTTGGTGGCTTAAATCGTGGCGAGTACAGAGAGTTAAAAGAGCGAGAAGTATCTTATTTGGTTGCTTTATGTCAATTAGGGTAGTTGATTTTGTGTGTATGATATGTATAAAAACTCACGAAGAAGGTGAGCTTTTTACTTTATAAAAATCCTTTTGCATTAGTTGATATATTTTTGGTAAAAACAATAGACAATTTTTGATTTATATACTAATATATATTATTGATGTGTATGGAGGTAATATGATAAGCGTAGCTATTGATGGTACTAGCGGTTCAGGAAAGTCAACTGTTGCAAAGATTTTAGCAAAAAAGCTAGGATTTGTACATCTAAATACTGGGGAGCTTTATAGGGCTGTAGCGTATAAAGCTTTTATTACAAAAGTGGATTACACAAAAGAAAATGAAGTAAATGATCTATTAAAGAATACCAATATTAGTGTACGTTTTGATGCTGAGGGTGAACAAATAACGCTTCTTGATGGCGAAGCTGTGGGACAATATTTGCATAATGAAACTATTAGCAATATATCTGCTTATGTCTCACAGTATCTCAATGTAAGACAGAGCGTAAGAGAGTTGCAACGTAAAATGGCTAATTCGTACGATATAGTAATGGAGGGACGTGATATAGGTACGGAAATATTACCGAATGCGACGTATAAATTTTTTTTGACAGCAAGTCCAGAAGTTAGGGCTCATAGAAGATTTATACAACTGCAAGAAAGTGGGGATAATAGTATCACTTTTGATAGTGTTTTAGCAGATATTAAAAGTCGTGACGAAAGGGATATGACTAGAAAATTAAGTCCGTTAAAAAAAGCCGACGATGCCATAATGGTCGACAGCTCGGATATGAACTTAGATGAAGTAGTTGAATATATTTTGGAGAAAATAGAATAATGTTTTTATATAAATTTGTTGTGTTTTTATTGTATTTGCCTGTAAAAATATTTATGCCAACCAAAGTCATTGGTAATCAAGTACCTAAGAAAGGGAAATTTATTATTACTTGTAATCATCAAAGTTTTAATGATATTTTGACTGTAGGTATATATATTAAAAGGATAATTAACTTTGTAGCCAAAAAAGAAATAATGCAAAATAAACTTGTGGCGTGGTTTATGAAAAGAATGGGCGTTATTACAGTTGATAGAGATAAACCTGATATTAGTTCTTTTAAGGCAGTTTATAAAGTATTAAAAGATGATGGCGTATTAGGAATTTTCCCTGAAGGGACGAGAAATAGGAGTGAAGATGGAAAGCTTTTGCCTTTCAAAAACGGTGTGGCTTTATTCGCTATAAAAACTAGGAGTCCTATAATACCGATGCTTTTAGTAAGAAAACCCAAATTTTTTCGACGTAATCAACTTATTATAGGCGAACCTTTTGAATTAAGCGACTTTTATGACAAAGCTTTAGAAAAAGATGTCTTGGATGAGGCTACAAGTATACTATACAATAAAACGCTAGAGCTTAAACAACAGGCTACTATAAATTCACAAAAAATAAAAAAAAATAAAAAAATTGACAAAAAATCTTAAATTTTGTAAGATTTTAATTGTCAATATTTTTTTGTTTTGTTATAATAATTTCATTATCCGAACTTATTGACTAAGTCGGATTGTCGATTTTAAAGGTAGGAGTATTTAATTTTTATGGAAAAAATGACTTTAGAAATGGTCGAAAGTACGTTAGCCCGTTTTAATGTTGGCAAAATGGTGGAGGGAACTGTGGTTATGTACACTAAAGACGGTGCTTTGATAAATATAGGAGGAAAGGGCGACGCAATAGTTTATAATGACGAACTTCAAGATTCAAAGCCAGAAGTAGGACAGACTATTAAGGCTATTGTTTTGGATAAAAAAGATGAAAATGGTTATATCAAACTTTCTATTGCTAAAGCAAAAGAGATAGAAGAAGCGGATAAAATTTTAAAAGGCTTAAAAGTCGGAGATGAAATAACTGTAAATGTTAAAAATGCCGTAGCTGGTGGATTGGTGGCTCGCTTAGGTGAATTTAGCGTATTTATACCACAATCCCAGGTGGAATTTAAATATAAAAATGATTTGAAGCATTATGTGGGTACTGATTGTAAGGCTTTAGTTCTTGAAATAAATGCAACCAAAAAGAAGATTGTAGCGTCTATTCGTTCGCTAAATAATAAGCTTCGTGAAGAAAAAGAGGATTCTTTTTGGAATGGTATAGCTGTTAACAAAATAGTCGAAGGTAAGGTAACCAAATTTGTAGATTTCGGAGCTTTTGTAGATGTGAACGGAAAGAGTTGTTTACTTCATAATAGCGATGTTGGTTATTTTAAGGAAAAAGCAAGTGATGTTTTGAAATTAAACGAGACTTATACATTTATTGTCTTAGCTTGTAATAGGGAAGAAAATAAGGTATCTTTAGGTTATAAGCAATTGATTGAAGACCCTAGAATAGCAATATTTAATCAATTTACTATTGGCCAAAAAGTTAAGGGAAAAGTAATAAAAACTACAAATTACGGTGCTTTTATTAATATATGTGAGCATGTAGACGGACTTTTGCATAACTCTGAAGCGGGTTATAACATAAAAGATATTCAAGAGGTATGTAAAGTCGGTGATGAACTAGAATTAACTATTATAGATATAGATAAAGAAAACTTTAAGCTGTCATTATCACTTAGAGCATTCGATGAGGAAGATGAATTTTAAGGGATTTTTTACAAAAGATGAGCAAATGGTTTATAGCATTAACGACGACAGCTGTTTTCATAATTGCTATAATTATCACACTTTGTGTAACATTTAAAAAGGATGAGAGTGTCAATGCGGAAGATAGTTTGACTGATACGAACTTCGAGGAAGTATATGAATTATCTAACATAAACGTAACTTTGAATATTGGTGAAAGTTATACTTTGGATTTGTCAAACATTCCAAACGAATATACATACAGCGTAGGTATGATGTCTACGAATGATTGTTGTACTATTTCTGATTTAACTATAGTAGCAGTGAAAACAGGTGAGTCGATTATCAAAGTTAAATATTTTTCAAGCAATACTGATTATATTGTACAAGATATAAATGTAGTAGTTGAGAATGCTGTTACAACTTTTAATTATACTATGACCCGTAAAGATGTAAATAAGTTTACATTTTCAATTGAAGATACTTTAATGTTTAATTTTGATTTGTTTAGCGTAAAGTATGATGAGACTAAGTTGACTTTATCCAACATACAGGCAAATAGTTTTGATGCTACAATATCTGATAATACTGAAATTTATTTATGCTATGCTGGTAAAGAATTTTATAATGTTGCACTGAATTTAGACTTTACTTTATTAGATTATGACGTAATAATTGGAGATAAAGCTACTGATACGTACACGCTTTACCTAGTAGAGAATGAGTCGTATTCTTGGTACAATTCTCTCAGCGTACAAATAAAGACTACAGGGCTTTTAGAAGATTTATTTTCATTAAACGCAGATTTAAGTAACAACGGAATGAGCGTTACAGCTGATAAGCTAGGATATTTTGATGTGAATATTTTGTATAATGGTGTTAGTGTGGATGTAATCAAAGTTAACGTTATTGAGCCTCCAGTTACTGATATTATTGTAGAAGAGAAGATTGAAATAGGCATAAATGAATCATATACATTTAACTATATTGTCGAACCCAGTGCCTACATATTCCAAGTAGATATTGAGTGTGAAGATAAAAATGCTAGTATCAATGGGAATGTCTTTAAGGCAGATAAAGCAGGCGAGTATACAGTGAAATTGTCTGTCAATAATTACGTGGAATATGTAACCATTATTGTAACGGAACAAGATATAACTGTACCAACATTTAATTTAGTAGATAGAAAAGGCATCATTATCGAAGAGCATTACACACTAGCTAGTGGAGTAAATTATTTTACCATTATAACGGATGCAGATTTCTTTTACTTTACACTTAACAATGAAAAATTAGATTGTTCTTCTGATTTTGTTGTTATTAATACCGAAAAAGTTGGTAATTATATATTGAATGTTTATACAAGTGAAAATTGTCTTTTAAAGACATACTATTTGCAGTTTTTAGGTTAAATTTTTTAAAAACTTACAATTTTTAGTAAGAATGTTGTTGACTAATGCTTATTAAAATTGTATACTAACAAAGACTATTTATAAAAGGCTAAGGATGATATGAGTAAAAAGAAATCAATAAAACGATATGTTTTTACAGTGCTTATTTGTATTGTAGGTGCTGTAGTAAGTTTTTGTCAGTTTGATATACCTTTCACCAATTATACCTATAATGGCTTTATAAATTCCATTAAGTTAGGTCTTGATTTGAAGGGCGGTGTATCGGCTGTATATAATACAAACCAGCTTGAAGAGGGTGATCTGACCGAACAAATAGATGCTACGGTGTCACGTCTTACAGATCTTCTAACTAGTAAAGGTTATACAGAATCTGAAATAAGTAGACAAGGATCATCTCAAATTCGTGTAGAAGTACCAGATGTTGATGACCCTGAGTCACTTCTTACTCTTATTGAGACGCCAGACATACTAGAAATCAAAACTGAGGAGAGTCTTGAAGCTGAGGCTAAGTTGACAGGTAGAAACATAGAGAACGCTGAATACGCTTATCAAGATAATCAACATGGTGTTTCTATAGAGTTTGATGATGAGGGTGCTATTATTTTTGAAGAGTTGACTACTGATTATGATCAATTATTTATCTATTTAGGTAATAATTTGATTAGTAGTCCTACTGTAGAAGAGCCTATTACTGGTGGTAGTACTTTTATATCTGGATCTTTCCAAAATCAATCGGAAGCTACAGCTTTTGCATTGCAGATTTTGAGCGGTACTTATCCAGTTCAATTAATTGTAGATTCAATAACTCACGTTCCAGCAACACTAGGTGAAAATGCGGGTACCTTGAGTTTGATTGCAGGTGCAATAGCGCTATTTATTATATTTGTTATAATGATTGTGCTTTATAGACATTTAGGTTTGATAGCTAATCTTGCACTAATTATTTATACCTTTATCTTACTATTCTTGTTGCAAGCAGTACCTTTCGTACAATTGACTTTACCAGGTATTGCCGGAATAATTTTGAGTATAGGTATGGCAGTGGATGGAAATATTATTATTTTCCAACGTATAAAAGAAGAATATGCTTCAGGCAAGAAAATACCTGCTGCTTTCAATGTAGGATTTAAGAAGTCTATCTCAGCTATTGTGGATGGACAAGTGACCACTATTATTGCTGCAGTAGTACTTGCATTGTTAGGTACAGGTCCTATTAAAGGTTTTGCAGTTGTATTACTATTAGGTATTGCAGTGTCGTTATTTACGTCATTATTAGTTACAAAGAGCTTGCTAAATCATTACCTTCCACTTAATAGTACAAATCCTAAAAAATTAGCTCTAAAGAGGGAGGAAACTGTTAATGAACTCAACTAAGATGAAAAAGTTTAATTTTGTAAAATATCATTTTTTAGCACTGATAATATGCGGAATAATACTAGTTGCGGGGGCAATTGTCTGGATCGTTAATGGGCTAAATCTAAGTATTGACTTTACTGGTGGTACTATAGTTAATGTAAAAGTAGGTGAGGCCTTAGAGGAGGATGGTGCCTACGATAGTTATATTGATCAAATTGAAGAGACAATGTCTGCTTATGGTTTGAGTATTGCTACCTCTCATATAGAGGGGACGGGTGTAGATGCTACTATCCAGATAAGATATCAAGATGTCAGTGGTAAGACTGTTGAGGAAATGACTCAAATATCTTCAGACTTCGTCACTGATTTGAGGGCGGAGCTCGGTGATGGTGTTACAGTTAGCACTGGAGATAGGATTACAGCAACTGCGAGCTCTTCACTTTTGCTT
This sequence comes from uncultured Clostridia bacterium, assembly GCA_944349765.1. GTDB lineage: Bacteria > Bacillota > Clostridia > Christensenellales > UBA1242 > CALVNN01. The sequence continues at coordinate 26,113 of CALVNN010000002.1, read as the reverse complement.
AATGCTCTATTAGCAATATTTATATCAACGATATTAATTGTTATTTATGTTGGCATTAGATTTAGAGGCCTCAATGGTATTTGTTCGGTCGTAGGAATGATACTTGACGTAGCTTTGGTGTTTGCTTTCACTATCATTTTCAATATAGAAATAGATAGCGTGTATATAGCTGCGTTGATTACAATTATAGGCTATTCTATCAATAATAATATTGTCGTATTTGATAGAATTCGTGAAAATCAAGCTAAGTATCCTAACGAATCTTATGCCAAGTTAGTCAATATGTCCTTGCATCAAAGTTTGACACGTACAGTCACTATGACAGTTACTACATTATTAACGGTTATTGTATTGGCTTGCGTTGGATTACAAGGAGTTGATAGCTTCATTTATCCTATTATAATAGGTATTTCATTAGGATTGTTAACTCTATTATTTGTGGTATCACCTATGTATGCAAACCTTGCAGATAAATACGATAGTAAAAAGAAATCATATAAACGTAAAAGAAATAGTGAAACACAAACAGATGAGGTCGTTGTAGAACAAAATTAAGCCGTTTAAGGCTTTTTTTGTATAGGTGGTATATGAGATATATAAAGGCTTATGAAGATAAAAATTTAGAATTAGTCAAAGAGTTATCCTTAAAATATAAGATTGATGAAAAGATTGTTGAGTATATATTAAACCTAGGCTATAATACTCAACAAAAGTTTGAAGATTACATCAATCACAAAGAGGTGTTCTATTCACCATTTTTGCTATCTGGTATGGAACAAGCTGTCAATAGAATTAGAAAGGCTATATCAGATAAAGAAAGTATATTAATTTTTGGTGACTATGATGTAGACGGTATTGGCTCAACTGCTATACTAGTTCTTTACTTTCGCTCAATAGGTATAGACGTAAATTATTATTTACCAAGTCGTTATGATGATGGCTACGGGTTGAGTATTGACACAGCGAATAAAATATTAGATCAATTTAATCCTAATTTAATCATAACAGTTGACTGCGGTATTTCGTGTCATAAAGAAGTAGAGTATATAAAGTCAAAAGGTGTTGACATTATAATAACAGATCACCATGAAATACCAGAAATCTTACCTGATACAATCACCATTGATCCCAAATTACCAAACCAAAAGTATCCTTTTAGAGAACTTTGTGGTGCGGGCGTCGCATTAAAACTGGTTAATGCTTTGAGTGATTTGGAGACTTGCAAAAAGTACTATACTATTTGTGCAATATCTACTATATCTGACTTAGTGGAGTTAACTGATGAAAATAGGTTTATAGTGCATTACGGTTTACAAAGGTTCAATCAATACTGTCCAAAAGGTATTAAATACTTACTGAAAACACAAGCTATTAATAACCCAACAGCAACAGACATATCTTTCAAATTGACCCCAAAATTAAATTCTGCTGGGCGTATGGGGGATGCTAGTATTAGTTTACAACTTTATTTAACCGATAATGAAAGTAAAATAAAAGATATATGTGATCTATTAAATGAGATAAACATAAAACGACAAAATAGTTGTAACGCTATATATAATCAGTGCTTTAAGAAAATAAATCAAAAGAACAAGATAATTTTAGTCAAAGATGAAGATTGGGAAAGTGGTGTGCTAGGTATTGTGGCTGCTAAACTTGTTCAAGAATATCAAAGACCAGCCATTGTTTTAACACTAGATAAGCGAACAAATAGGTATGTTGGTTCTGCTAGAGGCCCTTCAAATTATAATATTTTTGAAATCCTTAATTCTTGTTCTGAATTTTTAGCGACTTATGGTGGTCATAGTATGGCAGGGGGACTAACATTAGACAGAGATAAGTACGATAAATTTGAAGCATTCATTATTGATTACGTTAATAATTTAGAAGTTCAAAAAATTACCAATTATTATGATTTTAAAGTAACAGAGAATGAAATAACTGAAGAATTTGTAAATAATCTTTCATATTTAGAACCTTGTGGGGTTGGTAATAAAAAGCCGAAAATACTTCTAGATGCACAAAATAGAAAAGTATCTATTATGAATAAACATAATGAGCATTTGACAGTCTCACTAGTTCATTTAAATGGGGTAGGCTTTGGGATGTCAAAACACTATCCTTTACTTTTGTCTCCGTCAAACATTGATTTATTAGTTGAGCCATATATTGATACCTACAACAACCGAAAAAATATCAAATTTTATTTGCAAGATATTTCTTGTAATGAATTTAGATATGATGAAGACTATCGTAATGGTTGTCTTATAAAAAATTTATTTTATGATGACAGTGAAGTCTTTCAAGACAGCGTAATTAGTGGGGCTTGCTTATACATAAGTTATGATGGCGCGTTTGATATAGATGATTATGATGTTGTCGATTATGTTAGATTAAGTCATTCAACAAATGCTAAAACTATGTTGGTATGTCCTAATACCTTTTTGGGCTTTGAGGCGTTTGACAATATAATTTTTACAGAAAAAGTACCAAGTGGTTTGCTTAAAAAGTTAAAGCAGTTGTATCCAAACATAAATGTAATACAGGGTAGTGCAGACTTAAAAATAGACACTTTATATTTAAATTTTGAAAAAAATACTTTTGGTGTTGTATTTAATTTGATAAAAAATCTTGAAAAATCATTTAAAGATGATTATACTTATTATAGTAATATAATAAAAAGTAGAGTAACATATTCACAATTTGTATTTTGCTATAAAGTACTAGAGGAAATAGGAGTATTGAAAGTAATAGACGAGATTGATACTTTTAAGATTTTGACAACAGGTGTAAAAAGTGATTTAATGAAATCAAGAGTATATTGTGAATTGATGTCTCAAAGGGAGAAGTAATGAAATTTGTAACAAATTTACTTGATTATGAAGCAGATTTATTGGACTTGGTTAATGTTTTTACTACGCAAGATGATATCATATAGTTTAATGGACAATCAACTGATGATGCGTACATCTGTACAGTAAAGGTAAATGATGATGCACCGTATACACTTAGTAAACCAAAAACAAAGACATCAGACCCTTTAATCATTAAGAAAGAATTTAAACATTGTGCTAAAATTGCTTTATATGAAACCTTAAGTAAAAAATATCAAATAGATTTGCCTTGGGGAGCTTTGACGGGGGTGCGCCCAACTAAAATTGCTTATGAGTATATCTCAAATGGAACGAGTTATATGAACACGGAATTCTACTTAAACAGAGATTACCACGTAAGTAAACAAAAAGCAAAACTAGTTGTAGAGACTATTAAAAATCAAAAAGGCATTATAGTTAATGATAAGTTGGTAAACTTTTATGTGAATATACCTTTTTGTCCAACGAGATGTGCTTATTGTAATTTTGTTTCCACTGAAGTTAGTTGTATGCAAAATCTTGTGCCAAAATATCTAGAGGCTCTTATACGTGAAATAAGGGGTATCCGAGCGTTTATGATGGATAAGTGCTACATGGTCAAAAATATTTATATTGGCGGCGGAACCCCTACTACATTATCAGCGGAAGATTTGGATAGGCTTTTAAGTGAGTTGCATTTTATGGATGCAGAATTTACAGTAGAATGTGGTCGTCCAGATACTATCACAAAGGAAAAGCTAGATGTATTACAAAAGCATCACGTGGATAGAATAAGTATCAATCCTCAAACGTTTAGCGATAAGACTTTAAAGCTTATAGGGCGAAGAACGACAACGAAGCAGTTGTTAGAGGCATATGCACTATCTTTAAATTATGATTTTAAGGTGAATATGGATTTGATCGCAGGATTACCTAATGAGAGTTATAGGACTTTTAAACGTTCGTTAGATATTGCGGTAGAGTTGCAACCAGCTAATATAACAGTTCATACCTTGGCTATAAAAAATAATTCATACCTAGCAAATGAAAATATTAAATATAGCCCTGATATAGAAAAAATGATTACTTATTCTTATACAAAATTAAAAGAATCAGGATATGCTCCTTATTATATTTATAGGCAAAAGCATATGATGGGAAACTTCGAAAATGTAGGCTACTGTAAGCCAAATACAGCTTGCCGATTTAATATTGAAAGTATGGAAGAATTAAACAGCGTTATAGCTGTAGGAGCGGGGGGTATATCAAAACGAGTATGGCGTTTGGAAAAACATGTAGAGAGATCTGCTAATGTAAAGGATATAAATGAATATCTAAATAGAGTAGATGAGATGGTAGAGCGTAAAATCAAACTTTTTAGTTAGTATTGACAACTATGTATAAATTGTGTATACTATTATTTAGTTATTCAGACGGTTGCGTTTAGTACTATGATGGTACTAGATGAGGAAAGTCCGAGCTTCGAAGAGCAGGGTGCCAGTTAACTGCTGGTGGAGGCGACTCTAAGGAAAGTGCAACAGAAATAAACCGCCGACTTTGTCGGTAAGGATGGAAAGGTCGAGGTAAGAGCTCACCGCCTTGGTGGCAACATCGAGGGCATATGTAAACCCCACCTGAAGCAAGATTAAAGAATACGTGAAGGTTGCTCGCTAGTATTCGAAAAGCATCGCATGAATACATTAGTGATAATGTATCTTAGATAGATAACCGTCAAATACAGAACTCGGCTTACAGAATAACTAGGCTACTTTTGTAGCCTTTTTTTGTATAAAAAACTAGATATTAATCATAATTACTGTATGGTTAAATTGACAGTTTATTTATTGATAATAGTTACATTACTTAGTAGTATAAATATGAATTTTTTGTTATTGATTCCTATTATATTACTATTTTTACGAAAAAGAAAAATCACCCCAATACTTTCTCAAAAAAAGAAGGCTGACGAGCTGTTAAGTATTGATATCAACTATATTTTAAAACAAATTGAATATAATGTCCCCATAATGTATTCATATAAGTCTTTTAATGAGTTAGCTAATATAGGATTTGCAAAAGCTCCAATTTTTAAGGTCAATTGCTTAAATGAAAAGGAGTACGAATATGCAAAAGCGTTTATAAGGTTCATTGATGATATAAAAAGTAAGGTCAATGTAAACCTAGTAGTAGTTACTGATGAAAAATATATAAAAGAACTAACAAAATTTGATTATATTATTGATATTGCCAAAGTTAATATGAATATATTAGCATTAATTAATGCGTTTAATATCAATCTACCTTTAAATAATCAAAAACAATTAGAGGTTATACAACCTTTGGGAAATATTGAATTTGAATTTAAAATGGAAGATAATTATATTGAGTACAGCTTTTATGGCGGAATTTTGAGAAGATATTTAGACTACAGAACTAATTCTTGTTTGTTGAGTTTTCAAGGTGTATCAAAAGATTATTTTTCGTTTAAATTCACTACTAAAAATTCACTATTTTATGTGGAAAAGACCTATCAGGGGTATAATATTAAAGAGCTGTACGGTAATGAGTATTACTATATAAACACAAATCTTAAATATATAGGAGCTAGTGTAGTAAGAAGTACTTTGTTATTTGTAGTAAGTGAAGGTTACATGTATATTTCCACTAAAATGACATATTTGAATTACACTAAACTCGAAGCGGATATTATAAAGCTATATTCTAATATAAATTCTGTGATAATAAAAAATAACGGCTTTGAAATATTTAATAATTATTTACCAAAAAGGATAAAAGAGCTTTATTTTATTAATCCGCTTGAATATATTTTTGATTTTAAAAATTATATATATGGGTATAAGTCATTACCTTTTGATATAGAGAAATTAAATACTATAAAATTATTAGATAAGAATTTATCTTGTTACTACAATTATATAAGGTATGATATTTTAGGTATATACATTTTGCATAATGGTGTGAAATTTATTCCTAAAATCAATATGAATTTAGAAATTGAACTTACAATAGAAGGAAAGGTGTATACCGCTAAATTGGTTAATACAGGGCAAAGTGTAATAAAATTAAATCAAACAAATTATCATAATCTCAAATTTTTAAGTTATAAAATGCTGGAAGAGGGCGTGGTATTGAGTTTTTAATTGAAAACTTTTACAAATTTTGATATAATACACTTAGGAGGAAATATGGATTTATTTGATACTTTACCTAATAAAAAAGCGCCCTTAGCTGAAAGGATGCGTCCGCAGAAATTGGAACAATTTATAGGACAAAAGCATTTGCTTTATGATAATAGTCTGTTGGTAAGGTCTATTAAATCAAGCTGCCTAGGGAATTGTATTTTTTATGGTCCGCCTGGTACTGGCAAGACAAGTTTGGCTAATGTAATTGCTAATACTTGTAATGGCGAATTTGAAAGATTGAACGCAGTGTATAGTGGAGTGCAGGATGCAAAAGCTGTTATTGAGCGAGCAAAAGATAGATATAAGATGTATGGAATTAAGACATATTTACTACTAGATGAATGTCACAGATGGAGTAAGTCTCAAAGTGATAGCATACTTGAGGCTATAGAAGATGGTTCTATTATCTTTATTGGCTCTACTACAGAGAATCCTTATTTTAGTATGACTAGGGCTATAGTGAGTAGATGTACTGTATTTGAATTTAAAGCACTAACAAACTGGGATATATTGGAAGCTTTGAAACTTGCGTTAAAAGATAAAGAACGTGGTCTGGGATTTTTGAATGTAGAAGCAACTGATGAAGCTTTAACCCATATAGCCAATATGAGTTCTGGAGATGTGAGAAAGGCTTTAAATGCTTTAGAATTGGCTGTACTTAGTACACCAGTAATTAATGGAAAAATCACAGTCGATTTAAAAGTAGCTGAGGAGAGTATCCAAAGAAAAGCTTTGTCTTTTGACGAAAGTCAATATTATGATATGCTTTCAGCTTTTTGTAAGAGTCTTCGAGGTAGCGATGCTGAGGCAGCACTTTATTATGCTAATAGGCTTATGAGTGGCGGTTTAGACCCTCTAATTATAGCTAGGAGGCTAATAGCACATGCTAGTGAAGACGTCGGTATGGCAGATAGCTATGCCTTGACGATGGCGATAAATGCACTAATAGCAATAAAAGAAATAGGAATGCCTGAAGCAAATTTACCATTAACGCATGCAATAATCTATGTGTGTGAAGCTGATAAATCAAATAGTGTTGTGGTAGCTAAGGAGAGAGCCGAAGAAGATGCTAGAAACAATAAAGATGATGAAGTGCCACCGTATCTAAAAAATAATAACAACTTAGATAGTGAAAGACCTAAAGACTACAAGTACCCTCATAGTTACGGAGGATATGTTGAGCAACAATATATGCCTAATTCATTAAAAGATAGAGTCTACTATGTACCAAGTAATAATGGTAAAGAGCGTAATCTAAAACGTAAAAAAATATTTCCAAAGCAAGATAACAATTGCTAATTTTGCTAAAATATGTTACAATTACATTATAATATAAATAGGAGTTTAATATGGATTTAAAGAATACTAAAACTGAAAAAAATTTATATGAGGCTTTCGCTGGTGAAAGTATGGCAAGAAATAAATACACCTACTTTGCTAGTGTGGCAAAAAAAGAAGGTTATGAGCAAATAGCACGTATATTTGAAGAGACCGCAAATAATGAAAAAGAACATGCAAAACTTTGGTTTAAAGCGCTAGGCTTGTTAGGTGATACACCAGCAAATCTAGAAGAAGCTGCAAAGGGCGAACATGGAGAATGGACAGATATGTATGCAAGATTTGCTAAAGAAGCTGAGGAAGAAGGCTTTGAAGAATTGGCTAAACAATTTGAAGCTGTGGCAAAAATAGAAAATGAACACGAAGAGAGATTTTTGAATTTACTTGAAAATATCAAGCAAGATAAAGTGTTTAAAAGAGATGAGGAAGTAACCTGGATATGTTTAAATTGTGGCACTAAGATTGTAGCAAAAGAAGCACCAGAGATTTGTCCAACTTGCTTACATCCAAAGTCTTACTTTGCATTAGACGTTAAAAATTATTAATAACTAAAAAGAAGGTTCTAATCCGTCATTAAGGTTAGTACCTTCTTTTTTATTTTCCTTTGATAATATTCTATTAGTATCAAAATATGTATCGCTATTGTATTCTTCTATAAATATATTAGTATTTTCTTTACATTCATTAGTTTCATTGCAAGTTCTATTTTGTTCGGCGTTATTTTCTGATGTCTCTACTGGTGAGGTGTTTTGCTGAGGAGCGTTGTTTTCATTGTTAAATGAATTTTCACCATAATTTGATAAGCTGTTATTGTCATTAGAACTGATATTTCCTGTGTTTGGGTTTATTATAACTTCTTCTTGCTGTAAGTTGTTATTGCCTAGATTTGAATTGTTAAAATCTTCTAGTGCATTGTCAGCAATATCATTGTTAGAGTTATCCAGCTCAAAACTTTCATAATTATTAGGGATATTTGTATTTTGAGTTTGATTAGTGTTTGGTATTTCTATATACTCATTATTATCTATTAGGTTATTGTCTAAAGCAGGAGAGTTCTTATCATTTACTATTGGTGTGCTATTGGCATCTAAATCATTTTCTATAGGATAAGTATTTTCTCCAAGATAATTATCTGCAATAGGAGAATTAATAGTATTATCTAAATAATTATCGGCTGGTATATTGTTATCATATAGATTGTTACCTTGATTTTGATTAATTAAATAATCTCCATAAACGCCATTGTTTACATACTGATTTTGATAAATATTTGTGTTCGCTTGATTATTTTGGTTACCTACCAAAAGCAATTGATAGTTCAATCTTTGTAAAGATACCATTAAATTTTGCAATTGTGCTATACGTGAATCAATTATATTTATTAATTTTAGATATCTAGCATTAAGTGCCTCTGTATTATTATAAAAGCTTTCACGTAAAGGTGCTATGCCTTCAACTTCTGTTGTAATATATCCATATGTCGCATTAAGACCGCTCAATATGGTTTTTATTGTATTCACATATTCCGAAATTACTTGTAAGTTATCCGCTGGTAGAGCTTCAACATTATAATTTAGGTAAAAAGCATTATTTCTTATAGCGACAGCTAACTCAATATTATTTATCATTAAATTATTTAATATGTAGTTTGCACTATTTATATCTGATGTAATCAAATATAAATCTTCAAGTGAAGCAACATATGCGTTTAGGGTAGTCCTGTCTAGTCCTTCATTGTTAGAATATTTAGGAACATATGACCCAAAATTACTATTATTTAGTGTGTTATAATTATTATATACGCTATTAGTGGTATGATTATTATCTAGATCATTTATAGCATTAATATTTGAAACGGGTGTATTTATGCTATTGTAGGTATCTATATTGTTAGGGAGTACGCTTGAGCCATAGTTATTTGTGCTGTAATTTTGATAGTTATTACCAAACATACTTCCATTATTATAACTACCATTACGGCTATAGTTTCCATAAAAAATGTTATTATAGCCATTGTAAGGTGTAATACCATAGGTATCAATGTTAGAGTAACCTCTGTAATTTCCCCTCATCATATTATTCCCATAATTAGAGGTTGTGTATGTGTTATTGTAACCATTGATATTGTTGTTTAAGTTGTTTGAGTAATTATAATTACTATTGTATATAGGTGCTATAACATAGTCTTCTTGATATAGTACATCTAGGCCTCTTACTGTAGTAACTACTTCATTCATTTGAATTTGCAATGAATCTATTAAATCATAAGACGTTGGTGTATTTGTGTTATTAACCGTAGTACATCCAGCTAATATAAATATTAAAAGATATGAACATACTAAAAGAATTTTTTTCTTCATTTGGTAAACTCCTTTTCAATAAATAGTTTAACCAAAAATAACGTTATTATGTTTAATCTACCAATTCTTGTCTATAATTAATTAAATTTAATGGAGGCGAGTATATGTTAAACAAAGAGCAAAAAGATACTTATAATAAGTACGTACAAGCTAAGCAACCATACACAAAATATTTCCCTACTTTGTTATGGGCTTTTTTGGTTGGCGGTACTATATGTTGTGTAGGTCAAGGTATATACGACGCTATAATGGCTTTATTTCCTGAACTTACAAAAGATGTGGTGCAAGCGTATACACTTGTGACATTGATATTTATCAGTACATTACTAACGGGTCTTGGCGTATATGATAAGATTGGTTCATTTGCGGGAGCTGGCTCGGTTATTCCTATAACAGGTTTCGCAAATTCCATAGCTAGCCCAGCAATAGAATTTAAGACCGAAGGATGGATATTTGGTATGTGTGTTAAAATGTTTACCATTGCGGGCCCAGTACTTGTCAATGGTATTGCAGGTAGTGTATTAGTCGGTCTTATTTATTTATGTTTTTAGGAGAAAAGTATGCGAAAAATTGGAACACAAACAGTTGTATTTGAAAATAAACCTCGCATAATTGGAAATTATAGCGTGGTAGGGCCAAAAGAAGGTAGAGGTCCTATGGCTAATTATTTTGATTATATTTTAAATCATGATCTCTATGGCGAGAAAACTTATGAAAAAGCCGAACAAAAAATAATGGAAACGGCTGTAATGGGTGCTATAGAAAAAGCTGGTTTACAGCCTAACGATATAGATTTATTTATTTCGGGCGACTTGTTAAATCAAATTATAAGTGCTACGTTTACGGCAAAAGACTTTGATACATCATTTATTGGATTATTTGGGGCTTGTTCTACTATGACAGAAAGCTTATCTGTTGGTAGTTGTTTAGTAGATGGAGGCTACTTTAGTAGAGTACTATGTGGTACTTGTAGTCATTTCTCTACTGCGGAAAGACAATTTCGTTACCCTCTTGAGTTAGGTAACCAAAGGCCACCTACTAGTCAATGGACTGTGACTGGTGCGGGGGCTTCATTGCTTAGTCTAAAAGGTGATGGCCCTTATATCGAAATGGCTACTTTTGGCAAAGTGTGTGATTATGGTGTGGCAGATGTCAATAATATGGGTGCTGCTATGGCACCAGCAGCAATGCATACATTAAAAGTGCATTTTGAAGATACAAAACGAAAGCCTGATGATTATGATTTGATATTGACTGGAGATTTAGGTAAGTTGGGCTCTGAAATCTTGATAGATTTGATGGAGAAAGAGGGGTATCCTTTAGGTGAAAATTATGTAGACTGTGGTAATCTTGTTTTTGACAAAGAGCAAAAAACCTTTATGGGTGGTAGTGGCTGTGGATGTAGTGCAACCATTTTTAATTCTTATGTCCTACAAAAGCTCAAAAGTGGTGAGTATAGGAGCATTTTGATATTATCTACTGGGGCACTCTTAAGTACATTATCATCTCAGCAAGGTAATACTATTCCAGGTATAGCTCATGCTGTCGTAGTAAGGAGGGATGAATAAATGCTTTTGGATTATTTAATAGTATTTTTGGTGGGTGGTGGAATATGTCTACTTGGTCAAATATTAGTTATTCGCACCCAAATGACCAATGCACGTATTTTAGTTACATTTTTGATGTTAGGCGTTTTCCTTGAGGCAGTGGGTTTATACGGTCCATTAGCAGAATTTGCTAAGGCTGGAGCTACGATTCCAATTTCGGGATTTGGTGCGACACTAGCTAGAGGAGCCATTGAAGGCGCTAGTGCTGGTGGACTTTTGGGCGCCATAAAAGGTGGTTTAGCTGCTACAAGTGCTGGAATTGCTGCGGCTGTAGTATTTAGCTATCTAATGGCTTTAATATTCTCAAGTCATACTAAGTCTAATGGCAAATAATAAGTTCTTACTAGCTTGTCTATATCATACAATATGATATGAGGAGAGTAAGAAAATTATCAAAATATAGTAAAAAGCGTAAATTTTATACGTACCTATCAGTCACTATAATTGTTATTATATTAATAATGGTCTATTTCAATGCAATAGTCAATCCAGTTATCCTAAATACCAGTGAAAGTAAAGTCAGAAGTTTGACATTAAAAGCTATAAATAGTGCTGTAGCAGAAGTTGTCTCAGATTCAGCACTTTACAACGAATTAGTAACTATTACTACAAATGATGAAGGTGATGTATCTTTGATTACTGCAAATTCTATTTTGATAAATAGGTTAAGTAAAGAACTAGCAAAAATTGCTCAAAGTAAAATTGAAAATATTGGGCAACAAGGCGTACTTGTTCCTTTAGGAACATTTAGCGGGATGCCAATACTAGTGGGTAGAGGACCGAATGTAAAGATTAAATTACTACCTATTGGTTCTATATCATGTACTTTTGAATCTGAATTCACTCAGGCGGGTATCAACCAAACCCATCATAGGATATATGTGAATGTAGAATCTAAAGTCACTATGATATTACCAGTAGAAAATAGGACTATAAGCAACACAGTGCAAGTATTGATATGTGAGAGCATTATAATAGGCAAGATACCATCTACCTATCTTAACTCATCACAATTACAAGATATGCTTGACCTTATACCAGATTAGTGCCTATGTAAGAAAATTTGAAAATTTAAGTTATTTATATAAAATAGTTGACTATTTTGCTAGATGGTGCTATACTCACCATATATTAATAAAGGCAATGATTGAGGACTAGTACCTAAAAAGTTAACATTTATAGAGAATGACATTCGTGGCTGTAAGATGTCTAAATGCTCTTTTAGTGAATTCACCTCATAGCTCCTAGCTGAAATAGTAGTAGGTCAAGGCGTTTTATCCGTTCGTTATACGGTAAATAGAGTGCTTCTAAATTTAACTTTAGAAGAACTTAGGTGGTACCACGATATTAGATCGTCCTAAGATATAGGGCGATTTTATTTTTATTTGGAGGAATTATGGAGAAGAGAATAAATGACGTTGTAGAGAATGCATTAGATCTAATTGGTCAAGCTAAGACTACAAAAGAGATTGAGCAGATCAGAGTTAAATATCTTGGTAAATCAGGTGAGATTACCGCTTTTAATAAAATGATGAAAGATTTACCTAATGAAGAAAAGCCCAAAATGGGACAATTAGTTAATTCAGCTAAAGAGCGAGTGGAGTCAGCTTTAAAAGCACAAGGGGAAATATTATTTAATCAAGAATTGGAGGCAGAGCTAGAGAAAAAAGGTGTGGATATCACTTTACCTGTAGATATCAACTTAGGAGCATTACATCCGCTTACTAAAATGGAAGATGACCTAAAAGACTTTTTTGCTAGCCGTGGCTACATTGTGTATGATGGTCCTGAAGTTGACTTATATGAGAACAATTTTGATAAGTTAAATATTCCAGCAGACCACCCAGCAAGAGATGTACAAGATACATTTTACATTGATGACAAGTATCTCTTAAGGTCACACACATCAAATCTCCAAGTGCGTATGATGGAGAGCACAAAACCACCTTTTAAAATGGTTGGCACAGGTAGAACATATAGAGGTGATGACATTGATGCGACACATTCGCCTGTATTTGAACAAATGGAAGTTTTGGTCGTTGATAAAGGTGTGACTATGGCTGACCTTAAGACTACTATAAGGGATTTAGCAAAGCATCTATATGGTGAAAACGTTGAGATAAGACTTAGACCTTCATTTTTCCCTTTTACAGAGCCAAGTGTAGAGGCGGACGTTACTTGCATAAAATGCAAAGGTAAAGGTTGTAGCATATGCAAAGGAACTGGTTGGATGGAGATATTAGGCGGTGGAATGGTGAATCCAAAAGTTTTTGATGCATGTGGGATAGATAGTAAAGAGTATACAGGATTTGCTCTTGGGGCAGGTATAGAACGACTTGCAATGAGCAAATATAATCTAAATGACGTTAGAACACTGTATGAAAATGATGTTAGATTTTTAAAACAATTTAAGTAAGGAGTGCTAGAGGATGAAATTATCGTTAAATTGGTTAAAGGATTTCGTGGATGTTAATATATCCGCAGATGAGTTAGCCGAAAAATTGACAAATAGTGGGTTTGAAGTAGAGGAAATTATCAATCCTAGCAAGGGGATGGAGACCGTTTTTGTAGGTAAAATTGTCAAGATAACAAAACACCCAAATGCAGAGAGGCTTTCTGTATGTGACATTGATATGGGTGATAGGCATTTACAGATATTGACAGCTGCGACAAATGTATTTGAGGGGGCTTATGTCCCTGTAGCTACAGATGGGTCGTTACTGCCTTGTGGTACAACCATAAAGACTACTAATATGCGTGGTTTAGAGTCTCAAGGTATGTTATGCTCAGGATACGAACTTTGCATAGATAATAAGGTATATGAGGGTGCTGAAGTTGATGGTATAATGATATTAAAAGACGTTGAAATCGGTGAAAATATAGCGTCTGTTTTAGGTCTTGATGATATAGTGCTTGATATTACCATTCTAGCTAATAGACCTGACTGTAATAGTGTCTATGGTTTAGCTAGAGAAATATCTACCATGCTTAATCTTCCATTGAAAAAACTAGATTTGGATTACGACCTCAAAGAAGAAAAAGTTGATTTTGATATAAAGGTAAACACGCCTAATTGCCTTAGATATATGGGTGCAGTAGTTAAAGATGTAGAGCTTACAGATTCACCTAAATGGATGCAAGCAAGGCTAAAAGCTGTAGGAATAAACCCTATAAACAATATTGTAGACATTACAAATTATGTACTTATGGAAATAGGACAACCTATGCACGCATTTGATTTTGATAAGGTTGACAATATAATAGTAAGGCAAGCTGATAATGAAAAGTTGGTAGCGTTAAATGAGGTTGAATATCAACTAAATCAAAATGATATGGTTATAGCTGATAGTACAAAGCCTTTGGCTATTGCTGGTGTAATGGGTGGTATGGAAGCTTCGGTAAGTGACGGGACTAAGAATGTTTTATTTGAGAGTGCAAGCTTTTCAAGGGCTAGTATACGTACTACATCTAAAAAATTGTCTTTAAGGTCTGATAGCTCTGCTAGATACGAGAGAGGTGTTGAACCTACTTTAAATGAAATAGGATTGAATAGAGCACTTCATCTTATTTCTAGCCTTAAAATTGGTAAAATAGTATCCATCAAAGATAGATTGAATTGTGAGATAAAAGAAAATATTCTTACAGTTGATTACAATAAAATAAATGCGTTACTGGGTACAAATATTTCTAAAGATAAAATCCAAAAGATATTGAATAGTCTAAATATCACTACAACGATAAATGGGGACAATTTAATATGTAATATACCAAATTATAGGACCGATATTGAGTGCTTAGCAGATATTGCGGAAGAAGTAATACGTATTTGTGGACTAGAAGAGATACAGGTTAAACAGCCTACTGTTTCGCTATCTTGTAAAGAATATGATGCAGTTAAGAAGATTAGAGAAACTTTAGTTCAAAGTGGTTTATTTGAAATTAAGACATTTTCACTAGGTGATGGGTTATCTTATCAACGACTTAAATGTGAAAAAGACAATATAATAGAAATTTCGAATCCTTTAAATGACAATCTAAAAGCTCTCAGAACTAATCTTATAGATGATATGCTTCAGACTATCAGTTTCAACTTAAATCATGGTAATAAAGGATTGAGATTGTTTGAAGTAGGTCGTAAGTATATGTTAGCTAAAGGGGAACCTAAAGAACTTGATACTTTGTGTGTAGCATTAACTGGTAAAGTTGATTTCTTTGAATTGAAAAAACTTCTTTTTAAGATGATTAATCTTTTAAATGTAAATATTAAATTGGATAGTAATATTTCCTTCCCTTATAACAAATTTTGTGCTGGCAATATATGCTTAAATGACGAAAAGATTGGCACAATAGGCAACATTCATCCACTAGTAAGCAAGAATTATGGAATTAATGAGGATGTATATGTATTAGAACTTGAGTTGGACAAAATATTATTAAGCACGCAAAAATTGTATCAATATCAACCTATTTCGAAGTATCCAGCTGTTATAAGAGACCTCAATTTCTTGGTGCCTAACGGACTGAGCTATGAAGATATTTATAGCGAGATAGTACATTCCTCAGGGAAAAACTGTAAAGAAGTAACTCTTGTTGATATATATGCGGGCAATCAAATTGAAGAAGGATATAAGAGTTTGAGCTTTAGACTAAAATTTGAAAAAGATGATGCGACTTTAACCGATGAAGAAGTGGAGCAGGCTGTAGCTAGATTGCTTAGAACTCTTGAATATAAGCTTAAAGTTTATCTGAGGAGATAATATGATTTTTTTAGATAATGCTAGCACTACGAGGGTTCTTGAAGGAGTGGACGATGTGGTAAAATATTACAATTCTATAGATTATTTTAACCCATCAGCTTCTTATGCATTGGCTAATGAAATAGCAAATAAAATTCGCGAAGCTAAAAGAGTTATACTGAAATCACTAAATGGTTCAGGAAAACTTATATTTACTGGTTCTGCTACTGAATCTAACAATACGGTATTGCTAGGTCAGTTAAATAAACGTTTTAAAAAAGTATTAGTATCTAGAGGAGAGCATAGTTCAATTAGTCACACTATACAGACAATAAAAAACGCTGGTTTTGAAGTAGAGGAAATACCGTTGACTCACGAAGGTATAGTGGACCTAGATGCTTTTAAAAATTTGATGTCCACCGAGGTGGGGTTAGTTAGTGTAATTCACGTTTCTAATGAGACTGGAGCTATAAATCCTATCAAGCAAATGGTTCAAATAGCAAAACAAATAAATCCAAATGTCTTGTTCCATAGTGACGGAGTACAAGCTTTTCTTAAAATCCCTGTGAATTTAGATGACTTAGGAGTGGATTTTTATACAATTAGCGGTCATAAAGTACACGCACCCAAAGGTATTGCAGGTCTATATATACGAAAAAATCTTAAGCCGTATTTGCTTGGCGGAGGTCAACAGGATGGTTTAAGAGGGGGAACAGAAAATGTGTCAGGTATAATGGCTTTAAAGTATGTGGTCGAAAAAACCAATCTTGAAGAAAAACTAGCGTATGTCAAAAAATTAAGAGATGAATTATTCCATTTGCTTAAAAGTACCAAAGGTATTACCATAAATAGCAGTATAGATAATTCACCTTATGTGGTTAGTTTGACTTTAGATGGTGTCAATGGTGAGACAATGGTTCACGCTTTGGAGCTTAATGGCATTTTGGTGAGTACAGGTTCAGCTTGTTCTTCTAAATCTTCGGGTAATAATACTTTGTCGGCTATGGGTCTAGATTCAAAGAGCATTCGTGGCAACTTGCGTGTTAGTTTTGATATAGAAAATACTATAGAAGACGTAAGAATTTTTGTAGATAAACTAATAGAAAATTATAACAAATTAACAGTTAGAAAATTTGGCTAGAAAGAGGTGAAAATGAATAAGGTAATTTTAGCAAGATATGGTGAAATCCATTTAAAGGGTGATAATAGGTATATATTTGAAAATGTACTAGAAAAAAATATTAAAAAATCTATAAATGGAATGGCTAAAGTTAGCAAAATTGGTGGTAGATACCTAATATATGACTATGCGTCAGATATGGAAAGTACTATTATCAATAAGTTACAAAAGGTCTTTGGCTTAATATCAGTTAGTCCTGCTGTAGAATTTGAAACTAGTCTTGAAAACATACAGTCTTTTTGTGCTAATATACGTTTGCAAGGGACTTTTAAGGTAAAGTCTACTAGAGCAGATAAACGTTTTAGTATTCATTCAAATGAGTTAAGTGCAATGATGGGGCAGGTTATACTAGAAAATAACGAAAATCTTACGGTCGATTTGCATAATCCAGAACATTTAGTAGAAATTGATATTAGAGAAAATGGTAAGACATATATTTTGAGTACTAGATTTGAGTGTGCTGGGGGTTTGCCAGTATCAACATCTGGTAAAGGTATGTTGATGCTCTCTGGCGGTATAGATAGTCCAGTAGCTGGATATTTGATGGCAAAGCGTGGGCTTAGCATAAATGCGACTTATTTTCATAGCTTCCCTTATACTAGCGAACAAGCTAAGCAAAAGGTTATTGATTTGGCTGACATTTTGACCCAATATACAGGTAAGATATCTTTATTTGTGGTACCATTTACACAGATACAAGAAGCTATCAATGCTAATTGTAATAGAGAATTTATGATCACAATTATGCGCCGTATTATGGTAAGAATAACCGAAAAACTAGCAACCCTAAATGGTTGTGAATGTATTATAACTGGTGAGAACTTAGCTCAAGTGGCGAGTCAGACAGTTCAAGGCATCACATGTAGTAATAGTGTTGCAGAAAAGTTACCTATATTTAGACCTTTAATAGCGTATGATAAAATAGAAATAACTAGAATTGCCGAACGTATTGGCACTTTTGAGACCTCTAGCTTGCCATATGAGGATTGTTGCACAGTATTTGTACCACCTAGACCTGTTATTAAGCCAAAGGTGAGTGAAGCTATTCGAGAAGAAGCTAAAATAGTAAATATGCAGGAATTAATTGATTGGGCTGTAACAAATACGCAAAAAATTGAATTAGGCTAAAACAAATTAAGTGTAAATAAAACGAAAATAAGACGTTTTTTTTGTTTTTGTGTGCTTGTAATATTCTTGACATAATTATTAAAATAAAGTATACTAGATAATAGATGATTTTTTCATCTATTATTTTATTTATAACAAGGAGAAATATGTTCGGCAATATAATTATGTTGGCGGATGTCTCTGTTGGTATTGCAATTGTAATTGGTGTAATTGCTTTAGTTATTGGGTCAGGAATTGGTTATTTGATCAATTACTTATATAACCAAAAGAAATTGCAGGATAGTAAATCAAATGCTAATCGTATAATTGAAGATGCCTATTCAGAGGCTAAAATCGTCAAAAGAGAAGCTTTGCAAGAAGCAAAAGAAGAAGTCTTTAAAATACGTCAGGATATGGATAATGAAGTAAAATCCAGACGTAATGAGATTTCAAAGATGGAAGAGCGTGTCTTTAATAAAGAAGAAATTTTATCAAAAAGAGAAGAAGTGCTTGAAAAGAAACAAGAGCACATTGATACAATTAAAGACACCTTAGAAAAGAAGCAAAAAGAAATTGAAAATCTAAAAATTGAGACAGAGCAAGTTAAGGCGGATGCAATAAAAGAGTTGTCAAGAATTAGCGGAATCACGCCAGAACAAGCTAAAAATGAGCTATTACAAGCTTATGAAGATGAAGCTAAAGCTGATGCATTAAAATTAGCTCGTGATATTGAACAAGACGCAAAAGATAATGCAGAGAAAAAAGCAAAAGAGATTATAACTTTAGCTATTCAAAAATGTGCAGCAGATCACGCACAAGATGTGACTGTTTCTGTAGTACCTATACCTAATGAGGACATTAAGGGGCGTATTATTGGACGTGAGGGGAGAAATATCCGTACAATAGAACAAGTAACTGGTATTGAATTAATAATTGATGATACGCCAGATGCTATCACGTTATCAGGTTTTGACCCTGTAAGACGTGAAATAGCCAGAATAGCATTAGAAAAGTTAATTATGGATGGTAGAATTCATCCCGCTAGAATAGAAGAACTCGTAGACAAAGTAAAAAAGGATATGGATATCACCATAAAAGAAGCAGGGGAGAATGCAGCATTTAATGTCGGCATTCATAACTTGCATCCTGAACTTGTGAAGATTTTGGGACGTCTAAAATATCGTACAAGCTATGGACAAAATTGTTTGCTTCATAGTATTGAAGTAGCTAACTTGGCGGGCTTAATGGCAGCAGAGTTAGGTGCTGATGTGCAGGTCGCAAAGAGAGGAGGTTTGCTTCACGATGTAGGTAAGGCAGTAGATCAAGAATATGAAGGAACGCATGTCACTATTGGTGTTGATTTAGCAAAAAAATACAAAGAATCAAAAGCTGTTATACACTGTATAGAAGCACATCATGGAGATGTTCCGTTTAATTCTATTGAAGCTATTTTAGTGCAAGCAGCTGATGCAATATCTAGTGCTAGACCAGGAGCTAGACGTGAGTCATTAGAAAATTACATTAAGAGATTGGAAGCTTTGGAAGCAATAGCGAATGATTTCAAAGGTGTAGAAAAATCATATGCTATACAGGCTGGTAGGGAAATAAGAATAATAGTAAAACCTGAAGAGGTTGACGACGATAAGGCAAGTTATCTAGCAAAAGAAATAGCTAAAAAGGTTGAAAGTGAACTTGAATATCCAGGACAAATCAAAGTAAATGTAATACGTGAAGTAAGAAAAACTGAAATAGCTAAATAAAAAAATGGAGAAGTCTAATCTAAAATAAGGACATACCTCCGTTTTTTTGCTTTAAAAGAATAAAATTTTTAAATAAATTATACATATTAATTTGTAAATATGGTGTAATTATAAATAAATAACACACCATATTTGGTGTGCTATAGAATATTGGCAGGGGTGGAAGGAATCGAACCCTCCTCTGGAGTTTTGGAGACTCTCATTCTACCGATGAACTACACCCCTTAATATTTAATATTATATTATATTTCTATCTTTTTGTCAATAAAAAATTGCTAAAATAGCAAATATTTGCTATAATAGAATTATGGAAAAAGTTATTATTTATACCGATGGTTCTTGTCTAAACAATCCTGGTAAAGGTGGGTGGGCGTGTATTTTGATGCATAATGGTAAATATAAAGAGCTATCTGGAGCTGAAGAAAATACAACAAATAATAGAATGGAAATGAAAGCTATAATAGAAGCTATCAAGGCATTAAAAAAGCCTTGTGAAGTAGAGCTATATTCTGATAGTGCGTATGTAATTAATGCTTTTAATCAAAATTGGTTTGATTCTTGGATAAAAAATAATTGGAAAAATAGCCAAAAAAAACCGGTGCTTAATTATGATTTATGGATGGAAATGTTAGATGTAATTAAGCCTCACAAAATCAAATTTTGTAAAGTTAAAGGGCACAGTGACAACGTATATAATAATAGATGCGATGAATTAGCTAGAGGCGAAGCTAGTAAATTATAAATATATACCATTCTATATTAATAAAAAAAGATTAATTGATTCGTAGTCAATTAATCTTTTTTAGTTCTAAGCTATATCTCTATTTTTGAACACTGTATAAGTAATCACAGCAAGAATTGATATAGTGAGTACTATGTTAATAAGGCTAAATACAAAGCTCATATCAGGCAAGATTGGTGAGCTGAAAATATTAAATATACTTGAATTAGCTGTGAAACTACCTCCGCCCATATACTTAAATAAATCTAAGTTATTTAAAGGTAGATATTTGATTATATTGTTAGAGGAAACAAATAAATTAAGTATGGCTGTCGCAAAGAAGCAGAAAATAGATACTGTAACAGCCCCTACATAGCTTCTAAATATAGTAGATATTGTGAATGCTAACAGAATGTAAGTACCTATCTTGAGTAGAAGAGTGAGGAAATAAATTAATGTAAGCAAAATTGGGCTTATTTCAAATGCTGTGGTCGCATTAAATATGCATAATATAGGAGCTGATTCAAAGCCGAACATAAATCCACCAGCAATAAAGGTGATAATCATAGCAAGCAAAGTGAATACAAAGGCAAAGAACATTGTCGCTAATATCTTACTTGTCATTATTTTCCTACGTTTGTATGGCCTTATAGCTAGCAATTTAAGAGTGCCATTATTTTGCTCACCAGCAATCATACTAGAGCCCATAACCACACAATAGATTATGATTATAAAGCTAAACAATTCTAACACAAAGTACATAAAGTCATATGTATTTGTTTCGAAGTTACTCGTTGAAGTAAAATTAAATGGTACGGCATAATCATATTCCATTTTATTATGGTCAAACAAATATTCTTGTCGGGTTAGTGATTGTTCGCTTTCGTATCTAATGAAATCTTCCAAACCATATAATTGAGCAAATTCATAGTCTGAGTAGGACTCAGCAATTTTTAAATAGACTTTACTAATAACTATTTCGTTTAGCTGTCTACAAGTATTATAATAAAAGCTAATTAGTTCATTTATTTCAGCTTTCTTTTCGACAGAATTTTCAAACTCATAATTGCCACCTATAGAGACATAGAAGTCATCAATTTGTTGTTCAACTACAGCTAGTCTTTCCATACCCACATTATAGTAATCAGACTGTAGTGTATTTAAAAATTCTTCATCAAATTTTACATCTACTATAGATTCAATATCTGGTGTTATGTTTAAAGTATATTTATTAGCATCAGTACTTATATTATATAGATTAAGGTTATCTTGCATATTTTTATAAGTTTCTTGAGTAGGCTCTGAAGTAGTAGTTAATATTCTATTTATAGAGTTTAATGAAAGCGTTATGTTCTCAGCTGTATTTTTATTAACCAAAATTAAAGGATTAGAAGTATCTATCAACGTTGAGAACAAATTAACTAGAGAGTCAACTGAAGGTTTTAAAGTCTCAGTCAGTATTTTATAAGCGATTTCCTTACCTTCGCCAGTTGGCGAACTTATTACACGACCAACACGATCCAAAAATGCATAGATATTGTCATTTAAAGTATTGACCTGAGTCTTTAATGTCTCGACATTTGAAACGGTGTTGTTATTCCTATAGTTTTCTATCAAATTATTTGTGCTAGTCATATAAGATAAAGCATCTGCTTTTGAATAACTCATATTTCCGTTTTTAAAATAATCATATATTTCACTGACTTGGTTTTCATCTATTGAGATTTCTGAAGTGTTACGAGTCATAGGTTGATAAAGGAAATATGAAAGAGCGAGTATCACAGCCAAAAGAGCAGTCATTACAAAAATGCCTGGTCTTAAAAATATTTTTCTTAATTCAGCTTTAAATAATCTAATCATTGTTTACTCTCCAATTATATTAGGTAATAGTTATAGATCCCGAACGTTGTTTAATTATATCTAGGAATACTTCTTCGAGTGATTTCGTCAAAGTATTGATTCCAAAGATGGATAACCTATTTGAAATAAGCAGTTGCACAATACTTGGAATCATAGCTTCTTCGCAAGGAACTATCACGTTATTACCAGCCAATTCTATATCAAGCTTATATTTATTGTAGATAAGTTTACCGGCAAAATTAGGGTAGTCTACTTTAAAACAAATTTTTTGTCCACCCATAATACCTTTTCTTATTTGATCAATATTTTTAATTTCAATTAATTTACCTCTATCAATGATTGCAATTGTATCGCACATTTGCTCCATCTCGGCTAAAATGTGGCTACTGATCAGAACAGAAATCTTCTGTGTGTGTGCAATATTTTTGAGAAATCTACGTATTTCTTGTATACCATTTGGGTCAAGACCATTTGTCGGTTCATCAAGTATTAATAGCTTAGGTGAGTGTAGTAGGGCTTGTGCTATACCAAGACGTTGTTTCATACCGAGAGAATAATTTTTAAATTTATCGTGTATACGATTTTCTAGACCAACTAGTTTTACAACTTCGTGAATTCTTTCATCAGTAATTCCCGTGTAGAGATTTGCAAAAAATTTGAGATTATCCCATCCTGACATGTATGAATACATCTCGGGATTTTCAATAATTCCACCTAGTTGTCTAATAGCCAATTCAAAATTTTTCTTAATAGAGTAGCCACAAATATAGACATCACCACGTGAAATGGTGGCTAGACCAGTAATCATTTTGATAGTAGTACTCTTACCAGCACCGTTTGGGCCCAAAAATCCAAATATTTCACCTTCGTATACGTCAAAGGTAAGGTCATCTACTGCAATACGGTTTTTATAAATTTTTGTTAAATTTTTAACTTCTAATATCTTATTTGGCAAGGTAAATCTCCTTAAGCATTAAACTTTTTTGTTAAAATCAATAATTTTTTCACGCAAGGTGATAGAGCAGTATCTATTGCTAGAAGTAATGGTATTAACCAATAAAACAAGAAATGTACTTGATTTAAATTATTCATACCAGCAAGCAGATTAATAGCTATAACAAATATAATAAATATAACGCAAATAAGTAATGTAAATAAAAAGGATTGTTTAAAATTAAAGTCATTTTTTGATTTTTTGTGTGGGTTAGCTGTAAATAGTATCCCAAATACTAATGGTATTAATACAGCTATTACGCCAACAATAAGTAATGTAAGTAAATAATGTGGATCGGATGTTATATGTGTTTTTATAGCAAAATACGAGCAAACCAGCCCTAAAACAAGGATTATGTACCACGACAAACTTACAAAGAAATTTAATGAATTTATTTTTAGATAACTATCCGAGGATGTGTCTAAATCAGATACTTTGCTGTGTTTCTTTACTTTGATTCCAAAATTAGTAAAGTCTTTTTTAGATATATTTATATTATACTTTGGTATCTCCACATTCTTAGCTGACTCTAAATTTTCAGGTGGTAAGGACTCAATCTCTGGTTCAATCTCAACTCTTGTTGCAAATTGTTCATAATATGCTTTTGGTGGTTCATTTTCTTTTATAGTTTTTGGCGTAGGTTTTTCCTCAGAAATATAAAGCTCACCAAGTATATTGCGATAGTCAATATCCGTGTTTCGCATCTCAACTTTTGTTTGTTGGTTGATAGTGTTAGTAATGATGTCGTTTGATTCAGTTCTTATATTATCAGGTATAATAATTGCTGTATTCGCTGGTTTTTCTATCTTGACTTGTTCAACCTCTTCTTTTTCTTCATCATTATTAATTTTTGCGGAAGAGTAGCTTTCTTCATTAAGTTTTTGCTCCTGCTCATATTGTAATGTAGTATTAGAAAAAGGTGTTTCGTTTGGTGCGGATTCGCTTTTATCCATTGTATATTTATGCTGAATAGGTTCTACTTCAAATTCATTATTTTTATGCCAAAAAGCATCTTTTTTGTCTAAAGACTTTGGGTCAAAATACTCAAGTTTATCTTGTGGCTTAGGAGGGGCTTTTTGAAAATTGATGTTATTTAAAGCTTCTCTACCTAGATCAGTCAAAAAGTAGTAGTGCCTTTTACCACCAATTTTGCTATCTTCCCAATATGAGGTAATAAGCCGTTTTTGTTCAAGCTTTTTCAAAGTGCTGTATAAGGTGGCTTGTTTTACATCCATTTCATTATTAGTTAGCTCCAAAATCTCTGAAGTGATTTCGTTACCAAACTTTGCTCTTTGTCTTAGGACATATAGTATTAAATCAGATAAATTAGCGTTGATAAAGTCACCCATATTTTCTCCTTTAAACCTTTTCATAAATTATACAATAATTTATATTATTGAAAGTTGTTACACATAGGGGCGTAAGCCACATTGGACAGCAACTAACTGGTTATTTAAATTGTGATGCCTTGATTTGTTAAGATTTTGCGGTTAGCTAACTTGGTTTGCGAGTCTACGAACAAAACATCATCACATAATTTATATATATAATACAATTTTTTGTGTAAAAAGTCAATAAATTAACGTATTTTTGTGTTATAATAGGGTCAAAGAGGTGTAATTTGGAAAATTTAGTTGATGAAATAATCTATACTGACTCAAAGAGAATATCACTTACCATAACTCAAAATGGGGTAGTGGTACTTAAAATACCAAAAGGAATCAGTATTTCAAAAGCTGAGAATTTCGTAATAAGTAAACAAAATTGGATACATAAAACAAAAAGCAAAATCTCGAGCAGAAATAAAGCTTATAGTGATTTTATAGAATATAAAAAGGTGAGTATTTTGGGTAAGGTTTTTAATTTAAAATATGATCCTTGCTATAAGACGCCAACACTGACTGATTATGATTTAATAATAAAAGATTATAAAAAACTGATAGCATACTATAAAAAAATAGCACAAGATGTGCTTAAAGAAAGAACTGATTATCTTGCTAAGGTTATGAGATTAGACAACTTTAGTTTTAAAATAGATAATTCTAGAACACGTTGGGGCAGTTGTAGCTCTACACGCCAAATAAAATTAAATTTTAGAGTGGTTATGTTACCGCATAAATATGTTGATTACATTATTATACACGAATTATCACATCTAAGACATATGAATCATTCTCAAAACTTTTGGCGAGAAGTGGAGAAGTATAAACCTGATTACAAAAAATTGAAAAAAGACCTTACTGATTATGAATTTTTTTTGAGTATGTATCGAGAAAAATAGAGTAGTCACTAAAATTAATCCAAATTTATGTGACTAATATTTATGCGTAAAATACAGGTTTTACGCAGTAATACACCTAAAATAGTCAATTTGGTGTGCTGTAAAGCTGTTTTT
>CALVNN010000001.1 GCA_944349765.1 uncultured Clostridia bacterium | reverse complement strand
AGATTTTTATC
This sequence comes from uncultured Clostridia bacterium, assembly GCA_944349765.1. Taxonomy (GTDB): domain Bacteria; phylum Bacillota; class Clostridia; order Christensenellales; family UBA1242; genus CALVNN01. The sequence goes on along the minus strand of CALVNN010000001.1, from coordinate 151,680 downwards.
CTTCATATTATCTCCTCATAGTACATTCAAATTATTTTTCGTAAAGTTTGATATTATTATACTTTTTAACTAAGAAACTCCCACACTAATGCTTTATCACTAACTAATTTTCTATCAAAGGAAATCTCCGACTCAAATATAGTCAAATACACTTCAGCTTCAGGGTCAACCTGCGTTATTTTACTTATCTCCTCTAGATATATAAAAGGCTCATATAAGTGCGTGGTATCTATACTCTTATTTGCTAGATGCTTATAGGGTAAGATATATTTTTGCTCACCATCTATAACACCTTTCCACATATTCTTAGTCTTTTCAACTGTAGCACCTCTAGTATGAAAATCTCTAACCAACCTTCTAAAAAATCTTAACATAGATGGTGTGATAATCTTGTAATCACTAAAGAAGTAACTATTTGTATGAACATATAATCTGTACACCTTGCCTTCCATCTCTTTACTAATTATCTCAGGATTAAAAGCATGAATACCTTCAATGATTATGACAGAATCCTTTGTCACATTTAGTTCGTAAGCTTCTTTTTGCATCTCACCATTTATAAAATCATATCTTGGCATCATACTTTTATTGAATTTTATAAGATTGTTCATACACTGCTTAAACAAATCGATATCTAGGGCGTTAAGGCTTTCATAATCTATCTTACCATCTACCACTTGTCTATCCTTAGCACTTATATAAAAATCATCCATACTAATAACCACACAAGGCACACCCCTAACAATCAATGCACTGGTTAATAAATTTGATGTAGTGGTCTTCCCGCTTGCACTAGGTCCAGTAATGAGGACTATCCTATTGTGTTCCAAATCAGAGCTGACTTTTTTTACGACTTGCAATACACTTCGTCTATATTTACCCTCTGTATCTTTAGCTACCTTTTTGGGGTCCGACACTATTTCTTTGATCAGTTCATCATAATCAATCTTTGTTTGTTTAAAATTCTTCATTATTTCAACTCGCTTACTTAAATTTCTCTACTAAGTAAATACTTAGTACAACTTAGATATATATTACTATAAAGCAAAAAAAATAGCAAATCAAAATTGCTCTTTTTAGTAATTTTTTGTAAATTTAGTTTATTTCAATATGAATCCTAAAAAGCCAATTTAATTTTTTTGTATTTTTGCTAAATCTTTTTTTCGTTTTTAGTATGGGCTTTAAAGTTTGCTTTTTCTTATTGACAAATATCTCTACAAGTTGCCAAATACCAAGCCCCGCCAAAAACACACCAAATAGAGTTTTTAATATATTAGGCTCTATTATTTGTGTTAAATACGCACCGCCTATGGCAGATACCAAACCAAATAAAGCTAATGGCCAAACTTGTTTGTATTGAACTAATCCAGATTTTATTTGTATAAGTAGTGCTATGATAGCCGTAGGCAAAAAAGCTACTAAATTTATACTTTGCGCATTGAGTTGGTCAAACCCTAAAAAAAGCACGAGCATCGGAATAAGTAATGTACCGCCACCCATGCCCATACCGCAGATGATACCTGCTAAAATCCCTATAATTATAGACATTATTGGCTCCTTATTTTATTTTTTATAAAAATTTAAAATTAAAATATAAGTCTAATACCCGCAACTATCATAACTAAAGCGAAGATAAATTCTATTATTTTTGAACGCAAATTCTTTAGCAAAAAGCTACCAACAACGCCACCGACTATAACACTGATTATAATTGGTAGTCCGTTAGATATATTTAATGCATTAGTTGTTATATAGGTAATTGTACTGGCAATACTTAAAGGTAGTATCACAAATATGGCAGAAGCATGGCTTTGTTTTGTGGTAAGCCCCATAAACTTTTTCATAACGGGAACGGCAATCATACCGCCACCACCTCCAAAAAAGCCATTTACAAAACCAATAGCTAGTCCAAAAAGACCTTTTACTATAAAATTACTTTTAAACTTTTTGTTTTTCATATAAATATTATTAGTAAACTGATAAAAAATATTTGCATATTTTAAATTTTTGTAGTATACTTTACCAGTAATTATTACTATTAAAATAGTTGTAAGAATTAATTGCAAAAAAACAAATAGATAAAATATTATTTTGCTTATTGCTTTTTTCAATTATTTGATTTAAACTTATGATTACGAAACGATTTATTACAATTTTAACAAGGGTGAGATATGAAGAAAATCAATTTTAAAATGAAATTTTTATGCTTAGCGATGTGCCTAAGTCTAGTAATAGGCATATTCCCTGTCGGGTTAACATTACCTAAGGTAATGGCTTACACCCCAACCGAATCTATTATTGAGGGAGGCGACTTCACGACTACTAGTGATGATTTCCCAGCTAGTAGCTCAAATTGGGATGACGCTGGAGGAAGTTTGAGTACATCAAACTTAAAAAGTGGTATTATTTCTACTAATACCAGCACCTTTACAGCCAACCAAGATGCGTACGGTCTTGGAGCTTTGCCAAATAGTATAACCGATCCAAATAACTACGTATATATGATAAATAATGGTTTAAACTCTACTAGAGCAGGTATTGTAAGTGAAGAATTTACACTTGATGCTAATAGCCACTATATAATAAGTGTAGATGTAGCTACAAGTTTACCTGTCTTTAGCAGTAGAGCTACTACAGAAGTAGAATCTGTAGCATCTGTTTATCTTACTGGCGGTGACATTAACGAATCTTTCACAGCAATCAACACAAATAAAAACTGGAGAACCTATAATTTCTATATCAGTACAGATAATTTTAGTTCTACTACAGTTACGTTAGAGTTGTGGCTCGGAATTAAGAATTTACAAAGTAGCGTAGGTGCTGTATTATTTGATAATGCTAGAGCGTTAAAGTATGATAATAATGAATTCTTTACACGTTTAAATAGCCAAAACTTTACAAATACAAATAGCAAATATGGCAACTATAGTCTAACCGCTATAGATGATATGGTAACAAACGCAAGCTTTGAAGATGTTAGTTTGACAGGTTGGACTGCAAGTTACAATCCAAACTCTCCTATGAGTCAAGTATTTGATGGCGTTACTACACTAGATCAAAACTTTGACTCTGCCACAGTTGGAAACCTAAGTAACCCTGGCACAAATTTGAAATATAACAATATCAATGCATTGTATATTAACAATACAGAAAAAGCAGGCGTAGCTTATACTAGTGATTGGCTAACCATAGAAAGACAAACATATTACAAACTTTCTGTATATGTTAAGACTCAAAATATTACCGAAAATGGTGCTAGCGTAAGTATAGTTCCAGAAAATGAAGATTTAAGTGCTGTTACTTTTGAAGATATTCAAACTACTGTTACTACAAATTCTATCACAAATAACTGGACAAAATATACTTTCTATATCTTAGGAAGTCCTTTCCAAAATGAAAGAATTAGCATCAAACTTGCACTAGGTGATGTAGATGCTACAGAAGACCTTGAAAATAACTTAGTTAAAGGTGCTGTATTCTTTGATGATATTGAAGTATATTCTATAAATTATAATCAATATACAAACGCTAGCGAAGATAGCTACACTAAAAAAGTTCAATTATACACAGATGGTACAGCGTCTACTATAACTAACGCATTCTTCAACCTAGCAGATGCAAACTATGAGGGCGTATACCCACTAGCTCCTGCAAGTTGGACTATAAATAATGATAATACAAATAGTGGTATAATCAGTACAAACAAAGATCACTTTAACACACACTCAAGCAATTATGGATATATATCTCTTGAAGATATAGGATTTACACGTCTTCAATATGACCAAAGTGATAAAGCTGATAATAATTTATTGATGATATACAATCCTAACGCAGACTTCACTACTTATACTAGTGCAAGCTACTCAATGAGTGATAACACTTACTACAAATTAACTATTGACTCTAAGACATTAACAAATGGAAATGCTTATATTGAGATAGTTAACGACTCAACTACCCTTGCTGAGTTCACATTCAGTAGTAATGAAGCTTGGTCAACTTACACTATCTACTTCTACAACACTTATGGTTCAAAAAATATTCAAGTAGTGCTTGGATTAGGAACTGAAAGTGAAAATTCAGACGGCTATGCATTCTTTGATAACGTAATAATGGAAACTATTGAAGCAGATGAGTTTGAAGGTGCTACAGCAAATTCAAATACCAAAGTAATTGATTTGAGCAAAGAAGAATTTACTTTAATTTCAAGTGAAACTGATGGCATCTATACAAGACCTTACAACTGGACAATTGAGGTAGAGAACGAAGATTTAATTGATGCAGGTGTTTTAGTAGGTGATACTAACAAACTAGTGATATCTTCTATCCAAAACGATACAGACGTTAGATTTACTTCTAACTTTACCTACACCCTAGATACAGCTAATTTCTATACACTAACCTTTAGGGTATATGTTGAAGGTTTAACAGACCTAGAAGATAGCGGTATAATAATAGGACTAAGTGATACAGATTATAAATTTGAAAAAATTACTAATAACGAAGAAAGCGAATTTATATTCTACATTAGCGGTGAAGTACAATCCACCATCAATCCATACTTTGGACTAGTGACTAAAGGTGCTAACACTGCCGTTAATGCTTATCTAAGTTCTTTAGAGTTAGAAACTATTAGTGAAGTTGACTTCAACAATATGAAAACAAGCATTGATGAAGAAGCTGAAGACGCTCCTACTAATGTAATAGTTATAGGTACAACAAAATCAGAGGAAGAGGATACTACCACTACACCTGTAGGCGGAAATAGCTTTGACTGGATTTTGTTGCCATCTCTTATTATTGGACTAGCTCTAATTATAGCTATAGTTGGTGTGATAATTAGAAGAACTAAATTTAAAAAGATTAGTCGTACTAAAGTAGCTAATTATGATAGAACTAGGACATTACACCCAGAAGTTGTAAGACGTCAAGCTGAAGAAGAACGTAGAAGAAAACTTCAAGCAATTGAAGAAGAGTTATTAAGAAATCAACAAGAACTTGAAGAATACGAAAAAGCTTACAAACAAAAACGTGAATTAGCTATGGCTCAAAAGCAAGAAAAGAAAGCACAAGCCGAATTTAAAGCTTATGCAAAAGGCAGAAGTAAATTAGCTAAGAAACAAGAACAACTTCTAGCTGAAAAAGAGACCGTAAGTTCTGATGAGTACTTAGCTGAAAAAGAAGAACAAATTTTAAGAGAATATGAATCAAATAACAATTCGCCTATAAGTGAGACTAAAGAAAGTCAACCTGTAGAAAAGAGTCAGAATGATAATATAGACATAGAAGAAACTACTGCACAAAATGATGAAGTAGAGATTATCAACCCTGACGATATAAAGGACGAAGATAAAAAATAAATAAAAAAAGCTTCTCAAATTGGATAATCCAAATTGAGAAGTTTTTTTTCATAACTTATTAATTTAAATCTTCTAAATACTTATTGTTTATTTTTTCTTTTTGTAGTTGTGTAATTTTTTCAATAAATTCATCCACACTAAAACGCATTTTATTTCCTGTCTTATTATTTTCGACTTCGATGTAATCTTCTTTTAAAGTATTACCCAAAATAGCTACATATGGAGTACCTGTAATTTTGCTATCTTTCACTTTAGCCCCAATACTTAGCTCAGCTCTATCATCATACAAGACCTTTACCCCACGCTCTTCAAGTGCATTGTAAATATTCAAAGACTTTTGACTACATTCTTCATCATCAAGTTTTGGTACAATATATAACACATAAGGAGCTACACAAAGTGGCAAACAAATTTCTACAGATTTTAAATCTCCATTTACCAAACTATTTTCGTATACCATAGCTAATGTACGGCTGACGCCTATACCATAACACCCCATTTGGAAATATTGTGATTTTCCATTATTATCTATGAAAGTCGCATTCATAGACTTCGCATATTTATCACCTAGTTGGAATATATGACCTAATTCCACAGCTTTTTGACTCTTCAAGTTGTCCACATTTTCAATTCCGTATACATCTTTTAGATATTTTGCACCATCTTCTCTGTCTAATAGCTCAGAATTAAACGCTTTACCTGACTTTTCATCAAATAATACATTATCCTCACCAATACTTGATACACACATAAATTCTTCAGACTTATTACCGCCTATGCTACCACTATCAGCACCAACTGGTTGAACGTTTAAGCCTAATTTTTCAAATATTTCAATATATGCTTTTTTCATATTATTATACTCTACCACTAAGTCATCTTCATTTCTGCCAAAGCTATATGCATCCATCATTTCAAACTGCTTTCCTCTCAGCAAAAAGCCTCTTGCTCTAAGTTCGTTTCTAAACTTATCCCCTATTTGAAAGAATGTCACAGGTAACTGTTTATACGACTTCAAACGTTCTTTAGCAAATGCGACTACTGCCTCCTCTGCTGTAGGAGCTAAGCAATAATTTCCTTCCTTGGTCAAACATCTAAACATCACATGCTCGTCTATGTATTTTTGAAGTCGTCCAGACTCTTCCCACATACTTTCTGGTTGAAGTAAAGGTAAAGAAATTTCAGCACAGCCATACTTTGTGAGCACATCACTGACAATATTTTTTATATTTGTTTTTGCTAAAAATGGTATATGTCCATAGGCATATATACCACTAGCGAATTGACTTACTTGCCCCGTTTGAAACAACATATCCTGCACAGGAAATTGTTCATTTATTTTTTCTAATTTTTTGGATATTAATCCTATCTTTGATACTTTCATATATTTCTCCTTAACAAATCAAATATTATCACATTGACCATCAAAAGTCAACTTTATACCTCTTGTTTAATAATAACTAATATATCAATATTCTACATTATACAAATACAAATAATATGGCGGTAGTGTCTTAAAAGCTTTAGTCCTATCTTTTGCACGTAAAATATCTTGAATACCAGTTGGCGGCAGCTTAGACTCTCCAACGGCTACAAGTGTCCCCACAATAATTCTAACCATATTATGCAAAAAGCCACTACCAGTGACATATACATCTATATTAGAGTCACGACTTTCTATACGACAATCAAAAATATTTCTTACACAATTTTCTTTCACACTTTCAGCTTTTGTAAAAGAGGTAAAGTCATGCTCACCTATAAAATACTCACAAGCTTTTTTCATAGCATCAATATCTAAGTTATGTTTTATTTGTAACCTGTCACCTTTAAGCGGTAACGGTAACTTACTTATATATAACTTATAAACATAAGTCTTTTTCTTGACATCAAATCTACTATGAAAATCATCATCTACCACCTCAGCATCAAGTACGGAAATGGTATCTGGCAGTATATTTTTTAACATATACGGAAGCCTATTTACTGGCACGGACGAATTAGTATCAAAATGTGCCACTTGCGCGTATGCACTTACTCCAGCATCTGTCCTACCACTAGCCTCAAGAGTTACTTTTTCATTTAATACACTTTGCAAAGAATTTTCAAGTATCTCTTGGATTGTATTAGGTTCACTGCTTTGGCGTTGCCAGCCAAAATATTTTCGCCCATCATATTGAATAATTAATTTTATTCTCATAAATTCACCTAAAAAGATTAAATCAACTTAGATATTATATCAAATAATTTGCATAAATGAAATAAAAATTGTATAATAAAATCAAACATTTCTAAAAAAAAGGATTATTATGAAGAAGACAATAGACGGCAATACAGCTGTAGCAATGATTGCTTACAAATTAAATGAATTAGCTTGTATTTATCCAATCACGCCCTCCTCACCTATGGCTGAGCTATGTGATGAATGGGCAAGCGAAAACAAACTAAATGCATACGATAAACCGCTTAAACTTATTCAAATGCAAAGTGAGGCAGGTGTCGCTGGAGCTATGCATGGAGCGTTACTAGGTGGAGCAATTACCACTACTTTCACAGCTAGTCAAGGATTACTACTGATGATTCCTGATATGTACAAAATAGCTGGTGAATTTTTGCCATGCGTAATAAATGTAGCGTCAAGATCTTTAGCTACCCACGCACTCAATATTTTTGGCGATCATTCGGATGTTATGGCAACACTCGGGACTGGTTTTGCCCTTTTAAATGCGAGCGATGTGCAAGCTTGTCACGACTTCGCACTAATTAGTTTTTTGGCAAGTTTCAAATCATCAATACCTTTTTTACACTTTTTTGACGGGTTTAGAACTTCACACGAAGTACAAAAAATAGAGCTCATAGATGATGAAATAATTAATAAATTAGTAAGTAAGGACGATATTGAAAGATTTAAAAAGCGTGCATTGTCCCCAGAAAATCCTGTAATTTTTGGCACAACACAAAATGCCGATGTATTCTTTCAAAATAGAATACTTGGACTAGACAAATACGCCAATTTACCTAATCAAGTTCAAGAAATTATGAATGATTTTTACAAATTAACTGGAAGACAATATCATATATTTGATTACTACGGCTCGCCAACAGCAAGTAAGGTGATTGTGATTATGGGAAGCGGAAGTAGTGTATGTATAGATGCTTGTGATTACTTAAACAACATCCGTAATGATTATGGCGTAATAGTTGTTAGGCTTTTTAAACCTTTTGACTCGAAAGCATTTATAAGTGCTCTACCAAAAAGTACAAAACAAATCACAGTTCTTGAAAGATATTTAGACAAGACATCTATTGAGGGTGCATTAACTTTGGAAGTACGTAGGTCTATACCAAATATTGATATCCTAAGTGGTGTGTATGGTTTAGGTGGAAAAGATTTTACGACTGATATGGCTATAGCTGTATTTGAAAATATGGAAGCAACCTTAAAAAATCATTTTACAATCGGAATAAATGATGATATCAACAATACATCATTGGAAGTAACACCTCACAATATCATAAGATCCTACTTATACAAAGAAATGAGATTTTATGGCTTAGGAAGTGACGGTACTGTAAGTGCAAACAAAAGCTCAATAAAAATAATAGGCGACCATACTGATCTAAATGTACAAGGATATTTTGAATATGACAGCAAAAAGAGCGGAAGTCTAACTATAAGTCATTTAAAAATCAGTGAAAAACCAATATCTTCTGAACTCACAAGTCAATGTGATTTTGTTGCGTGCCATAATTTTAATTTCTTATACAAATATAATATTTTAGATACAATAAAGACAAATGGCACTCTCCTTTTGAATTGCCCTTATGATGAGGATAACCTAAATAGCAAATTACCTAAAGAAGTAATAGAAATTATCAAAAGTAAGTCAATTAATGTTTATACAATTAATGCAAGTAAGATAGCATATGAATGTGGTTTAAAAAATAAAATCAACACAGTTATGCAATCGGCATTTTTTAAGGTAGTAGATATTTTAGATTATGATCTATGCAAAGAAGAATTAAAGAAGCAAGCCAAAGCAAATTATTCGAAGAAAGGCGAAGAAATATTAAATAACAATTACAAAGCCATAGATATGGGAGCTAGCGTAAAGAGAATTGACACCAGCAAACTTGATGCAAGCAAAGGTCTTGTAGCTAAATCAGCTTGCAATGAAAAAATATATGTAGACTTTATTGAGCCTGTAAATAAATTAAAAGGAAATGAGTTGTCTACAAGTAGCTTCTCGCTTGATGGACACTCAACTACTGGCACAAGCAAATTTGAAAAGCGTGGAATAACAACGGCACTACCATTTTGGAAAAAAGAAAATTGTATACAATGTAATATGTGTGCCTTGAGTTGTCCACATGCTACAATACGACCTATACTAGTTAATAAAGATAAACTTGAGAATGCTCCAGTAGGATATGAAACATTAGATGTGCCAGGCCATCCAAATCTGGCTTTTAGGATAGAAATTGACCCGAAAGATTGCACCGGTTGTGGGGTGTGTGCTAGGGTCTGCCCAGCTAAAAACAAGGCACTCGAAATGATACCAGTAGATAATGCAAATCTTGATGACACAAATTACAACTACTCTTTAAGCCTTGGAGACAATGAAATGATATACCCTCTAAATTCTATTAAAGGTTCACAGCTTAAGAGACCATTATTTGAATTTAGCGGGGCGTGTGCTGGATGTGGTGAGACTCCTTATATTAAGTTATTAACGCAACTTTTTAGAGATAAAATGATCATTGCCAATGCCACAGGCTGTAGCAGTATATACGGCGGGTCTTGTCCTACCTGCCCATACACAACCAATAGTGAAGGAAAAGGTCCAGCTTGGGCAAATAGTTTATTTGAAGACAACGCCGAATTTGGCTTTGGAATAAAGATTGCCAATGAAATAAATAATAAAAATGATAGTGTCTGGATAATAGGCGGTGATGGCTGGGCGTATGATATAGGTTTTGGTGGGCTAGATCACGTACTAGCTAGTGGGGCTAATGTAAACATTTTAGTGCTTGATAGTGAAGTATATAGCAATACTGGCGGACAAATGAGTAAAAGTACGCCGACAGGAGCTAGCGCAAAATTTGCCTCTAATGGAAAAAGAATGCTGAAAAAACCACTAGCTGAAATGGCTATGCAATACGACAACGTATATGTAGCACAAGTATCATTAGGCGCTAATATGGCTCAATGCATAAACGCTATGATGGAAGCAGAAGCCCACAAAGGACCTAGCATTATTATAGCGTACTCTCCTTGTATAAATCACGGTATAGATATGTCAAAGAGTAATGAATATATGAAACAAGCAGTAGCCTCAGGATATTTCCATTTATTTAGATATAATGGCAACACACACAAATTATCGCTTGATAGTAAACCAAATTTTGACCTATTTAATGATTTCCTGCTTAGTCAAAATCGCTACAAAATAACACAAACAAAGACACAATCCAATGAATTATTTGAAAAATTAAAACAACAATCTATAAAAAGATATAATAACCTAAAATTCAAACTTGATAATATGTCGTAGCTGTGATATAATAGATATATACCTAGTCGGTATTTAGGAGGTAATAATGTCAATAAAATTAGTAATAGACTCAGCAAGTTATATAACAAAGGAATATTGCAACGAAAACGATATAACAGTCGTACCATATAGATTGCACTTTAAAGATAAGGATTTTGTGGAAGGTTTTCCTGGCGAATGGGATGAATTCTTTGAGACACTTATGTCCAATAAAAAAGACTACCCTAAGACCTCTCAACCATCTGTAGAAACCTTTCAAAAAGTCTTTCAAGATATTTTAGATCAAGGAAATGAAGTAGTCTGCATTACTCTAGCTTCATATTTAAGCGGTTGTAATAATGGTGCTAATCTAGCCAAAAATCTAGTAGATAAAGATAAAATAACTGTAATAGACAGCGAAACTTGCCTGCAAGCTATGGGTATTATGGTAAAAGAAGCAGTAGAAATGATTAAAAACGGTAAGACAAGGCAAGAAATAGCTGATCGTTTAGACCAAATGAAATCAGAAATAAATCTTGATTTTGCACCAGAGACTCTGGAGTATTTAAAACGTGGAGGTAGGCTAGGGCCAATAAGTGCTGTTATCGGCAAGTTATTAAATCTAAAACCTATACTCACCTTTAACAAAAATGTCTTATCCTGCTCAAAGAAAGTAATTGGCACACACAAAGCCATAATTGAAATGGTAAATAATATAAATAAAAATGCAAAGAAGATACTTCTTCTTTACATACATCAAAGCAAATTTTTAAACTTTATGAAACAAAAAGTACAAGAGAGATTTCCTAACGTACCTATCACTACCGAATCAGTAGGTCCACTCTTTGGAGCTCACGTCGGTCCCGGCACAATAGGCATCGTCTCTGTAATATAAATATATTAACACTAAAAAAAAGCTTTTAGGCAAATCAGCCTAAAAGCTTTTTCATTACTACACGTCAAAGCTAACATAGATATATCATAAAAATAAGTATGATTACAAAGAAACAAAAGTGTGCTTGTTAATTTTACTAATTTATATTTATATCATCAATTAGCGTTTAACTCCATTATCAAAATATAAAAACCACGAGAGATGTAATCTCGTGATTTTTACATAAAAATTTTTATTAAATAGTATTAGTATCTATCATCTAGATATTTACTACTATAATACACTGAGGCTTCATACATAACTCTATCTTGATTATAGTTATACCACCTTATTCTATAACAATCAATGGTATCCCCATCAACCACTCCTGAATACTTTGTAATATCATAACCAAGATCTGTCTCACTTCGATTTGCGTCATTTAGTACGTCATCATACAATTCATCACCTCTTTTACCTATCTCTGTGTATGTATTTTCAAGAGTAAGCCCCGACTTGCTAGCTTTTAAAATATCTAGGTAACCTTTCACAGCGTCAGCTGAAAACGATCCATCATTAGTTAGATCTACGTAATTGTCTAAAAATGCATACTTAAGATCTTTGAAGACATTTTCACCATAAGTAATAAACTCATTGTCTTCATAATGGTGATAAAATCTTATTAATCCAGTATCGTAGAAGGCGTATGATTGTATTTCTGATACTGTATGAGGTACTTCAATAGTTGTTAATGGTATACCTCTAAATGCACTTTGTCCAATCTTATTTATTGAGGTAGGTAAGTATTGCGCTGAAGTAGTACCAATGATTAACACGTTATCACTCTCACGTATTAAGCAACTTCCCTCAACTCGATAACGAGTATTATCCTCTGTTATACTGCTCAAATTTGTACAATACTGATAAGGATTACCATTTATAGTAATACTTGAAGGTATATGTACTGTTTCAATTAGTTGATTACCTCCAAATGCCCCATCACCTAAAGAAGTTATGCCATTCAAAGCTATTGGTTTTAATTTAGCACAATTGTAGAATGCATAATTGTCTATAGTTGTGATTGTACTAGGTAATTTTATCTCCTCTAACGATGTACATCCACTGAATACACTATCAGACATTGTAGTTAATTTTGTATTGCTTAGATCCACTTCAGTCAAAGTCGTACAATCACTGAAAGCATAAGCTCCAATAGATTCTAAAGTATCAGGGAATATAGTATTAGTTAAAAAGGTACAGTAACTAAAAGCATAAGCTCCTATAGATGTTAAATTCTCACTAAATGTCACAATCATTAAGTCTTCAGCATGCTCAAAAGCACCATGAGGGATTTGGTCTACGTTGATTATGTTGGCTTGAACGATTCCAGAATAGTAAAATGCGTATTTCCCTATTGACGTAAGCTCACTTAAATCAACATTAGATAATACGTATGTACTTGAAAAACCATAATCGCCTATTCCCTTTATTAGTGGCACTTTGAAAGTCGTATCAGCATTAATAGTAGTTAATTCCCTACACCCGTCAAATGCCATATAATCGACAGTTGTTATCTCTTCTGGTAATGTTATTGCTGTTAATTCCTCATTAAGCTTGAATGCGAATTTATACACTCCGGTAATTTTTTCTATACCATTAGCCTTCAGTACTTGAGCACAATCACTTAAGTCGGTATGCTTACCATAGGCGCCTATTAGATAATTTTTGCCATCCTTTTTATATACTAAGTACTTATCTACACGTTGTACAGGTAGCTCGCCTGTGTCTGTGGTAATTATTGTTGCTCCTGCTTTATTTGTATATCTATTTAAAGCTTTTGAATTTGTATCCTTAACATATACTATTTTCGACAGAGATGGAATGTAAAGTAGTTCATCACCAGAATATGATACAGTAGATGGCACTTCAAGACCAATTATATTACATCCTACAGCTTTAACCTCTTTATCATCACCTAAGAAATAATTATTCACAATATAGCTACCATCGGCAAATGTTAAGAAGTTTAGATATGGAGATACGTTACCGCCTTCAAATAGTGTAGCTAATGTTGTATTTTCATCAATAACTGGAGTTGTTAATTTTATAACATCCAAGTCATTATAACATTGAGCACTTAGCGTCACACCATAATCTACGATAAGTTCTTCTATATACCATCCACTGAATGCATTTGCCGTAATATTTCCGTTAAGTATATGTACTATAGAATTGCTTAGATTTGATGTCTCTGTGAAGTAATTAAATGTTGCATTAGTAGCATTAAGACTACCGCCCAAATAAGGTAGCGTAACATTATCAAATGTAACATTATCAAACGCACCTTCAGCTATCTTGGTAGAATTATGATTTGAGCTACTATCATTTATTTCGACGTTATTAATAATAGAATTTGATATAGCACCTTGATTTATATGGCAATCATCATTAACTGTAATAGACAAATCATTAATTGTCTCATTTACGATAGCACCATTACTGATAGTTGCTATAATATTAAGTTCAACACCTGTCATTATGTATTCTCTTATAATAGCGCCACTTCTTAAAGTACCAGTCAATGTAATGCTAGCAAAGATTGTGAAGTCCATACTCTCGCCTTCTTCCAAACCGAAGGCATTACCTAGATAATCGTTACTATTATCCATCATCATAGTTAAGCTAGGCTTAGCTTCATCCATACTAGTGAAAGTTATGCCAAATAGAGCACCATGTTCTATACTAGCATCACCAGTGTTTAATGTATTTATAGTTAGTCCTTCAAAAGCACTCTCAACTATTGTCCCCTCTAAGACATTAATATACTTAAGTGAAGCTGGCACGCCTGCCCAAATAAAGTCAGTATTACCAAATACATAACCTATGTTATCACCTAAACGAGGTGTACTACCTAAATAAGGAATAGTCAAAGACTTTAATGAGTTAGCGCCAAGCAATACACCTTCGCCTATATATTTGATACCATTTGAACTACCAGCTGGGAATATAATCTCAGTCACCTGACTTAAATTAGCCAAACCTTGATCAGCTATACCAATTATATTCAAACTAGACAAATCCAATTTCTCTTTAGTGGCAGCTGCATTACTTGCATTAGTACCTACTATCCAATTGTTTAAGATATAGTAAGGTGTAGTACTATTTGTTGTCTGACTATTTTGCCAAGCACTTCCTAAGAATGCATTCGCACCTATACTCTCTACAGAGGCTGGAATGACAAATGCTGTTATTTGAGTAGTATTAGCAAAAGCATAAGAACCTATACTTTCTAGATCTTGTCCCAAATCAAAGCTTGTCAAGCTACTGCATCCTTCAAAGGCACTATTGCCTATACTAGTCAAATTACATTGATCGTCTTTATTGATATTTGTTAGCTGAGCACAATTGTAGAATGCATAATTACCTATTTGAGTTAAACTGCTTGGGAAGTTAATCTCACCAATATTGGAATTAGCAAAAGCGTAATCAGCTATTTTTCTAACACCCTCTGGGATAGTGGTATTTGCACATCCAGCTATCAAGGTAGTGCTATCTCTTAGACTATAAATCATATTATAGTTAATACCATTTATAGCACTGCTATAGTAACTATTATTTGAAGACACCCTTAGTGTACTTAAATTACTTACATATTGGAATGGATTAGATTCACCTGTCGGAATATCTACCACACTGCGGCCCAATATGATAGTTCTAGCATAATTGTTGATCTTGCTAGTATCACTACCCATACTTCCATTAGTGAAGGAATCCTTCTTTAGTGATACTTCATCATACGTACCAAAAGATAGCTCAATTATATCTGGTATCTCTATAGTAACCATACTTGTATCGACACTTAGGACATATATACCCTCTCCAGCTAAATTCTTAGCATAGGTAATACCATCCTTAGTTTCTTTTGTCTTATCTACAACATAATAGTTTAATAAAGTATTAGCTTTATATACGTAATCTTGATTACTTTCACTATTATCTGGATCAGGGGTAGAGTATACGACCTCAAAGGTTGGAGCTATCAATGCACTACCTGTATAATCCACCCTACAACTAGCACTATTTATCAATTTGTCAACTTCGGTAGTAGATTTTGGATCCTCTTCTGAGTATAGATTATACATATCAAAAGTAATAGATTGTATTTCAAATTTCAACTCGTCATCTTCTGATCCTTCAAGCCATGAGTAGTTATTGATATCCCATATACTTGAATTGTTGTAAGTGAAATTACCCACTCCAGAACTTGTCCTATTAGTACCAGATAATGAACCTTGATTCGTTGCATTTATCACATTACTATCAGCTTCTCTATCGTAATAATTGTATTCAATCATACTCACATAGTCCACTCTACGGATTTGCCCAAATAGTAAGCCTGAGTAAGTATCAGATATATTATTTACTACAGAGTTAATTTGCGCGTCTATATTAACCATATTATTTACTATAGATATATTTTGAGACTTAACATAGCCTGCCAAGCCACCCATACGTAACTGATAATCAGAATCAGTGTCTGAGCCCGCTAGATTTGCTGTTACATAGCAACGTGTAATCTGCTCATTATCTGTTTGTCCTACAATACCACCGAGGTAACTATAAGAATTAGAAGCATTAAGAGTAAATGTATTTGGCATATCTACAGTAACTCTATCTATCATACCGTAACGTGCAAGTCCTGCTACACCACCTAGATAACCTGTAGCACCATTGGACATATTGAGCGTGATGCCATTAGTGTACTTAATATTTAGATTATTCAAAATAGCATTTTCCATACGTCCAAATAATCCATAAGCCGTAGTGCTATCAGCATTTACAGTTGTATTATCCCATGTTACAGTCAATGTATGACCAAACCCATAGAAAGTCCCTCTAAAGGCATTAGCGTAATCACCTATAGGCTCACTTAAGCTGACCTTAAGGTCATTAAATAGCACAAACGTCAAGCCACTAGCGCCACTTCTAATGGTACCATCGTTGATTAACTTAGCTAAATTTTGAATATGTTCTTCTTTTTCTATATAATACCAACCAGTATAAGGATCATATCGACCTATACCTTCGTAATAATTAGAATCATATTCGCTTTCGCCCAAAACAGGATATGTGTGATATTCTTCTTCTATTATCCAAGTGTTGCTAAAATCCCATAGATAACTATTATTCCAGTTGTTTTCAATCATATAGAATGATTGACTCATAAACTCTATTGTATTGCTTATAGATCTAGCACCTTGTGACATAATTTGTTGTACATAAGGCACTGAATCTACGTAATAGTATACTTTATTAGGATAATTTACATCACCTAAAACATTTACATCTATACTCTTATTTTTGCCAGATACCGCTGTAGCTCTCATCCATGAACTATAAAGATAAACATTGTTACTTGTACCGACAAAACCATTGTAATCGCTTTGTATATTTGCGTTTGAGGAATAATTTAGTGTAGCGACAGTATAAACATTATTAATAATTGTATTTACTTTAGAATTGCCCAAAAGACCATTCATTGTCGTCTCACCATTATATGAGCTTACAAACTCAAAATTTGTGTAACTATTTTCAATTCTTAATGTATTCTTTTCATTAGGATTATTTTCACTTGCACCAATAAGCGCAGCGAATGTACCACTAGTAGAGACCTCATAAGTAGCACGGCTATATACCTTGCTTATAGTACAATCACCAACTGCTTTGCCTATCATACCTGTTACAACATTTGAATTTGTAGCCCTTATTACGCAATCTTCAGCAAGGCCTAAATCCGTGATTGTAGAATCTTTAATTACTCCAAAGAAACCTGTATAAGCATGATTGCTAGTCCTCAAATTATTGATCACATAGCCATCGCCATCAAAAGTACCTACAAATGGATTAGTATTACTACCTATTGGAGTGAAGTTTTCTTCAGTTAACGCAATACTATTCGCTAATACTAGATTCATACCACCAGACTTGAGATAATTTTCACCCGCAATGTTAGTACTATATACATCATTGCTAAATGTTGATGTATTAATCAAATCTCTTACTCTTTTTAATTGTCTATCGGTAGAGATTTGCATTTGACCATTATCATTGGTAGGGGCTAAATTTTCAAGTTTTAATACATTATCAGGCACGCCCACTAAAGTAGGATATTTAGCATCCATGTCAGTAAATTCAAACGAAGTATAGATAAACATAGCTGCGACATAACTTCTTTCACCGTATAATATCCCGTTAGCAGTCTCAAAAGGTACATAAGTTACAGTTCCGGTTTCTTCATCTACTACCTTTTCACCCTCGCTAATCATAAGCATTCTTTCCATAGGATTTGATTTATTTAATTCCAAACGCGTCTTATCTGCTGAAATATTGATCTTGTTATCATACACTGCAAGTCTTTCAGGAAAATAGTCAAATTCCTGTGAACCTTCTTTTGACAATCCACCTACAAAGCCCGTCTCAGTAAGTATATACCTTTCGGAACCCACACTAGGAGAATTAACCGCATAAATACCATTATTGTAGTAGTTATACGAACTAAATGTAGAGGTTACATAGCTCTCATCACTAACTACACCAATCAAACCACCTTGAATAAAGTTTAGATAATATCCACCATTTTCATTAGTTCTAACTGGATTATAATAGTTTCTACTAATTAGCCAGTTGTTTACTGCCATTACATTGTTTAGTTTTAATTTTTTAGTACTATCATCGACAAATCTATCAATAATGCCCTCAGAATTATCAAAAATGTTATAAGCACCATCACTAACAAGTCCAATTAAGCCACCGACGATAGTGTAAACGTAAGTATTTTCACTATCAGAGTTAATACCAGTAATGCCCACATCAATAGAGCTAGCTGAATAGCAAGATTCTATGTTACCGCTCATAGAACGTCCTACTAATCCACCAGCAACTAATACTTTGCCAACAATGCTGACATTAGTGTAGCTATTGTATATATTTCCGCCATTATTGAATCCGACTAAACCACCGACAGTAATACCCTTACTAATGATAATGTCATCATCGGTAATTGTTGGATTGAAGTAATTGTTATTAGCAGTTTCATTCAATACACCTTCTTGCTCTGTCGCCATCACTTCATCTGGGTACGTTAACACGGCACCATTTAAAGTACCTCTATTTTCAGCGACTAATCCACCAGCAATTGTAGTGTATTTAATAGAATTATTAGCTGTAACTTCAGCGGTTATATACTCGCAGGTAACTTCTTTATCTATCAAGCCTACTGCCCCGCCAGCTAGATCTGCCACAACTTTTGCATTTTCGCCAAGAGTAACACCTTTTACGTACGAATCACCAGTAATTATTCCCGCCAAAGCACCAGCATAGCTTACACTTGCTAATCTCCCCGACTCTATTGGTTTTGGATAGTCATTAGACACATCTGTAGAAGCATCTAAGTATAAGCTTGCAACATCCTGTCTATAACCTGCATTGGCACCAGCATCTATATAAATATCTGACACTATACTATTTTTAATTACGCCAGCTATAACACCAGTAGCATTACGCCCTTGTACCATTACGGTCTCATCGCCGTTGCTATATATATTGATATTATTTATCATAGCATTTTGAATAGTACCAGCTAAAGCACCAGTGGTATATAGATTTGTACCATAGACTTCGCCTAAATAAATATCTAAGTTACGTACAATAGCTCTCTCTAGCTCACCACTAGAAGTCTCTCTACCAGAAATGCTAGCAAAAATACCCATACTATTAGCATTAGCAAAATCTTGATACTTTGTACTAAGCCTTAAATTGTAAATAACCATACCATTTCCTTCAAATACGCCATGGAAATTTACCTTATAGGTAGTAGCCATCATTGAGGTTTCTTCAAAGGTGATATCACTAGCTAATACGTAATATTTGTTATTATTAGTACCGACTTCACTTATGAAATTATTAAAATCTTCAGGCGTATATATTACATATGGATGGTCAGCACTACCAAGTGTAGCACCTTTTAACGCACTGTAATTATAAACTATTTGACCATTTTCTCCACCTTGACTTATTAAGGTCACATAACCTTTTACTACTCTGTTAGCACTATTTATAGTTGGCTTACCATTTTGAATAGACCAAACTGAGCTAGTACTATCCTTAATTAGCGTTCCATCGGTATTCACATCAAAGGCAAAGTTCGTAAATGTATTGACATCGGTAAAATCGCTTGCATTATCAATCATATTTACTGGTTGCAATGTTTGATTAGTATAATTACCTCTTAAGAAATAACAATAATCCAATGTACCACTGTTATTTATATTATTCAAGTCATCCACACCAACAAACGCCATAGCTTTGAGCGAATTTTCTCTCACAATTGAAGTTGAGTAGGCGTTAGATATCGAGCCTTGATTGTTATAAACGAATCCAGCTGTAGTATCTTGTGAAATTATCTTAATATTAGCATAAGCATTATTAATCACACCGCTTTCACTATTTAAGCAAACAAACCCGCCAACATAACATGATGCATTAATTTCGACAGGAACACTACCCGCATTCCCTGAGCTTAAATTGTAGTCACCTTCTACATAACAAAGGTTTATCCTACCATTATTAATACCTACAAAACCACCAATATTACTTAATGAATTTACTAAGGTATAACTATTTAATGTACCTAAAACTTTACTACTTGCAATGGTATTATTATTAATACCTACCATACCACCCATAGTGCCATATCCATGTATTGCTACATCTGTAGTACAGTTTACTATATAACCGCTGTTGTCGCCAACGAGTCCGCCTATCACAGTGGTCACAAAAGCACCATCTATTTGAGTTAGTGTGGTTTGCACAACTATACCCCTTGCATTAGCACTTACCATTGAACCTGTAGAATCTTCACCATCATTACTTAAGACTGCCATTGTACTATAATCATAACTCATATTTACTTGTCTACCGCTAATTACGGTATCAACAATCGCAGAACTTGGCGTACTACTAGTAATGTATTCTACACTACAATTGTATATCTTACCTTCATTCACAGCAGCAAGTGTACCAAAAGTTACGGTATCGTAGCCTTCGGCATCAATGTATAATTTCGAAGTGTCAATAACTAATTTTAGATTTTCAATTATACAATTTTCACTTATGGTCTCAAACAAACCAATATTCTTT
Source organism: uncultured Clostridia bacterium (assembly GCA_944349765.1). Taxonomy (GTDB): domain Bacteria; phylum Bacillota; class Clostridia; order Christensenellales; family UBA1242; genus CALVNN01. The sequence goes on along the minus strand of CALVNN010000001.1, from coordinate 130,711 downwards.
TCACCTGCTCTATTTTCAGTATCATCTATATAAGATCTTAGAGTAATAGTATAATTATTACCATTTAAAGACGCAATATCAGCTTGTATAGGCGAGAAGCTATCAACCACTATATTATTCATTAATATATAGTTGCAATCATCTTCCATATTTAATAGATCGTTTGCATTGTACACTGGAATTGCATTTTCACGACTAGTACTCAAATAGAATGATAAATCAAATACACGATTGATAACATTATACACTCTACCATTTAATATTCTTGAGCCTGTATACAAATCATGTATGGTATCTTCTGTTCTAGTAGCAATATTTTCCATACCATTTCTAGCAAATACATAACTTCTTTGAGTCCTATCAAAATAATACATTAACGTCGCAGATATCCTCTTTTGATTACTAATTAAATCGTCGTAGTAATTACCCGTAACGTATAATTGCTTATCCGTTTCGGATAGTGTATACGCTCTGTAATAATTATTGCTATAATAATTAGTTATTGCTACGTCCACACCATTTGTACCAGAACGGTAAGCGTACCAAGTGTTATAGTCTGTGCTACTAAGTCTAGCTAATTGATCTCGTATAGCTTGCTCTATGGCTGGATTTGTTGTGTCGTAATAAAACATAGAGTTTTCAAAAGATAAAGATAGTGGATATTCGCCTCCAAACACTTCTCTAAGCTCTGAATTATATACACCTTCAAATCCAATATCTCTGATTACATAATCCACCATAATGACTCTTATTGAGTCACTAGTAGTCCTAGTAGCTCCACCAATAGATTTGGTTGCACTAGCTGTAATCTCTACATAATCACCACTTAAAGCATTTCTTGAAATATTCAAGCTATAACTGTCACCATTTTGAACAACTTCTAGTCCTGTATATGGCATACCAGTATCTAAGTTGGTATAAGTCCATTCAATATTTGCACCATCAAAATCTTTCAAGCTGACATTCATATCGTTTTGAGTACCAACTGGCAAATACAAATCCGCCACCATACCGTCTTGACCATCAATATTTATACTTACACCTGGAGGATTTTGAGCAACTAGGGTTAAGGTAGTTTGTTGTAATATTTGTTGTCCACTAGAAGTATTCTTTACTACAGTTATCCTAATTTCAAACTCTTCACCATCTTCTGCACTATCTTTTAGAGCCATACTAGCATAGTATTTACCATTTGTACCCCAAACAATATTATTATTACTATCAAAGTACTGCTTAACCATAGTTATACCATCTGTGAGGTACAATCTATCACCTGGTAAAACATATGGATATTCATTAGAATTTGTTATATTTTTCTTAATTAATTGCTCAAATCTAATATCATCACTTTGAATTAAAATAGTATCATAATCACTATAAATAGGATTGATATCTATCTCAATTAATCCATTAACACCAGGGACTATTGTCAATGCACTTTCTTCACTAGGATTGTATTGACCTGTGAAATAATCCACCTCACCATAGGCATAGGTCTGTACATACATATCGTGTATACTCTCTGGCATAAAGGTTATAGGATATTCAAGTCCTAATTGATTATTGCTTTGTACTCCAAAACTTAATGTATAACTAGTATTTTGACTAATAAATTTGCTTGGCAAAGTCAATGAAACATTATAGACAAATTTCTTAGCATACAAATCTTTATCCGCATAGAACTCTGCAAGAGTAGTATCATTCAGATCTTCCAATATCCACTCAGAAGATCCAACGGTCATATAGTATACTGTTGGAGTCAAGCCCTCTACATCAAAAGTATCGCCTTTTATGTTTTGTGCGTATACTACAGTATTTGTACTATCGGTTATGGTTAGACTTGGTACATCCTCATAATTATCTGTAGTAACTACGACAGCTACTTCGGTAGTAGTTCCTGAATAGATCTCGGCCTCAACACTACCATCAAATTCCATATTTGTAGCACCAACATAAACTTGTAGCTCAAAGGTAGCAGACAATTCGTCAAGTAATACTTTTTCATTATTTAATACAGTACCACCTATATTAGTTAAATACACATAAGGCGTAGCTGTTATTACAATATTCTCATTAGTCTTGGCAAGAGCCTTTAAGATAGTTTGGAAACGCTGATCAATGTCAATGTAGTCATCACCCATTGTAGCACCAGCGACATCATAATTATAATAACCGTTGTCTTTTGTGTAAGTATATCTTACGCCAATATTCTCATCAACTTTTGTTGCTATTATTTCAGTACCATCATTTGAAGTTGTATAACCACTAAATACTGGTACAATGATTTGATTACTATCTTTCTTTAGTCTTAATAATTTCGGGTTATTTGGCGTGCCATTAAGGTCATCTGCACCTTCATCTGTATTGATAGATGAATACAAAGTAAAGTCAGTAATTGAATTTACTATATAAATATGAACAACTGTCCTTACAGATTCTTTAACCTTGTTAGAAAGCGTTAGGCTTACATAACCAGTAGATAGTATTCTTAAAGTACCATCACTTGACACTCTCAAAACATTTTCATTACCACTGACTACATTAATTCTTGTAGTTCTACCCTCATTAGGACTAACGCTAACGTCTAGGTAATCACCAATTGTTACCTGATTACTTAAAGTCAATTTACTTTGGTCATTAGGATTTATTGCATCGTAAAATTGAAGAATTAAAACATCTTCTTTTACGCCATTTACTTCAACCTGATGACTTAGTATATTATTTGAATCTTTAATTTTTGCAGTTATACTTGTAGGCAATTTTGGTACTAAAGGATATTGACTCAATACACCCTCTGTATCACTTGCAGTACCAATGTACCTTAAATTACCATCACTTAAAAAGTACACCAACGCACTATCAATTGCATTTAACACATCAGCTATAGAGTTAGCAGAAGTATTACCATTGATTGAGTAGCCCTCACCCACATAGAAATAGCTATTTGTGATATTACCACCATTTGCATAACCTGGAATAGCCGTAATCCCAGCATTCGAATATGTAGCTATAATATTGTTAGTATTACTATAAGATACACTATATCCACTACCATTACCTACCAAGGTACCAACAACACCGTTATCTTGTACTTCACTAGCATTTATATTTAAGTTTGAATAACATTGAGTAATTCCACTGCCAGTAGCATAGCCTACAAGGCCACCAATATTTTCGCCATCGCCGTTAACTGTGATATCATAGTACCCATCAATTTCGGTAACATATGACATAGTATAGCAATATTGCAAGTTAGCATCTTCCAAGTAACCAATCAATCCACCCACATACTTAAAACCACTTACAGCAATATCGTTCGCGGTCAAAGAAGTAGTCTCATACACTTCAAACACGCTTCTTACGACACTACCACTACTATAACCAGCCAAGCCTCCGACATTTTCGTTACCATTGACTTTACTAGCGGATAAACAATTCTTGATGATACCCGTGTTGTATCCGACTATACCGCCCACATTATTCAAGCCATTAACGGTATTTTCAGACGCTAAGCCCTCAAGGATACCTCTGCTTACGCCTACTACGCCACCTACTTTGCTATTAATAGATTTAATATTATCTTTATTATTTACTAAGCCTATATTACCGCAAATATCAGCAGTAACAGTCACACCTTCGCTCTCAAAAAGTGTCAAATATTCTATTTCATTATCTGTATTGATTTCGTTAGTATAAATACCTTTTACAACACCAGCATTTTCACCTACTAAGCCACCCAATGAGTATTTAGGATGGTAAATATGAGTATCTGATGTCCCTAAAGTAGGATATTCTATCCTGTCATTTATCACTATTGTTTGACCGCTAAAACCTATAGCTTTAGTAGTGTATTCAATAAGACCATTGCTATAGCCTACCAAACCACCTATATAAGCATTATTTTTACCTGCGGAATATGTGAATCCGTTATTTATAATACTTACATTTTTGATACCATAACGCTCAGTCAAACTGCCGTTTAATAGTGCTTGATTATACGAATTATGTACCACATAGGAGCCTGCTAATGCACCTACATACACGTTAAATTCAGCATTATTTCTTAATTGCTCAATATCAGAACAGTCCACATTAATATTTACACTAATACTTAGGTCCTCTACTCTACCGACTACAGGTGCACCCTCATATTTTGAATACTGCATATAGTCATTACTGCTTATCCTATAAAACAGACCATAATAGCTTTCAATATTCTGACTTAAAGATTTGTTTATAGTAAGATTATCTATAGAATATTGTGTAGATATTCCTAATTCAGGCACTTCAAATTTACCAGATAAATATCCAGTAAATGCCGTCTTATTATTTGTTCCAATAGGGTTCCAATCTATATCTTTTAGATCTATATCGGCAGTCAATACATAGTATAGGCTCATTGTATGGACGCTTGACCCAATATCCATAAGCTCTTCTGGCGTGGAAATATGGAATGCATTTTCTATGCTTTGTCCGTCTAACACTTTTACTACAACATCCACATATCTACTTGATTCTGTAGCATTTATAAAACTATCTTCTGCGGATATTCTGAGCAGACCCGTACCAGCTCGAATAGGTATAACTTGTCCGCTAGCATTAACACTAAATATTGGTGTTGAAGAAGAATCGTCTATATGAACGTAGCTATAACGCAAATTACGATTTTGAGCATTTACAGGGTAAGCTGATGCTGACACTGTAAATGAGTTATCTGTAGTACCTAGACCTTTTCTACTATCAAATGTTAATAGGTTATTCGACACGTTATTCAAGACTATGTTATCTACCATAGTAGCATTTCTAACTTCAATAGTACAAGTCTGACTAAAGCTTCTACCAAACTCCGTAACGCTGGCTGTAATAATAATTGTATCACTCAAAGACTCAAAAGGTCCCGCGGTGAATATAGTACTAGGCCCAGATAATGTACTTAAACTACCAGACAATAGCCCATCATTACTCTTATCTGTAATGGTCCAAACGACATCACTAGCATAAGTAGCATTTTGTGGATAAACCAGTGCCTGGAGTGTGTATTGACTTAAAAGTGTTTGATTATAAAAACCTACAGTTTCATAATTATATCTTACACCATTAAGTATATTTAATGAAATAGACGATATAGGTCTATAACCTACTACTCTTATAGTCTTCTCAATGGAATATATAGTTCCATCAGTCTCAGGGTCATATCCGTATATAATTACCCTAACTAATGATTCACCCTCTTTACTTACTGTAAGTCTAGTAGAGTTGTTTGAGGATAACACCCCATCCACATAGATCTCAAGATCTGTAATAGTGGCTCCACTATTGTAATTTATATACAAATCAATTGTTGAGTGCAATGCAACATATACTTTATAAAGTTCACCATTATCATAGTACTCTTTACTACCTATATTTACATTTTGGTAGCTCTCATCGGTCTCAAGAGTCATTTCGGTCAATGGTTCGTATACTTCAACTAAGGTGGTTATAGGCGAACCGTTACCTCTATAAACTGTAAAATATGATGAACCAGTCTTTTTTGCAGTTATGTCATAAGTAGCATTTCCATTATCTACGACATCAAAATATTCATTACTACCAGAAGTAGTCAATGTAGAGACATCAGCATTAACTGGTGATACATTGACGCTCACTGTCTTGGTCTCACCTTTGCGTATGATCACTGGTGAAGTCTCAAAATACATATCAGTAATGCCTTGTAATACATTTAGCTCTATTTCAACGCTAAGCCACGTATCAGGCTCACCATAATTCATTGTATTTTCAGCAAGTGCTATCAATGTATATACCTCACCAGGCTCTACATTGTCCGCACGTACGTATATTGTATCTCCAGCTGTTATAGTTATACCCTCACTTGTCATAGTCAGAGGTTCGTATTTGCTATTGAAAAATGCTAGTTGTTGTAAACCAATTAAATTTTTTAAAGAGAGAATAATTCGAGAATGTTCCTCAAGAACACTAGTAGGACTTAGTGTAAATCTAAGACTTGCACCTAAATATGTGTCCTCATAATTATTATAAATATTTACACTGGTACTACCATCCACCATAACGCCGTTTAAGTTGATTTGGCTAGGTGCGTCTATTACTTGGAATGGTATATCAACTGACACAGGCTCTAAGTACTTTTCTGCACCATTTTGAATAAAGCTTAACGTAATGGTCGTATCCCCTAATTCCAATGCTTTTATAATAAATACATTGTCCGCAACTTGTTGGATCTGCACTACTCGACCTTGAGTAGTTGCATTTATTGTCAAATCACCTACTTCGTGCATTAAAGCAGTGACTGTCAATGTGGTGTAAGCATAGTCTTCTTTGGTCTTCACCAAAGTAACATTGTCGACAAGCAAGCTACCACCGCTCATAATGTCAGCATTAACGGCACCAGATTGAACAACATTTATCTCATCTACCTCAATAGGCTCAACTATATTAACTACAGCTGTACTAGTCTGATCAGGATTGTAAGCACTACTTACTTGAATAGTTACAGCACCAACTTCAGCTTCAGTAGCATCAACAATACCAGTAGTCTCCCCTATTTTTAAACCACGTGCCTCACCAACTATACTAAACCTCAAGTCCTCCATAGCTGACATTTGTGGCGTTATTTCTAGGTCATTATCAAAATCTATGCTTTGAGTGCTTCCCTTAACCACGTACATAGCAAAACCATCTACAAACTCTACATTTTCAATATGTTTGTAGACTCTTACTATTATTTCGTCGGACATGTTACTACTGTCTGCGTTGAAAACAACCAGTTTTGCAGTACCTGGGTTTAAAGCCGTTATCTTAAAAGTAACTCTATAGCTCAATCTCTCAGTGATTTCGCACGCAATAACGCCTTCATTTTCTATTCTAAAAAGTAGTGACGAATTACTGTTATTATTTTCGATATCAGCGGTTACATACTGAGTATTCACTTCGCCAGATTCGTCCGCTTCCCCCATTATGATATTAACCTCATTTGTTGAAAGTCTAAATGAGAAATTGCTACTACCGCCAGTACACCCAGTAAAACCTAATGTCACAATAGATAGCAATATCACCATTAGACAAGCAAATTTTCCTCTCATTGTATAATTTTATCTCCTAAAAAATTTAATTAAGACTATGACAGTCTTAGGTAAACATCTTTAATTTAGATGTTTACCTAAAACTGTTGAAGTTTTAGGTCTCCCTTTCCCTTCACAGTTTTAGTATTCAATTATCTATAGGTGTTAGGCTGAACGGCGACTCTTGGATGTCCATAACAAACAGATCCGCCAGCTCCACCAGAACCGTATGTAGAACTACGCGACTTACCTTGGTTGTAATTTTGATTCGTGTTTAGCTCTGTAGTCCCTGCATAGCCACTTCTTGAGCCATTACATGCTCGCAATTGAACTACATTTTGAATTATATAATCAGCCGAGTCTCCATCGCCACCACTACCGCCAGCTCCACCATTACCACCAGCACCACAGTAAACAGTTTCTACTACTGATTCACTAGCAGTATTATTTGAATTCATAGTTACTGATGTGTCTTTAGTTCCGATAATCTGTCCATATCTTAAATTTGCATTACCTCCCTTACCACCATTACCACCAAATGAGCCAGACGAAGAATATTTAACAATACAATCAGTATATACAAAGTAAAACTTTATCTCAACCGTAGCATCAGCACCATTACCACCTTTACCGCCATCGCCACCATCGCCACCATTTCCGCCTTGGATAGTTCCAGTGTTGGTATTAGTATTACTTTGTATCAGTGCATTATTTTCAGCTTTTGCCACAATACCTCCAGTATAACCTGCATTTCCGCCATCGCCACCTTTCTTACCTGAAGTTGACCCATAAGGATTATAGTAATAAATGTATGCAGGCCAACCAGTACTGCTATTTACTGAACTAGGATGGGTAGAATTTGTGCCATTGTTACCATTGGAACCATCACCACCACTACCGCCTGTTATTCTTGCTGTGTTAGTGGACCACGTGATGGTTGAGTTATTAGTAACATATGCTATACCACCAGCACTACCACCATCGCCACCTCTTTTGCCATTTTCGCTACTATCCGTGCCGGACGCATCTTTTCCATTACTTGCAGTGATTCTACCTGAATTTGTACAATGATCAATGGTAGAGTTTGAAGTAACTTCATATGCTATACCAGCGACATTATCACCGTTTGAGCCTGCCGACTTATTATTTATAGCAGTCACAGAACCGTAATTTTTGCATCCTTGCATTGTCGAATTTTCGAGCTTCACAACTATACCAGCAGTCTTCATCTCTGATGTCGTAGAATTAGTAGCCTGTATAGTATATGTATTGACTACATCAATAAGGCTTGAACTTGTAGCATTGATAACCACACCGGCTACAGACATCTTATCTGTCGTCTTGATGAAGTTATTAGTTTTTACTCCATCATTCGCAAAGTAAATATCTGTCAAACGTATATTTTGTAGCGTCGAATTCACCATATTATGAAGCAATATACTAAATGCATCTATATTAGTTGAAGTCAATAAATTACTTTCAAAATAAATAGCCAATTTTAAATTAGATATTGTACTATTATTAGCATTCAAGAACATAGAATTATTGGTCTTACTCTCTCTAGTCCCTGCTGCATGTAATTTGATATTGTAAAGTACATTTCCAGCAAAATCAAGTCTAGCGTCACTTAATGATACGCCTTTTCTACTACCAAATTCATATGATTGATCTAACTGAATTAGGTTATTTATCACTTGATAATTTCCTGATACATTGTCTTTATTAATATTGTAATAGAATGTTGTAATGTTATTAATTAAACTGTATGTTACGCCATTTTCTTCTTTTTGAGTCACCACAATAGGTGAATTATCTTCTAATTGGAAATTTAAAAAGTTGACAAAATATGGATAGCCATAATTATAGCCATAAGATATACCAGAATTATACAAGAAGTAACTACTGTTTAATCTAGCACTATTTAATTGATCGTAACTATCTGATATAGCTACTATACGTTTGCTATTATTACTACTTATGCCTGAATCAATTATGGAATTGTCAAATGAAATAGATTGATACATGATCGTACTTTCGCCAGTTCCAAATAAGCCATACTTCACCTTATCATCCATTGAGAAGATATTAGTCGCCATAAGCACACCATTAACAATACCTGTACCAGCATTGGTAATCTCACCTATATCTATATTAGCCGATGTATATGGTCTTATATCTTCATAGCTGGTGCTGGTATTATATATCTCAATGCTTCCAAGAATAATAGCATTAAATAATATACCATAACTAATATTTGACATAACAGGACTTATATCCAGGGTCGTTTTTAGATTCTTGCCGACCATCTTTATATCGCTTATCAGGGTACTAATAACACCAGCATTATCAGATACAACCCCCGCCAACTTAAAGTTGGTTACACTGCTTACATTTGAAGCAATATTTATGTTACCTTTTACATACACGCCATAAATTGTACCCTTATTAACACCTGCAAGCACAGCAAAGTTTACATCATTTATCTGATTAATCGTTAAATCTTCCACCATAATAGCAAGTTTGCTTACTGCACCAGTCGAATTAATAATACCAAACAATCCGTAATTGCTAGAGTTTGTGAAATCAATAGCATTCTCACTTGTCAAGGTTATAATCTTATTATTTCCGTTATATACACCATTAAATAAGGTAGATTCATCCACAAAGTTAATGTTATCAAATACAAAATTTTCTGTTTGCATATAGTATAAGATATCGCCCTTATTAGCTCTAGCGTTACTAAATTCTGTAGCGTTGGTTACAAGGATAGGGCTTAACACGCTACCTTTACCAAATCCTGACTCATAGTCTTCAACTTCAAAATCATATAATTCTGTCTGATATACAGAACCAAGTCTTGAGGTCTCAAGGTCAATCAACTCTTCTTGAGTAATTGTCTCATTCTCTTCATAAACATCGCCATTACTACTCAAAACATAATTACCTAAGCTATTGTTGTATCCGACATTTGACATCGTCAAAGCGTCCACAATCACTACACCATTCATTTCGACCACACTGGTTGAAGAATGGTTACCAGCAACGAGTTCTATGACAATATTAGAATTGAACCCTACTCCTTTATCATCTGTAACTCTTTCATCTGTGAATATAGTAGTTGCAACAATTGAGTAGTTTATCTCACCTAAATGCACCCCAACTAATCCACCAGCAGTAACATTAGTTGCGCCTACTGCATTTATGTACCCGGCAGACATTACATAATTCACTTCAAGTCTACCAGTATTGTCGTTACTTGTAGAGGTTGAGTAAGAAGAATTACCTATAGCTCCACCAGCAACCAAAGTCTCAGTATTAGTCGCAGTGATATTCATTAAACTATAAGAATTTTGAAGAATTGTCCTACAAACATACACCCTCTCAGAATCCCCTGAAGCATCCAAATCAATATTACTTACCACAGTACCTATTATACCACCAACGTGTGCATTGCTTAAATTATTCACATTGATAGTTCCGACTGTATTTATCTTGCTTTGGATAAATTCTTCGCTAGACCTGTTAGCATAGTTTAACATCCTACCAACAAATCCACCAACCGACACAACTGCGCCAGAATCTGGCTTACTAGTATGAGACACATCAATATCAGCATACACAAACGAAGATGCTGATGCTGATCGGCTATTGTTGTTTATATTTATAGCATATCCGAATGCACCACCTACACTACTTTCTAGAGTACTTGCCTTAATTTCAGCTGAAATATTTACCTTATAAATTGTTGATGTCGTGCCAGCATCAGTCTTTATGTTATCGACTTTACCTACTCGGATATTGTTTGCGGTAACATTAAGGACTTCTCCACCAACACCACCTAAGTACAATCTAGTCGCTCCAGACACATTAATATCAGGATTATTACTAGTTTGTGGATAAGAGTTAGATAATACATTACAATTATTCAATGTGGCACTTTGAGCATAACCCATCATACCACCTATACGAGCACTAATATTACCTTCAGTATCGTTTCTAGTAAAGGTATTATTTGTAATTACGCTCACTGTATTTGCTGTGATATTACCAGTAACTTCACCTACTATATTGCCTAGATATGCATTAAATGAGAAGCTGGTATTAGGCTTGAAGTTAATCATATTTACACCAGTAATAATATCACCTTCTGTTTTATCTGTTCTATTAGCTTTTGGTATACCTCTACTAATAGTTACATTATTTGAGAAAGCATCCACATAGCTATTGCTAATTCTTAAAACATTACTGCTTCCAAAGAAACCGCCTTGTTTCAAAGTATAGCTACTTGGGCTCACGCCATCGCTAGTAAGTGAACCAGAAACACTACATCCATTCACTACAGTAGTACCATTACTTACCGCACTAAATGCACCTATATTGTTTGCATTATCAATAGTTATACCACCATAGTCGTTTGTAGCCTTAGTTATAAGTTTATCGCCTACATTTTCTTCGACATCTTCATTGTCACCTGCTACTTCTATGTCATTTCCCTCGCCATCAACTAATGTATAGGCTCTACTATCAATAACGACATGCACATTATTATAGCTTGTAGATTCTTCCACAGCACTAATTAAACCTACATTTTGAAGTCTTGTAGCACTACTAGTGGCTACCTCTTTAAAATGGAAGTTAATATTAGAGATAGATGCCTTTCTCATACTGCTTAACAAAGCCAAATTTGTAGTATTTTCATCTGCGTTAAGAGTAATATTGTAGAAGTTTACAGATAATCTTTCTTCTGTGTTCTCTGGATTAACTACGCCAGAAACAATATCACCAGTAAATAACGATGTTATGAGCGAACCTGTCTTTGTAATACCACTAAAATCTAAGTCATTCATAATAACAAACGTCTTGTATGGTGTCCTATTTGCCTCATCAATAAAATCTTTAGCTGTATAAATAGGTTGTTCGCTAGATTTTGCACCTGCTTTAAACACTGGATATATTGAATCAGGATATTTAATCCAATACTCATCGTGAAGTCCAGTGAAGAAATTACTAACCGTAGCTATACTACTACTTGTTTGTTCAAACATCATATTTAAGGTCTCTAAATATTGCCCTTTAAGATCACTAGGAACAAACTCATCAGTAGTTAAGCTTGCATAACGGCCATCACCTACAAGCTTGAGTGTATAATAAGTATCTGTCAATCCGCTAAATATATTGCTTTCATTATTCATTATGTAAGCAACTCTATTTAATGAATCTTCCTCTGGGTTTAAGTCTTGTATTAGGTCACTATTACTATAACCAATAATCTTACCTACATATCTACCGCCATTACGTGTAACAATACTTAAGTTATCCCAATAATTTAAAGCGTACACATCAGTTATTTGAAGTTCTGTAGAATCCAACACATCGTCAGATGCAATCTGGATATTAAAGTCGTCCACACGACCAATAATACCACCAGCATAAGAACGGTCGTTTGATTTTGTAACTACTGTACCAGAAGCATACACTTGCATTACTTTACCACCATACGTAATACCTATCAAGCCACCTAAATATTGTTCTCTATTTACATTAGTAGAACTTGATTCAGTATTTTGAGCCACAATATCCACACGCGAATAAGCATACTCAAGGTGTCCACCCATATTCATTCCGATTATACCACCAGCATACACTAGATCTCCTTGGAATAAATCAGTTTTACCTCTATTTATAGTGTCACCATTAAGTAGATTATTCTCAATGCTTTCATCAATTGCCTCTTGCTCTTGAGTAGAGTGTTCTATTCTCGCTTGAGTCAACTTACCAAAGTTTATACCCACAAGTCCGCCTGCTGTATAGTCAGATGAAATGTATTGAGTTCCTTCGATAGTGACTTCAAAATTAGCATTATAAATGTGAGTATTTGAACCGACATAGCCAAATAATCCGCCCGCAAATTCAGCATTTACCGTGATTGGCCCGCTAACTGAAACATTTTGAACATTTGCATTTTGAACTAAGAATACCTTATCTCTATTAGCTGTTCTTGAGCTATCTTCACTATCACTACTTGAGGAAGCTGTACCAACAACATCTTCAATTATATCTACAACACCAGCGATACTACCTGCGTGTGAAACATTTGTAGCATCTTTGGTCTCTGCAATGTAGTAGTTAGGCAATTCATCCCCGCTACTCTCTCTAAAGCTAGCTTCTACTGACACACTTGAAGTGATATTTAATACTACACAATCACCTCTTATTACACCAGCAAGACCGCCTACTACATTGTTTCCCTTTATGACGCTAGTTTCATCGTAATTTATAGCAGATACATCCACATTAAATATATTGCTATCTTCTACAATACCAGCAAGACCACCAACATAACTTACGCCAACACCATTACCTTCTCTGATAATAATGTTAAGGTTTTTAATTGTTGATTTGTATATGCTCTCCAGAGTAGAATCTTCCTTAACTGAATAAATCCTCTTAAACAATCCCGTTGATTCAGCGTCATCATATATATCAGCTGTAATGACAACATTACTAATAGTAAAGCCATTACCTTCAATACTCGTATTGTACAGAGTCAATTGTTTTGTTATAGCATCTATAGTAGCATCTTCAGCCTCGAAATCAACATCATTTATGAGTCTGAAATACTTAGACTCCACTAAATTATCAGTTCTAAGTCCCAAACCAAAGTAATAATTATAATCAGAAGCACTAGCTATTATGTAAGGGTTCTCCTCAGTACCTAAATTATAGTTGTTTTTATAGTAATATTCGATTTGATTGTTTTCATTTATAATAAGCTCTCGCTCTGAAATTGTTTCAACATTCGCTTCGTATAGATCAGGATAGCCATCTGTCATTGTCCATATAGCATTGTATTCACCTGCAACACTAAATGCAAAGCCAGCAAAATTTGACTGCGTTCCAAAATTTGATTTTAAGATTGGACTAGCTAATTCTTCTACAGCACTAGCCTCAAAATCTTTATTATTCTCAACGTAATAATACACGTTTGTAATATTATTTGGATCATCACATTGGATTACTGATTTATCATCTACACCTATAAACGGCATATGTAATGCTGAATTAGTGGAGATCTTTGACGCACTGTAAGCGTTAGTTATTGTCCCTTCGTCTATATTGCTAAATACAAACCCCGCGGTTCTAGCGTTTGATTGAATATTTATATTTGAATAAGCATCTTGTATACTACCACTATTACTGTATACAAAGCCACCTATTGAACCATTTGAACTTAGTAAGCCATACTCACTATATAAACTATCTTCATCTTCACTTAACTGCTGACTACCTCTTACATAACTACTTACAATTGTACCACCATTAGCAGCTACAAATCCAGCAGTCTGACTATTGCTTGCGACATCAAGAGTGTTGATAATCTTAATGTGTTTTGCATAACTAGAACTGATATGTCCACCATTTTGACATACAAAACCAGCCAAATCACCCGCAGCTGTCAAGGATATGATTCTGCTTGATGTTATAGTGTCACCAGTTACACCAGCATCACCGACTCTACTATTTGTAATGGCATTATTATTTTCATAAACAAGCAATCCAGCCATCACTCTTACTAAAGTACCATCTAGTAGTGTATTAGTATTAATAGTTATGCTTTTTTCCGCACCAGAAGATACTTGAGAGCCATCTAAATTTTCCGCACTTATAGCACAATTCGTTATAGTACCCTCGTTAGTCACCGCCAAAAGTCCAAAATACACTTCTTCAAAGTTATACATATCTATGACGGATTCCATCTGACTAATATTAATGGTAATGTTCTTTAGAATTGTATCCTCTTGCACGGTATTGAACAAACCTATATTGCCAGTACTTGTATCAAAATTCCTGATTATCAGGTTATACCCATTACCATCAAGACTGCTTATACCTGTACTAATAGGCACCCAATTAACGAGCGTAATATCATTCATTAATATATAGTTCTCGCCAGCCGTCATCTCTGCAAGCTCTTGCTGAGTGTAGATTGGGATAGGTACATCAAAACTAGTACGAGTCTGAATATTGTATGTATAATAGTCAGTATAATTAGCGTGTTCACTAGGAAGTGAATCGAATATCAACTCACCATCATCATTATACGCATAATCAATACTCATCATCATAGTTTGATTCATCATTGGAGTAACACCTATCAAACTATAAGCGTATCTCAAACCAGATATTTCATAATCCGTTTCGTTTAAAGATTGTCTTACATATACACCAACATTAGGATCACTATAATCTATGAAAGATTCGTAAGTATTTGGAGCTGTTTGTCTCTTAAAGAAATCCACTCTATTTTGTAAAGTTCTCTTAGCACTTAACATCTTCAAATAAACGCCAGGAGTAAAGCTCTCAATTTCAGAATATGTTACATTGCCATCTATTTCATTTTTATACTTAAAAGTACTTGTGAAAGTCCCATCGGCAGTTAGCTCCGTAATAGCGACGACAGGTTTACCATCATACTCAAATGTACCATTTCCAGCGTTATAACTTACATTTACCGTGCGGTCACCCACTACACCATAGCCATAGTATAATTTGTAATACTCAGATTCAAACGCTTCATTATATCCGAAAGCATTGCTAGCGTCTTCATAGTCTTCTGGAGCAACTTTAAATAATACATTTTCCACACCAAATTGATATGCTTCATTTACATCCATATTTAAGATATGAGACTCAGAGCCAAATGAGTATATCGAAATATTTTGTATATCATAATCAACCACTGTAAAGGTCTTGGACACATTAAGCTCTTTTTCAATATTATTTATTTGGTATCTGACCGTATAAACAATAGTAATTCGCGCACCTGTAGGCACACCTATACCGACGTTCAATACATCTTCGCTTATTCGACGCCCATCTTCAGTAGTTACAGCGCCTTTTTTGTAATCTACCAAACCAAACATATTGGATTCATCAGGTATGTAAGTCTGATAATTATTATCCGCACCCTTTACCGATACGGTTACATTTTGGCTATAATCTTGTCCATCAGCCGTCGGTTTGAAATTGACATTGAGAATATTTTGGACACCTTTTACTATATATGGCGATTCGGTAGCTGTTGTCACAGCTAATTCTGGAATCTCTTCAGATAACAACACAACACTATTTGTCGAGACTAGCACTCTATTACCTAATACATCATAGTTGTACGCGTTAATAGTAATGGTAAATTCTGTATTTTTTGGTACATTGTTATTCAGTAACAACTTCACATACAGATTACCGTCATACACTCTAGTTACGCCATCCTCTGCGTATCTAGAATATTGTTGCAAATTCAAACCTAAACGGTCATCAGTTGCTTGAGATTGAGGGATTAGTCTTCTATAATTTTGCCCAGTTGTATGAATCATTTGTTCAAAGAGAATTGAAGTATCTTCATACATACTACTCTTAATCTCTATCTCATCTATATGACTATAGTATGGATAAACATTTATTTGAAGAATGCTTGGTTCGTTTGTAGTTATAACCAAATCATTTACGCCATATGCCTCATAGTTGCTATTTGAAACATTACTTACAGCATATTTGTAGATATTCATCCTCTGTACTTGTTGAGGAACAAAAGTAACAGGTACAATCAATCTCTTATCTTCAAGTAGCGTTGAATAAACCTCTATATTCAACTCTTTATTGGTAGAAAGATGTCTAACATCAAACTCATCCACCAAACTTACAGATAGTGTATAGTCTTTTTGATATTTACCACCCTCTATAGCCTTTTCTTCTACCTTGCTAAGTTCTATAATAACATCTTCAATTTCTACAACTTCTAATTCATCACTACTATTATCTGTAATTAATGTTATCCCCACATTTACAACATCACCAGGCACATTCACGGCACTATTGATAGTAGATTCTATACTTATCGCACCATCATATATTACCAAATCAAAACTGGTCAAACTATTCGCAACATCTTTTACTAATATAGATTCCTTCTGTGAAGATAAAACATCATTTGATGTTGTAAATTTGTCAACTACATAATTAAGAGCTACATTGACTGTATACTCACTTCCCTCTAGCGGAGTATTACCTATATGACTTTCTTGTAAGGTATTAATTATATGCATACCGTCTGTATAAGATTTAGCAGACAAGGAATACAGATATATAGGCATAATATTAGCTATTTCATCATCTTCATAATAAGCTATATAATTATCTACTTTATTCACTTCTAGTTTGTAAGTAGCATACCTATACACATCGATAGTATCACCTGGCACATACTGAACTTCAGCACCGTTAGCCCATTTAGTCAAGAAATCTTGAGGCAGTTGTTTATTTGAATTCATCAAGTATGTGATATTTTCAAATTCACCTTCAGTATCCGTTTCAAATTGATAATCAAAATTATACGCCACTTCAAAATCAACATCATTGAAGTTTAACCTATCTATAATATGATTGACTGTATAACTTGTAGGATTACCTTCCGCATCAACTACAATGTTAACTAAGTTATCATTTTCAGTAGCATAAATGGTGTATACAATTTCAAATTTATCGGTGTAATTGTAATTTATGTTATTTAATTTATCGTAATTTTCCAAATATACAAAATAGTATCCACTTTCACCTTTTCTTATCTCAAAATCCTTGCTGTTAAGTGCCTCTGACGAATTACCAAGGTCGCTTGAATTTAACGCAAAGCTTGTGACTCTTTTCAAAGTATTTACATACAATTCATCATTTGCTTCTGGATTGATGACGCTAGATACTTTTAGTCTAGCTACACCTTCTTTTTGGATAATAACTTTTCCATCTGCGGTCGTTTGTAAGACGTCGCTACTTGCATTGCTATCAGTAGCCAAAGCCTCCAAATCCAATCTAATCACTCTAAAAGATTGAGGGTATACATTAACTTCAATAAAATCTATAGCATTTAAATCAATAGTATTCAAAGCCAAAGCATTTTTGTACAATGTAGCCAAATCTTTAGCAGATGTATTATCTATTAAAGTTTGTGTCAATTCATAATAGAACATCAAGACATTACTATCGTCTATTTTGTATAAGCTGTTATTTTCTTTAATAGTAATTTCTATACTTGTTGGTATTACGTTATAGAAAGGCAAACTATCAACAAGCCCAAATATAGGATAACCATTATTAACTTGATCATTGATGCCATTTGTACCAGGTTGCAACCATTGAGCTGTATAATATTCAGTAATAATTTGATTATTCTCATCCACCACTGAGCTCAATATTTCGCTCAATTCAAATCGCTTCTCAGTCAAAGCATTCCACGCGTTAATAGCGGAGCTATAATCTGTCACAGCATAACAATTAGTAGCATTGGATACACCTATTGCACCTTGCGTAACAAAAGAATTTGAAACGTGAGCATTATTACCAGACGTACCAACTAAAACAATATTTGTTACGCTAGTACTGATATCGGTATATACAGCCTCAAGTAATCCACTAGCCATATTACCTATCATGGTACCGACATTAGTCACACCTACAACGCTTGCGGAATTGTTACTGCTAGTAACCATACCAAGAGAAATCCTTCCATCTCTTAAATTACCTATAGCGCCACCAACGTTTTGATTACCTTGAGCTATTATATCGCCATAATTCTCTACTATAGCGTTGAATATTCTGACGTCCGCATCACCTACTAAACCGCCGACATTATTATGTCCAACCACCTTACCAAAAGTAGTAACGGTATTTATTACAGATATGCCCAAATTAATATACGAAGTGTTGTTTGAAATAAACACACCAGCTAGTCCACCAACATTATCAACACTTGTAGCATTGATACTACCCTTAAAGCCTACATTTGATAGACTTATAACATTTTGTGCATATCCAACTAGTCCACCTACAGCGCTATTTGTAGCACTCGCAGATATATTAAAGTCAGCAACAACATCAAACCCAGCATCACCAAACACACTACCATAGTTGACACCAGTTTCAGTACTTTGTGTATATGTTCCTTGTATAGTAGCCAAAGCATCAATATAACCAACTAAACCACCTGCATACAACGAATTTGCCGTACCACTAATAGATACATTCGTAGCATTTACAGTACAACTATCTATATAATCAATGAGTACGGTAGATCTGTAGTTAGCAATAAGTCCACCGAAATATACATTTTGTCTAGAACTTGCATTAGAAATATTTACATTATTAATGTTAATTTCAACATTTTCAAAGACAAACTCCCCCTCCTCCAGTCGTTGTTCATCTTCGACGCCATCGTCATTTAAATCTTCTTGCACCGCTACTAATCCACCAACATATACTGATGAATAATTAGCACTACTTAAGTCAATACTTATGCTCTCATATTCAATTTCTAAATTTTCAAATTGAGCCGAAGAACCGAGCTTAGCAAATAGGCTTGCAATGAAAATATTTTCTGTAACGGTACCGCTAGTATCTGTCGTTTCATTTGATACATTAACGCCTTTAGTTAAATTTATACCGTACAATCTACTAGATATAACTTGTTCATTATCTCCTATACCCACAATATACTGACCGCTAAGATAGCCATTAAACTCATTTATTTGACCATTAAGCACGCCTATAGGAGTCCATGAACTTATACTGCTTAAATCTATGTCGTTAGCAAGTACATAGAAGCTATTCAATGAATTGCTATTTTTACCTATATCTAGCAAATCTTGAGCGTCATATAATCTATAAGCCGTTTCTTTTGTCTTTCCATCAGCAACCACAACTTTCACATCAGTGTACACACTTGGTTCGCCCATATTTACAAAACTATCCTCAGCAGCTATCCTCAATATAGCACTACCGCCTCTAATAGGACGAACATTACCCATAGCATCCACGCTAAATACAGGAGAAGTATTTTCTTCATCGGTGTGTATGTATATATATCTCAAAGCATTGTTAAATGCATTAGTTGGATATGTATTTGCGAGAACATTAAATGTAGTCGCTTCAGCACCTAAGCCATCACGGCCATCAAAGTAAATCTCACTATTAAATACATTTACCAGTCTAACATCTTCAACTTTGATAGCCTTAGTAACCTCTATATTACATACTTGAGAGAATACACGGCCGTGGTCTATAACGCTAACTAATACTCTCAAAGTAGTCGAATCAAAATCATTTAAAGGGCCTGCTGTAAATAACGTGCTAAAACCAGTTGTGTTTGTGATGCTACCGCCTTCACCAACCAAGGTCCAAGTGATATCTTCTTCATTTATTTCGGCATTGGATGGATAAGTATTTATCACTAATTGCTTTTGACTATACTCAGCCACTCTATAATAACCTACAGATTCATAATCTTTTAGATATAGTGTGGTATTGTTAAGTGCAATACTACTAACTGGTACATACCCTTCTACGGTAACCGTTTTATACAAAGGATCAGCCATAATACCAGTCTGATCATAGCCGTATACACTCACCCTAATTGTAGCTGTACCAGTACCTAATATACTAACCAGACCTTCTGATGTGGTAGAGACGTAGGTATTACCATTTATAACTTCATACCTCACATTTGCAACGCTAGCCCCAAGATTAGTAATGTATTGCAAATTAAATCTACTACCCGTCGCCACAGCTATATACGCTAAACTATCATTTACAAACTCTCGCTCCCCTATAGCACCATTTTGCAATGGAGACTCAGAAGTAAGCAGTAACTCAGTAAGAGGATTGTAAACTTTCACATTTATAACTATTTCAAAACCATTTCCGCTATAAAAAGTTACGACTGCATCACCGAGCTTTTGCCCAATTATGATATAATTTCTATTATTTGCCTCATCACCAGTAACTTTAACGACCTCTACAGCATCGCCTTCCACCTCATAATATATACCTGAAGTATCAGCATTATCCCTGCCAACATTCAAGTAAACAGTTTGACTTTGTCCTTGCTCTATATACAGATTAGACCTATCATAACTGAATTCACTGATACCTTCTCTTAAAGTAAGATTAACTGTCGCGGAGACTTCTGGAGGATAATTAACCGAGAATACCGACGACACAACAAAGCTAAATTGTTCTGAATTGACTTGATTTAAAGTGCTTTTGATATATATCGTATCTCCAGCTTTTATAGTAAATGGCTCAAGTGACACCATATTACCATTTGCGTCATAACGGATACCCAATCTATCTCCATAAACATTAAAGACTGCTATAGCATTAACCGCCGTATTAGGGTTGTTAAAAGTTATTGTTAAATCACTGTTTTCTTCGGTCACAGTGCTAGGATTTAAAGTAAACCTAAATGGAGTGCCTAATTCACCTTGATTATAGTTGTTATAAATAGTTGTGTTGTACACATAATCCATACTCGAAGCACTTAAACCATTTATATTGATATCCAAAGGTTTATCATAAACATTTACATCTAGAGTAAATTCATAAGGCTCTATGCCAGTAGCCCCTAAAATATTGATGCTAAAATTCAAATCAGATTGACCAAGCTCCAAAGCTTTTATAACAAAAGAGCTTGAGCCCACTTTTTGATATGTAATTGCTTTTGGATTGGCAATAGTCAAGTCAATCTCATACTCACTTAGACTATTGACATTTACATTTAGAGTGATTGTACTATTTTCTTCAGTAGTTTTGATAAGTGTTATTTTATTACCTGCTTCTGAAACAAACTCACCATTAGACATAATTATATCACCTGCTTCAGTTGCTACACTCACATCGTCACCACTTATAGGCGAAACTATATGAACAATGGTATCGGCATAAATTTCTTCAGTGGTATAAGCACGAACTGTGATATTACCTACATTGGTAACATTGCTTGCATCTATAACTCCACTTATCTCATCTATAGTAGCTCCAAGATTATATTGGTCATCAATGATCTCAAATCTAAGATCATTTTTATTCCCATACAAAGGCTCTATATTGAAAGCATTATCTATATCTATAGCACGCTGTTCGCCTATAGGTATAAACAAAGCATAATCTTGCACAAACTCAATAGACGTTATAGGTTGTACAACATTAACAATTATCTCCTTATAGACACTACTGCTTTCAGGTGTAAACACAACAATCTTGGCTGTACCAGTCTTTAACGCTGTAACAATAGCTGTTTTAGTGGTACTATATGAATGCTCCGTATCAGTATCCACCCTAATAACTCCTTCGTTCTCTATACGATAGACAACTTGAGTACTTACATTGGTAGATACCGTAAATTTAGCAGTATTCATCTCCCAAGATTCATTTTCAGGTTCTTCACCTAAAACAATGGTAATATTATCAGTACTTACATCTAACGTAATATTATTACCACCTTGCGTACATCCTACTAGCCCAATGTTCACAAACATTAAAACTACAGATAGTAAACCATAAATTTTCTTTTTTAGCATAAAATTTACTCCTCTAATTAATCTACCCATTTAGCAACGTTTTTATATACAATTTTTGACAAATTATTGTATTAAAAATACACAAAAATTACAAAGCTAAATAAGGTATAAATTTACATAGTAAATTTTACTAAAAAACACATTAAAAGTCAAATGAATTGTAGCTTTTTGTTGAATTATTTTTGTATGTGTGATAAAATGTTTTTTGAAAAAATTTTTTGTTAAAAAAATCAAAAAAAGGAATTTAATATGCAACAAATTGTATCACTTTTAAGGCGTGCTGTAGAAGATTACGATCTTATTCAAGATGGGGATAAAATCGCTGTCGGAGTATCTGGCGGAAAAGATAGTTTAACGCTACTTACCGCGCTTAAAATATATCAACGTTTTTCGAAATCCAACTTTGAGCTTATCGGGATAGCTATAGATCTATTTGATGGGAAGACCGACTACGCAGAACTAAAGCAATATTGTGATGATATAGGGGTGGAATTACACATTGTTAATAGTGCCATTTACAAAATAGTTTTTGAGGCAAGAAAGGAATCAAATCCTTGCTCTTTATGCGCAAAGCTTAGACGTGGAATATTAAACAATGAAGCAAAAAATCTAAATTGCAATAAAATAGCTTTAGGACATCACGCAGATGACCTTGTTGAGACGTTTATGTTATCTATGTTTTATGAGGGTAGATTGTCCACTTTTGAGCCAAAAACCTATCTAGATAAAGTAAATGCAACCGTTATTCGACCGCTTATTTATGTGAGAGAAAAACAAATTATCGGCGCATCCAAAGATTTGCCAATAATCCACAACTGCTGTCCAGCTGACAAACATACGAAAAGAGAATATGTCAAAAACTTGTTAAAAACCATCAATAAAGATGTACCAAAAGTGGTAGAACACATTCACGGTGCACTTATACACGGTGAACGAAACAATCTTCTACCTATACCCGAGCGAAAGCCAAGAACAAAAACAAAACCGACCGACTAAATATTAACCGTGCTTTTTATACTTTCTTTTTGTCGCCTCTCCACCTCTTAAATGTTTCACTCTAAAGTTTTCTTTTAAAACTGCATCCACTTGCTCGTACAACTCTTTACTCAGCTTCGGCAGCTTTTTCGTCACATCATTATGTACAGTACTTTTACTAAGATTAAATACAACACCCGTTTTACGAACTGTCGCTTTGGTTTGAATTATATAATAAGCTAAATTAATAGCTCTTTTGTCATAATCATTAGCTATCATATTCACCTCCTAGTTATTTAAAACTATGACGTAAATAGACAAATTATGACAAAAATTGCATTTTGATTTTATGTTTACTAAAAAATGAATTTGTACTCAAACTCTAAAAAAAAATCTTTCGCAATAAAACGAAAGATTCTTTTTTATTTAGTTTCCAAAAAGGCAACTATATCTCCAATTGTTTTTAATTCATTTGCTTTTTCATCACTTATACTAACGCCAAACTCTTCCTCCAAAGTCATAAGCATTTCCACCATATCCAAAGAATCAGCGCCTAAGTCTTCAACTATTCTAGAATTAGGAGTAATGCTATCTTCTTTTAGATTTAATTGTTCGGCGATAAGTTTTCTTACTTTCTCAAACATTTCTAATCTCCTTAAAGCTTATTAGCTTAGGAAGATTATACAACATTTTTGTTGTAATTACAAGTACTTTGACGTTTTTATTTGCAAGTATTTTGATTATTTGTCAGATAATGAAATATATTCATTAGGGTCGACTAAAGTATTGTCTTTGTATAATTCAAATCTTAAGTGAGCTTGATCAACAAATTCATTGTTTGCAGTCTTACCAACAGTACCTATTACAGCACCAGCAGTCACAGTATCGCCAGCCTTGACATTTGTTTCTTCATTAAGCGAAGAATACACACTCTTCAAACCATCTGTGTGACTGATAACAATTACAGTACCATAAGTGTAATTTTTATACACTTGATCAACGGTTCCATCAGCTATGGCTAGTACATTTGTTCCGTCTTCAGCCTTAAAATCAATAGCTTTATGCGCTTCCCACTGCTTTAAAGTGGCGTTGTACATAAGATCTGTACCGGAATAGTCTTTTAGTAATTCAATATTTTCAAGTGGAGCAACTATTTCAATTGGATTGGTATTTGTTGGCTCATCCGGACCTGGTGGAACGACTTCGGTATTTTGTTTTCCGCCAACAGTAGTCGTTATAGCTAATACCACGGCCAAAGTAATAACCGCCAAGCCTATTAATATATAATAAATATTTTTCTTAACAAAAGACTTGAATGCTTCCCATCTAGATTTCTTAATTTCAACTTCCATTTTATTCCCTCCTTGCCCTTAAATATTGACAAGTTTACAAAACTTATACATACAATAACTAATTTTTTTTAATACGAACCTAGAATAATAGGGCAACCAATAGTTATCATCCCACTACGATATGCGATTTGAATATTTACCTTTGCTCCATTAACATCAACTTTTTCTCCAAAATCACCCTCACCATAGATATTATAAATATTATCAAAGTGTTCACTTTCTAAAACCTTTACACCTAAAAGGTTTATAATAGCATAACAATCATTTAAATTGCCTTTCAAACTAACACTTTGACCGTACGAATTATTTTTAAGCCTATCATATAAATATTGTCCATTCACTGTATCACTACTAATTATGTATCCAAAGCCCAAACTTACCACCTCTATACCCTCCATCTCTATAGATTGATTAGTATAAATGCTGTAGGTAGCATCCTCTGACTTTAATAAATCACCTAAATAATTACTTGTTTCATATCCTACACTTACTAAAAACATAAACACAAAAAATATCCAAAAACGTCTCATAATTCCTTCTTAAAAAAATACTCAGCCTTATAGACCAAGTATTAACAGCTTTTAGTAAATTATTCTTAAACTCCTTTTAAAAATCAGCATTTAAATCTTTAAAAAACATTTATTTTGTCAAATAGAATATAAACATTTACTATTCATACAACTCTAACACACCATAATCACGAATAATCTTTAAAAAATTATCTCCACTCACAATATCCGAACAAAAACACACTGCTTTTACTACAGATATGCTATCTGTATCTTTTGATAAGGCATATCCGCTATCTTCTTGCACAAGAAAACTTTTACTTAGTAGCTTAGAGGATAGCTTACCAAGCGTTTGAATTTTATTAGAAAGTAAATTTTTATTTCTACTTAAAACAAACTTTAATTTTTCAATATTAGGTAATTCAAACCCGTTATAGTTTAGTTTATAGTTTTTAAAATATTTATCAAACATAACCACTCTTTTCTCTATGTCTATGTAACTAAAAGTTAAATTTTCGACTCCTTTGATAAATTTTTCATATATACCATTAATGACCTGTAAACCAATTTGCCCAGAAAGGATAAAATCAAAACTATTGAATTTTTTCTCTGTAAATAGTAAATACAAATTACTAAAAACAAATATTTTATCTCGCTCGACCTCATAGTTAAGTCGTTTAAGTAAAGCACTCATATAAAGCACCATATCACCAAGTCTTAAGATGGATTCCGAATCTAGCATTGACAGTTTTTCTAGTAAATTGTATATTTCTATATAAATATCCTTAAAGCACAAAAAATCATTGCAATTGAATTCACTTTTATAAATAATATAATTCAAATAATAATCTTCAAAATAACCCAGCTTATTCAATAGAGAATATACTAAGCTACAAATATTTTTTCGACTAGCAGACTTTAAAGCTTCGCTATCAAGCAATATCTGTGCTGGCGGACCACATTTCTCTGCTACATACACGCCGTCATATAATATATAGTAATCTATCAATTCTTCTACTATAGGTAATTCATTTTTTAGTATGATGTATGGTAAATTATTTTTGCATGAAAAATACTTCACCGCTTGAGCTACTTCAAAATCACCATACGCTACCAGAGCCCTTACATCACATTTGATATTTTGAGCTATCTTTTCAAGCTTATCAATGTTAAAATCATTTAACACAATAATAATTTTTTCATAATTTTCAGAAAGCACATTTTCATTTATATAATTATAATCATTAGACTTACAAAAAAAGAGAATTTTTTGATATTTAAAATTCTTCACTATATACTCATTTAAAGTAGATATTACATCTTTACCATAGTATATATTAGCCTTTAATAAATCTTGATCCAACACATCATTTGCCATAACACAACCTCCATACCCACCTAGTTTATCATATTAAAAAATATAAACAAAACAAAAACATTTAAGAATTTAAGGTTATTTTGACAAAAAAAGAATGACGACTTAATTGTCGCCATTCTTAAAAATCAAAAGTTATGAATTTTCGTCATCATTTTTTGTTCGGAATTCCTTTTTCCCTTGATTGTGTGCACCTTTCAAATTTTTCTCTTTTACTTTAGCCTTAGGTTTTGCTTTGTTGATTTTATTTTGTAAAACCCTTCTTTCTTTTGCAGCTTTTTCTGTAGCCGCTCTTTGAGTCTCTATGTTATTTATATTCGAAATAAAATGCAACATTTGCTGTCTATCAGCTACTTCTTGAGCTTTTTCCTCAGCGGCTGCTTTTCTGTTAGCAGCTCTCGTATCAGAAGCCTTTTTAGCTTTTCGCTGTTTATTTTCTTGGACATATTTTTCAGCGTTCAATTGCGTGTAAGCTTTTAAACTCATTTTACTTCTAGTCTTAATTTCTTTCTTGATATGCTTCTTTTCTGCCTTTGCTGTTTGATTTTGAACAAAACTACCCATATACTGCTTCTGAAGTTCTGCACTTCCTGCATACTTACCTACAGCAATATTATTTGACATAATTTCTCTAGCTTCTTTCTCTGTAACCCCGCCAGCAATAAGTCCTTGATATTCTTGTTCAATTTGATTAAAGCCTTCTTTATCAGCCTCACTCGCATTAGCTCTTAAACTTCTCATTTCTTTCTTAGAAGCTTTAAATTTAGATCGTGCATCACTCTTAGCATCAGCAAACTCTTTTTCTGCTTTCCTTTTTCTAAAAGGTCTAGATGCAACATTTGCAGCACTTTGTGCAAACTTGCCAGTTGCTTTAGCGGCAGCTCCGACAGCACCAGGTATAGCTGCTGCTATTTTTGCTGAATTGGTCATACGATCTTTAAAGCCCTTGTTATTTTCTTTAACAGCAACTAATGGATCTTCAGCACCTATCCAACTAGATACCCATTTGCTTGTTTGGTCAACAACCATAACACCAGCACACATAAAGATACATAGTATCAATTGATATGCTTGATAAAGAAGTGGCAACTTCTTATAAATCGCACTACTAGCATCTAGGAAAGGTAGAGCGGCTGGACCAACGAATGAAAGAGGCTCTTCCGTAATTCCAAAGCTCGTTAACAGTACATTTACTATAGTACCAAGACTGTCCACGCTAGTAAATAATCCAAATATTGAAATAAATAGATTCATCGCAACTACTGGACCATATATCATAAATATCTTGGCAATAAACTGTTTTCGCCAGTCTTTTAGGGCATTACCCCCGTCCAGTGGCATCATAGATGCTACCACTGGACTTGCTAAGAATAAGAGAATTATCTCATAGATACGTTTTGCCAATGTAATTAGTAATTTTAGGAACATAAACGTCATAAAAATACCAGTCACAGCAGCAACTACATAATCAAATTTCCATAGATCGTAA
The DNA here is from genome assembly GCA_944349765.1 of uncultured Clostridia bacterium. Taxonomy (GTDB): domain Bacteria; phylum Bacillota; class Clostridia; order Christensenellales; family UBA1242; genus CALVNN01. The sequence goes on along the minus strand of CALVNN010000001.1, from coordinate 102,525 downwards.
TAATAGTGTGCTACCGTAAAGTTATTGACAGAGAACGTTGTTGAAGCTTCTGGGGTACCAAAAGCAAATGTGTATTTGATACCAGTACCAAAAGTATCACCCTCGACCCACTCTATAGGTTCATTACTACCTTCTTTACTAGGGAAAGGGGCATTTGCTAAAAAGGCTTCATCAACATTTGTCGCTACAATGTCCATTCCCTTATCTGTATTTGTCGCACCATCAGCAAAATATCCATCGAATGTATTATGTAAAGTATACTCGGATTCCCGTCCGCATAATGCGTTGTAAAATTCTACATCAATACGGGCTCGGTTCGCATTAAACGAGGACGCAACAAAGATTCTAGCACCTAGACTATTACCCCCATTGCTTGTGGCTAAATCCACGGCTTTAAGTATCATATTTGATGCATATATACCAAAGATACATATAATAGGAATAAAAAATATAGACATCAGAGCTCGTCCAGATTTAGCGACGATAGCCATCTTATTATTTTCTGGTTTAGTCACTTCGGTAGCATACTCTTGTTTCACTATAGCAACAATAGTAAATATAATGATAAGGAATAGACTTAAGACTGTAAGCTTAACGAATATACTTATGACCGTACTACTCATTAAAAAGTCAAAAAGGATATTACCTGTAGGATCACCAAATAAATTTTCACCGCCAAATATATTCTCTCCTGCCTCAGTATATATAGCGTCAGCCGTACCTGCAAATATTCTAAAGATATATTGGCACGCATCTATTATCGCACAAAAAGCACCAAAAGCAATAGTATAGACAACTGATAATATTAGGTTTAACACCCCCATAAAAAAGTCAATAATCCAACCGAATAAAAAATCCAATATACCATCTAATAAACCATTTAAGTGTATTAAAGTCGACATACCACTATCTCCTATACTTTTGTAAATATCGACGCAAAATTTATAGGGCTAAAGGCTACTTTAATAAGTAGAGTCTTACCAAAGTTTGCGTCAACTACCTATACAAAACAAAATTCTCTTATTATTTTGAATAATTTTGTCTATTTGTATACTTTTATTTACAATAATAGCAAATTTTTTTTGATTTGTATAGCGTTTATTCAACATTTATTGTCATAAATGCAAATTTAAATTTTGCATCTGAATATCCATCTGTATTTATAACGAAAGAAATCTCTACAAAATCATTAGTTGGATCGTTAAATTCAGTACTGGATCCAATAAATGAAGGAGATGGTTGAAGCGTATAGCTTCCTAATGATAAAAGATTAACTGCTTTTAAATCAAACTGAGTGATACCTAGCGCATAAAACTCAGTACTTTGCGCACCAAACCTATCTGGCTCAGCTAATGTTAAATCATACAATTCTGTAGCCCCTTGAGTACCTTCCATATTAATTAGTCCTGGATTTACGGTTACATCACCCAATTTAGCTTTGGTCGCAACCTGCTCACCATTTACTGTTCTAACATAGTTTGCATACAAACTTATAGATATTGATTCTGTTATAGAAGGATCCAATTCAAAAGCCATAGCTATTGCATCCATGCTACAATTAGTTTTTGCAAGTATTGTGGTTGATTTGTAATTTTTATATTCAGCGGTAAAGGAATCATCTCCTCCCATGCTAAGCCCGTAATCATTAATAGATGATAAACTAGAAGTAGCTTTAGAAGCTAATTCCCAATTAAGCTCTTCCACCGCAGAATAAACGATATAATACACAGTGTTTACATAATTTTTGAAACAACTATATAAACACTTTGCAATTGAACCAGTGTTTATAAATCTAATATTTTGACTTATATATCTCTTATCCCAATATCTTTGCGAATCTAAGTTATCATATTGATATAATAAAAATTCCAATTGGTCACACTTATAGTCTTTACTTCGCTCACCTAAAAAGAAGTTACCGTCATAAACAAAATCGCCATCAAAGAAATATCCAGCATATAACCCATCCGCAGTATAAGGCTCATTATCACCTATTTTATCCCAAGTTGTAAAATCCGCTTCGCCAAAATTAATTTTATTCCATTCTGTAGATTTTGTACTAGCTTGAGCTCGAGCATTAGAATTATCAAAATCTCTAATTATGTTAATAACTTTAAATCTCTCTAAATCTTCATAATTTGTAATAGTATAATAGTAATCAAAAGTTCCATTATTATTCACATCATGGAATTTCTCATTATCTTCAGCTACTACAGACTCTCCAATTATATAATTTAGTATGTATTCAGCTATAGCATCTGCTTCATAATAGAAAAACCCTTTGTGATCTACTTTTGATGCATATGTACCCAAACTAGAACTTAAATATGAGTTGGATATGTTCAAACCTAATGTAGCCTCAAACATATTTTGTATAAATAAATTTTTGTTAGTTGTTGAAAATACATTGCTCTCAGTATTTCCCCAAGCCCACTCATCTTGTCCCATTGAGTTTTGGAATGTCTCATAATAACGAATAGGAAGTTCTATCCCTTCATCATTAAAGTATGTTCTGTTTGTATAAATGAGCTCTGCACCTTTTTCACCATAAGTATTGCTTAGTGCAATCAAGATCTTGTCGCCAAGTTCTTTGTATTTTGTTACAATCTCTTCATTTACGGCACTAGCATCTTCAATATAGGCAGTGCTCACCCCTTGAATGTAATTAGATATATCAATTCCGGTTTCCTCATCGTCATCGCCACCTGGATTCTCATTACCGCCGATACAGCCACTTAAAACAATAGGCGTGAAACATAGACACAACGCCAATAAGCAAGTAAAAATTTTCCTTTTTAAATTCATACAATCCTCCAAATTTTATTAATTGCAGTAATACCGCAATTTAATATCACCAAATAAGACAAATTGAGAATTTAGACTCAAGACATCTTAAATATAGTATATCAAAAATTTGTCAAAATTCAATACTTTTGTAAAAAATAAATATAATACATAATAAAGAAAACTTTTAAATGCAAAAATAATCAAATATGTTGAATTATTAAAAAAAATATGCTAAACTTACAAAGTTAGCATAAATTTTTACGGCTTAAATATTGTATTTTAAATTAAAAAATTATGTGGGTGTACCTCAGTTGGAAGAGGGTTCGCCTCCTAAGCGAAACGCCGGCAGTTCGATCCTGCCCACTCACACCAGACTTAAAAAGCACCTTTAAGGTGCTTTTATCTTTAATTATCCTTAATATACTCAAGCAAGGTATCAAAATTTCCGTTTGGATAAATTGATATATCTTGATTATCTTTATTTTCGAGCATATTTGTTAGCAAAAATACGTTCATTCCTATATTTTTAGCTATCATATCCTCTTTAACATTGTTTCCCACCATAAGACACTCATTTGCGTTAAGACCAAGTTTTTTCGAAATATCTAAAAAATAATTAGGATTAGGCTTTGAGTAGCAAGAATTTTCATAGGTTGTCACAAGCTCAAAATCATTTGGTTCTAAGCCCGCCCAACGAATACGACTTTCTGTGGCTAGTCTAGGAAATAGTGGATTTGTCGCCACCACCAAACGCACACCCGTTTGTTTGATTTGCTCTATTACACCTTTTACTTTATCATTAAATCCACATACATCTTTTAATTTTTGAAAGTCCGCAGCATAAAATTCATTAAACAAAGCCATATCGTCTTCAGCCTTGTTGCCATAGATGCTAAAAAATCTTTTCCAAAAAATCTTTTCGTTGCTTTCTTCACCATTATTTTTTACCATATCCGTAGTACCAGCAAGCACTGATTCTATTAACTTATTTGGCTCATAACCATAGTTTGACATTTTTCCAGCTAACAATTTAAAATATTGTTTAGTAAAAACATCCTGATCAACAGGCAATAAAGTACCATCTAAATCAAACAAAATCGCTTTTAAACCCATAAAACTCTCCTTAAAGTAAAGTAATGATTCTCAAACACTTATTTTAAAAAAATGTGTAATAATTTAGCATATAGTTTGCGGTTGTATGGTTGATAACGCATCTGTAAATCCAGCCAAGTTTTCTTATCCACTATGCTTTTAATATGTGAAAACACGTCAAAGCCCTCTTTACCATGATAAGCCCCCATACCGCTCTCGCCGACACCGCCAAAGCCCATCTCACTGGTAGCTAAATGGATGATAGTGTCATTAATACACCCGCCACCATAACGACATCTATCTAAAACTTGATTGATATAATTTCTATCACTTGAAAAAACGTAAAGAGCCAAAGGTTTGGGTTTATCCTTTAAGATGTCAAACACTTCTTCTTGCCTTTCAAACGTAAGAATAGGCATAATAGGACCAAATATTTCTTCTTGCATCACTGCATCATCCCAAGCAACATTATCTAAGACAGTAGGTGCTATCTGTAATGTTTCACTATTAGCTTGCCCACCGCAAACAACTTTTTCTTTATTAATCAATCCGCAAATTCTGTTAAAATGTTTTTCGCTGACAATTTTCCCATAATCAGGATTTTTAAGTGGATTTTCACCATACTGGGATTTTATTTGTGCTATTACTTCCTTAACAAACTCATCTTTTATTGACTTTTGACAAAGAATGTAATCTGGTGCAACGCATGTTTGACCGCAGTTTAAGTATTTACCAAATACTATTCTTTTGGCAGCTAATTTTATCTTAGCTGTACTATCTACGATACAAGGGCTCTTACCGCCGAGTTCAAGCACGACAGGCGTCAAAGTTTCCGCTGTATAACTGAGGACCTCCTTGCCTACACTCTGACTCCCTGTAAAAAATATGAAATCAAATTTTTTCTCTAATAGTGCTGCATTTTCCTTGCGTCCTCCTGTGATTACAGCCACGTATTCAGTAGGAAAACATTCCGTGATAATTTTTTCTATAATACTACTTGTACTAGGAGAATAAGCACTTGGCTTAACCACAGCTGTATTTCCAGCAGAAATCGCATCAGCTAAGGGATCTATCGTCAAAAGAAATGGATAATTCCACGGACTCATAATAAGAGTATTTCCATAAGGTGAAGGTTTTTTAAAACTACAAGACGCAAACTGAGCTAATGGCGTACGAACTCTGCGTTTCTTAGCGAACTTACGAGTATGTTTTATCATATAAGTTACCTCAGAAAGTGCAAGCCCTATCTCACACATATAACTCTCATAATCACTCTTACCGAGATCATCTTTTAGTGCTTGACCAATTTCTTTTTCATATTTCTTTATGGTATCTCTTAGCTTTTTAAGCATCTCTACCCTAAACTTCACAGGCAGTGTCGCACCACTATTAAAAAACGCTCTTTGACTTTCGATAATTTCATCTATTTTATTGCTATCCATAAAATTAACTCCAATCCGCTATGTCATAATAAAATTTTTCTAATTCTTTTTTATCCATAAGTTTTGGCACAGGGTATAAAGGATTAGCTTCTTTATCTGCGTGCGCAGCCATTTGTGGGATGTCTTCTTTTATTATACCCTGTAATTTTCCTGGTATATTCATTCTTGCATTTAATTCACGTATGGCTTCAATAAATTTTTTCGCACCCTCCTCATAATTATCCTGCGTGCTACAAACGCCCGCAGCTATACCTAGAGAATGCAATTTTTTATAAACTGACTTACCGTAATCCTCAAGCACATAAGGCATTATCACAGCATTAGCTAATCCGTGTGGGATGTTGTACTGTCCGCCTAAAGAATGCGCAACTGCGTGTATATACCCAACATAAGATTTTGAAAATGCTACGCCTGCAAGATACGCCGCCTTTAGCATATTAGCTCTAGCTTCATTATCTTCACCATTCTCAAACGCTTTTTCTATATATTTAAATATCAAAGATGTCGCTTCCAGAGCTTTTTGACGTGTCTCCTTGGTCGTCGAACGTCCTATATAAGCCTCCACACAATGCGTCAAGGCGTCTAAGCCAGTAGTTGCAGTCAAACTAGGTGGCAATGTATAAGTAACCTTAGGGTCCAAAATTGCATATGACGGAATTAGTGGAAAATCATTCATAGTGTACTTATGCTTCGTCTTTGGGTCGGTAATTACCGCTGTAAGTGTCACTTCACTACCTGTACCAGCTGTAGTTGGTATAGCTATAAGGGTCGGTATCTTTTTTCGTACTTTTAAGATCCCCTTCAATTTATTTAATGACTTTTTTGGATAAGCCACACGTGCACCCACAGCTTTAGCACAATCCATTGACGAACCGCCACCAAAAGCAATAAGGCACTCACATCCTTGCTCTAAATATAGGGAAAGTGCTTCTTCTACATTCTCTACAGTCGGGTTAGCACGAGTTTTGTCATAAACAACACATTTTATATCATTATCTTGTAAAATTGTCTCTAATGATTTAGTAACGCCCATTTCACGTAATACTGAGTCCGTCACAAGCAAAACAGAATTTAATTTGTGTTGCCTTAAAATATCCACCACTTTATCTACGTTACCATAAACTATAGGCTCTCTATAAGGTAGCAATGGCAATGCTAAATGAAAAATAGTTTGATACACTCTACAGTACGCTTTCTTAAAAATATTCATACATTCACCTCTATTGATTTTCATATTTTGAGCAAAAATTTTGCAAATTTTTATTAATTAAAGCAAGGCTCTTATATAGGATTACCCTATCCTCCTCGGTCAAGCCCTCACTCGCTAAGTTTAAAATATTATCTATTTTATTCGCAATAAGCTCCCCGACTTCTCGTCCTTTATCTGTGAGTGCAAGTGGACTCTTGTACCTCTTTTGACTTTTGGACTCACAAACCAAATAACCATTCTTTTCAAGATAGTCTACAGAACGCGAAATATTAGCCTTATCTTCCTCACAAATATCACAAAGTTCTTTGGATGTTAGTACTTTAGCCTTATACAAATAGTACAAACAAGAAACATGCGGACTCTTCAAATTAAACTCAGCCATCTCTTCCGTCTTTATTTTTCTTATACAACGACTTAAATTTGCAATCAATACCGTAAAAGTCTTAAATCGCTCTTCCATTATTTCCTCCAACGTGTTGTAAACACAACAAAAAGATTTTACCACACGCTAAAATCATTGTCAATCAAATAAAGGTACATACCAAAAAACAAAAAAGCCATTACGGTCGCCCGTTAATGACTTTTATAATTTTACGCTATCTTCTCCCCTCTGAACCAATAATAATTATCATAAGTTGACTTGAAATAAGTAGCATTGGTGCTAGGTGTACTTATACTCACACTCCTCCCATTAATCGCTAAAGATGATATCGACACATACCAACTATAACTAGTATCCTCAAAAGTTACGTTAGACAAGCCACTGCAATTCTCGAAAGCATACTGACCTATACTTGCTACACTACCGGGGATGGTTATATTTTTTAAGCTACTGCAATTTCGGAAAGCACCGACCCCTATACTTGTTACACCACTCTCTATATTTATACTGGTTAAAGCACTACAATCAGAGAATGCATACCATTCCATGCTTGCTACACTACCGGGGATAGTTATACTTGTTATACTATTACACCCATAAAACACATATTGTTTTACCTCTGTGATTGTTGCTGGTATATTTAATGTCTTAACTAATACATCGTTTAAATAAAGATTTTTTGCATATCGCAATGGATTACTAGAGCTACTAACAAAATCAATACTCATCCAAGCAGTCAAATCAGCAATGTATACACCCGTTAAGCCACTGCAATACTCAAAAGCACCATAACCTATACTCGTTACGCTATTTGGTATGGCTATGCTTGTTAAGCCACTGCATTTTCGGAAAACATACTGCCCTATATTAGTTACACTTTCGGGAATGGTTATACTGGTTAATCCAAGACACCCCTCGAAAGCATAAGAATATAATATTTTCGTCCCATCTAGAATCGCTATTTCACCACTTAGATTACTGTGGGCATCTATTCCATCTGTCGATGCGGAACCACCAAAACAAATATATGCATTAGCATTGTCACTACAAGTGACGTAATATGCATAACCATTTGTTTCGTTGCCTATTCTAAACTTCTCATTAGTTGTTAATCCGGTTACTGCTTCATTATTTGTAAATGTTTTCCTACTAGCATTGGTTACGAAGTTGTTTATATATGAAGTATTGTAGAAAGCGCTACCTTCTATACTCGTTACACTATCTGGAATAGTTATACTTGTTAAGCCAGTGCACCCAGAGAAAGCACTATCACCTATGCTTGTTACACTATCTGGAATGGCTATACCTGTTAAGCCTGTGCACCCAGAGAAAGCACCAGCACCTATGCTTGTTACACCATTTGGTATTGTTATACTAGTTAAACTACTACATCCATCGAATGCCCAAGTACCTATACTGATTACACTATCGGGGATGGTTATACTTTTTAAGCTACTGCAATAAGCGAAAGCAGAAATTTCTATACTAGTTACACTATTCCCTATCGTTACACTAGTTAAATTAGTACAACTGCGAAAAGCCTCAGGTCCTATACTAGTTGCACCATTTCCTATCCTTACACTAGGTAAGTTAGAACAATCAGAGAAAGCGTCCTCATCTATATTTATTACACTATCAGGAATGATTAATTCAGTATTTATGCCCGTGCAAGAATTAAAAGCACCAAACCCTATACTGGTTACACCATCAGGAATAGTTACGCTAATTAATCCAATGCAAGACTGGAAAGCATAAGAACCTATACTCGTTACACTATTCCCTATGGTTACACTGGTTAAGCTACTGCACCAAGAGAAAGCATAAAGACCTATACTCGTTACACTATCTGGTATGATTATACTTGTTAAGCCACTACAATATCGGAAAGCATCATCACCTATACTCGTTACACTATTTGGTATTATCACACTTGTTAAGCTATTACAATTATTAAAGGCCCCCGCTCCTATACCAGTTACAGTATAATCATCACCATAATCGTATACTTCAATTTTTCTTCCGGAATCAAAGGTTGCCGGATAATTATTCTGCAATCCTTGAGCCATTCTGTCATAATACCAGTCCATTAACATTTCATACAGCTCTCTATCATTCCTCATTACATCATATCTAAATTCATTGAATGCGTTTCTATCCTTAAAGTAGTATGGCTGTTCTAGGCTACTTTCTACTACACTATAAGAGCTTGGAATAATAAGACTTGATAATGCTGTAACTCCTTGTTTAAGACCAGTTAACACTCCGTCATTAAATGTAAAATTATTTGGATTTGTAATTGCAGAACCAAACCCTTCTTCATAAAACACATAATCCAATGTATACAGCGTCGCCTCAACATTATAAGATTGTACGGCTTGTATCTCTACATTTAAAGAGATATCCTGCATATACTGAGAATATTCATCCAGCTGAGTCATTTCTCGTGGTAAATATATAGCATTACTTAGTACTATTTCACTAGCATTTTGAACATTGTAGGCAATACTCGTATTTGTGCTAGATACTAAATAATAGAAATAGCCCATTCTGTCTGACCACATATATTCGCTTGTACCATCAGCTATATCAAGGTCGTATGTATTTAAGGTATTTACAAAAGCCTTAATGTCTTCGTTGTCACTATCAGTATCAAAATACACTTTTGCCCTGACATACATATCTTCACTGTCGACGGCTTTGCTAAAGGATATTTTGTCGGTTATCTTATCTCCTGGCAAAGCGTCGTTTAATGGTATGGTGCTGGTAAATGCATCATCTACACTTATCTCTATCTTACCAAAGTTTACTGGACTTTGACTACTTCTTGTGTCGGTAAAGTATGCTAAGGTCGTACCTAGTATAAGCCCTATGGACAAAATAATTAACACTACTGGCAGTATTACCGACTTTCTTTTTGATTTCGTTGTCATTTTTGTCTCCTTTTGTATATCTTAAAAGAAAACTCTCCCCCCGATACTTTATTATTAGTATGTACTAATAACACTTAGAGTATCCTAAATAACTAACGATAATAAAAAGCAAATAACTAAATATACCCTTACAGGGTTAATACTCAATTACTTGCTTACACGAAAAAACGCTAGCACAAATTGTGTTAGTAGTCGTGCTGGTTATATTAAGTTGAGAAATTATGTCATATTGACCATAGCAAAAAGTATATGTGATTGCATTAGAACCACATATGTTGCAAATAATTGCTATTCTGTTATAAATGTCGCCCCCGCCCCCAAGGGTATAACATTTTCTCATAAATTAGCGTTTTCTCCTTATTTATTATCGCTGATGATTATATATTATATTTTGCTCAATTGCAAATGTTTTTTGCATATTTTTACAATTTTATCAAAAAAGTGCATGTGAATTATCTTGCCTTAATCGAACTTCATAAAACCTTCTAAGGTAATCCATCGGCTACCCTAAAGGATGATAATAATAGGGTCGAATGTTCTACAAGGTGCAACCGTTCTAACATAAATGTCATGTCGAGTTTATTGAGAACGCCTAAGAAGGGTTCCGCTTAATACTTATTACATACACCTACACAAATAAAAATTAGAACGTATTAATACGTTCTATATTTACTATACCAGCTACCCTATCTTCCGTATTCCTCTTTAAGGGAGATTCTTCACGGCGTGCTACGCTCTTGTTCTGAATGGCTGACCCAAAGGTCGACACGCACTTGCCTTAAGCTCTACTAACCAAATATTCTATTAAATAAATATTGAAAAAAATTACCTAGCATAGACTCACCATGATGAATTATAACATCGACGCGTCCTAATATAGAATCCACACTAACAGGACCAAAACTAGCAGAATCCGTACTATTTTGTCTATTATCACCCATAACAAATACACAACCACTAGGTATGAGCAATCCATTCTCGTTATAATCTATATTTGCCGAATTTGTAATTAGATAATTTTGAAAAGCATTGTATATATATGGCGTCGACCCCCTATTAATATATGCAGGATTTGTTGTATAATCCTCCTCTAATTTAACTCCGTCAATATAAATATACATTTGGTCATTATCAAATCTCAAATCTACACGTTCATTTTCTTTAGCTATTATTCTCTTTATAATATATGTATGTTCTACAGAGATGTCAGCTTTCAAAGAATCTACAACTACAATATCTCCGACTGTTCCTTTTTCTTTAGTATTGATAAGCACTGAGTCATTATATTCAGTACTATTAAGTGTCGGATACATACTAGCACCCAAAACCGCTGTCTCGACGTATACCAATTTAAAGACGAATACACCTATACATACAAGCAACAATAGTATAAAGACAAAATTTATTAAAAATTTTAAAAATTTATTAGGTTTTTTCTTAACTTCGATTTCTTGTTCCATTTTCATCCTTTATTTATAGATATAATAATAACATAATATAGCACAATTAACAACTCAAACTTAACAATTTTTTGTTATAAATTGTCACAAAAAAAAGAAAAAGCAAAAATGCTTTTCTTCAGCTACTCTTCAATTTCCATTTCTTTATTTTTTGGATTTACCTTTGAACTAGCCATTTCCCTACGCATCTTAAAGTAGTACAATAATAAAGCCAATAATAGCAACAAAACTACGCATGCTACAACAATCATCCAAGCATTTAATCCATTTTGAACATCCGACACTATATAAATAGGCTCTAAGGTCTTTGTTGAATATACAATATAATCATCCTCTAGCGTCGTTTCTAATTTCTCAAACGACTCACCATTCAAGGTGTATATTGAAATCTCCCTATCCTTCATAGTTTGAGTAATAGGCACCTTAACTGTGATAGTTTCTCTCGCCTCCTCAACCTTGCCTACTAAAGAATATAACTTTTCTGTGCCATCCATAAAACACACATCAATTATATTTAAGACTTCAACCTCCCGCTTAAGTTGTTCACTTAACTTTTCATCATAAGAATTATCTGAAATATACGAGGTTAATGTGCTATAATCGCTATAACCATTACCCTCACTATCGGTCAATATAACATTTGTGCCAACAGTAGCATATGTAGGTGCAATATTAAGACCTACTACTGTCGCCATAAGCAACGCTAAACATACAATAAAAATACGCTTCATAAATACTCCACTTGTGATTTTATTTAATTTTAGCATATTAGTAATCTTTTTTCAAACAAAATAAACTATTATCTTGACAAATTTTTAAAAAAAATGCAAAATAATTGATTGAGGTATTTATGTTATTAAGCTTTGATAAAGATTATATAAATGAAAAATGCAAAATCATCGCTGGTATTGATGAGGCTGGACGTGGTCCTCTAGCTGGACCAGTGGTTTGCGCTATGGTAATTATGCCTTTAGATAAAGACATAATACAAGGAGTAAATGATAGCAAAAAGCTATCACCTAAAAAAAGAGAGCTTTTGTATGAGCAAATCATTCAAAAAGCTTTAGCCTATACCGTATCCATTATTGACGAAAATACAATAGATACTGTTAATATCCTTAACGCCACAAAACTCGGTATGGAAAATTGTATAAAAAACTCTCCTATACGTCCTGATTTAATTCTCATAGACGCAGTGAAAGGTCTTAAGACAGATATCAAAAATATTCCTATTATAAAAGGTGATGCTTTAAGTTACAATATAGCTTGTGCTTCAATTATAGCAAAAGTTACTAGGGATAGACTTATGATAGAGTATGCTAAACAGTATCCAAACTATGGTTTTGAAAAGCACAAAGGATATGGTACAGCATTACATATTCAAGCACTAAAAATATATGGTGCATGCCCATTACATAGGAATACTTTTATAAAAAACTTTGGAATACAAAAGAAAAATACAAAATAAAACAAAAAAATTCAATAAAAGTATTGACAAATGATACATACCAGCATATAATAAATATGTTGACGCGGGGTGGAGCAGCTCGGTAGCTCGTTGGGCTCATAACCCAAAGGTCGCAAGTTCAAATCTTGTCCCCGCAACCATTAATTAAGCACCGTAAAGGTGTTTTTTTTTCTACGTTATGAGCCCAACTGGGCTCTTAGTTCACCACGAGCGTATTTGAAATACTAACATATTTATCTTCCCCAAAATTAATTACCTGCAAACATTTGTATTACCATTGATAACGCGAGTATAACCCAAAGGTCGCAGGTGACGCTCTACTAGCTTAATCGTCCTAAAAAATAAATACGTGGTCGCTAATACGCTTTCGCTACAAATCCTGCCCCCTTTAGCCTTTTAATTAAGCACCGTAAAGGTGTTTTTTTCTACGTTATACTCGCTTTGATTATCGATTATAACCCAAAGGTCGCAGGTGACGCTCTACTAGCTTAATCGTCCTAAAAAATAAATACGTGGTCGCTACTACGCTTCGCTACAAATCCTGTCCTCTTTAGCCTTATACACAAAATAAGAGCCGCGTTATTTTAATAACCGCTAGCTCTTATTTTGGTTTGCTTATAAATAGGTGTTAACGCACCTATTTTTTATTTTACACAAAGATAATAAAAGCACTAAAGGCAACTCGCAAAATAATAAAAATAAATTATTTACAAAAAAACACATTGATGATTATAACTCAATGTGTTTTATTTTTTTAATCAACCAAGCCTAGCTTTGCCTGTTGGTCAGCTAACATAAGCTCATCTATCATAGGTTGAATATCGCCGTCCATCATATTAACCAGATCGTGGGTAGTGTAATTGATCCTATGGTCGGTTATACGGCTTTGTGGATAGTTGTATGTACGAATCTTTTCGCTCCTATCCCCCGTACCTATTTGTATCCTACGATTGTCTGCATATTCCTTGTCCGCTTCACTTTGATACATATCATAAAGTTTTGATTTCAAAATACTCATTGCACGCTCACGATTTTTGTGTTGCGAACGCTCATCTTGACAAGTCACAACTAGTCCAGTTGGAAGGTGTGTAATACGTATAGCACTGTCGGTCTTATTTACGTGTTGCCCACCAGCTCCGCTAGCTCTATAGGTATCTATTTTAAGGTCTTTGTCTAGTATCTCAAACTCAACCTCTTCTTGCTCAGGCAAAACAGCCACAGTGGCTGTAGACGTATGAACACGACCTTGTGTCTCGGTCTCAGGCACCCTCTGTACTCTATGTACACCGCTTTCGTATTTCAAATTTTTAAACGCACCCTTACCACTTATCATAAAGGTGACTTCCTTGATACCGCCCGCTTCAGTCTCGCTGATATTCATTATTTCGACTTTCCATCTTCTGCGTTCAGCATAGCGGATATACATCTTCATCAGATCTTTACCAAAAATACCAGCTTCGTCGCCACCAGCTCCCGCACGAATCTCAATGATAACGTTCTTTTCGTCATTCTCATCTTTAGGCAAAAGTTCTATTTTTGCTTTGTTTTCTAGCTCTTCCATAAGATACTTATTTGATTTTATTTCTTCTTCAAAAAGCTCTTTCATTTCGCCATCGGCCTCGGTCTTCAATTCCTCCTCAGCGGTATCAATAGCCTTTTTTGCTTTTAGCATCTGGTCATAAATATTCATAAGCTCGTCTAAATTACTCTTTTCTTTCACTATCTTTTGCCACGTCTTATTATCGGCTATTATCTCAGGATCAGCTATCTTAGAGCAAAGCTCATCATATTTGACCTTTATTTCCTTTAATTTTTCTATCATCTAAAACCTCTCAATCACAGCAACTCGTGGGTTGCCTCCGTAATCATTAAATACTTTTACTTTAAAATCACTAAACATTTTACCTATATCTTCAGCCTGATCAAAACCTATCTCTAGTATAAGGCACCCTTTAGGCTTTAAAAACCTTTCAAAATTATCCCTTATCGTCCTATAAAAATCCAAACCATCCGCCCCACCATCCAAAGCAATTATAGGGTCATATTCTTTGACGCCAGTTTCCAACGTATCAATCACACTAGATCGGATATACGGCGGGTTGGACACTATACAGTCAAAAGCCCCTTGAATATTGTCAAAACAATCACTTATGACAAACTCAGCTCTAACGCCCAGTCTATCCGCATTTTGCTTAGCCACTGCTAATGCCCGCTCTGATATATCACTAAGAATCAAATCTACTTCACAGTGTTTTGCTATAGACAATCCAATGCATCCACTACCTGTACACATATCTAATACTCTAGCCTTTGGTCGAATAATCTCTAATGCTTTTTCTACAACAAGCTCGGTATCTTGCCTAGGGGCAAGCACATTTTCATTTATAATAAATTTCTCGCCATAAAAATATTCATAACTAAATATCTTATTCAAAGGCTTGCCTTTTGTATACAACTCTATTATTTCATTCAATTTATCCGTTGGTATATCAAAGTCTTCTTTGTACCGAATAGTCCCAATAGGCACATCATAATAATATGATAATATCTTGTAAGCATTATCTATACCTACCTTATCAGCTAAAAAACTAATATGCATAATATCTCCTATTTATCATCTTGAGCTAAGCGAAGTCCTAAGCAATGTCTTTATAAGACGTTCATCTAAAAGTATTATTATAAGCAGAACACTTCTTAGGCGTTTTCAACACCTTTTACAATTCCACTCAAGCGGTACCCTTCTTAGGTGTTTTCGACTCCGTTTGAAACTTTCGCTCAACATGACATTATGGTAAAACGATAGCCCTTATAGAGTGAAGACTCTTCTAGAATGACCGACCCCATTATGTCACCCTGAGCCCTGTCGAAGGGGCTCTTCATTTGTCATCCAGAACTAGTGCGATAGCACTAAGTGAAGGATCCCCCGGAAGGGAATAAATTTTCCGTAATGTCAGCCTTTCGAATAGTTGAAGCGTTCCCTTTTAAAAAGCCAACAAAAACTGCCTTATCAAAATAATGCACGAAACTAGTTCGTGCATATATCTTGTGTCTTAATATTAACCGTTAAGACGCTTATTAAACTTCTCTACTCTACCAGCACTATCCACAATCTTGTGTTTTCCACTATAGAAAGGATGACATTTGCTACAAATATCTATCTTCATAGTATCGCCATTGTAAGTACTACCGGTCTTAAAAGTCTCACCGCAAGCACAAACAACAGTAATTTCGTGGTAATCTGGGTGTATATCTTTCTTCATAAAATCTCACCTCTTAAATAATTTACAAGTTATTATATCAAACAAACAATTCATAGTCAAGTATTTTGGTTAAATTTTATTGTGTGTTTTGTCCCTAGTACTGGTACTATACTCTATACCAGTAATAACTAGCATAAGTACTCTTAAGCAATGTAGCATTAGCCGCAGTGTCCGTCGCTGAAATCGTTAAAGCTGTACCTCCGCTTGTATCCCCAGCAGTTGATGTGTAATACCACCCTGTTGTTATTTCAAAAGTCACATCTCCTAATTGAGCACATCTTGAAAAGGCTCTAGGATAAATTTCTTTTATATTCGCTCCAATAGTTGCTTCAGTAATCGAAGAGTTAAAAAACGCACATCTATATATATGAGTAACATAAGTTGGAATGTCAACTAATAATGTATCACTTGCATCTACAAATCCTAATAAATATATTTTATCTGTATAAGTACAAATATAATATTTCCCATCAGAAGAAATCGTTACTGATATTTCCTCATTTGATGCTAATATAGTAAAATCTTCATTTGTATTTTGAAAACATCTCCCATCGATTATTTGAGTAGAGTTATTTTTTACCTGAATTAATTTTTCACACATATAAAACGAACAATCACCTAAATAATCCAGCGAACTTGGCAATGTTACACTAGATATATATGTTGCTTGAAATGCATTTGAACCGATATATTTAACGCTTTCTGGTATTACTAAATTACCATTTATAGAACTTACTTGCATAAATGAACTATCAGCTATTCCAACACAACCCACATCTAAAGTTAAAACGCCCTGTGGTTGCGCACCTTTATATCCTAAACACCAATTATCTAAGTATAAAACACCATCGCTCTGTCCATTATACCACTCTGTATTATGCAGTACTCGTGCAGAAACACGCTCAACACTTGCTGGAATATTAATAGTATTTAAAGCATTACACCCCCAAAAAGCCGATTCACATATATACTTAACGCCATTAGGAATGTCTATTTTTGTAATATACGAAGCTCCATAAAATGCATTTGACGCAATCCCCACACAATTTGCTGGTAAGGTAATCTCAGTAACCGAAGAATCTCCATTAAAATCCATACACCAACCATCTAAAAGTACCAAATTGTCTGTTTGCCCACTTAGAAAAGCTGTTCCAATTAAAACAGATGAATCTACAAACTCTACAGTTGAAGGAATATTAACCTCATTCAAATTAGAGCAGCCATAAAATGCTCCATAACCAATATTTTTTATGCCTTCTGGTATAAAGACGCTTTCTATATTAGTTTTATTACTAAAAGCATTATCCTGTATTTTTGTAATAGGATAAACCACACCGTTTACATAAAAATTATTTGGTATTATTATGTTAGAATCCGCCCCTGAATAGCCTGTTATCATGTATTCCTCTATAAACTGATGCTGGTTTGCAGCTGTACCGACCATTATCTGCGAGTACGTAAAACCCTCCGTAGTTTTAAGAGCGTAATAATCACCACCAGTAAGTATATCGTCAATTAACACTGGTTGAGTTAAATTATCATTTCTATAAAAATTATATTTGTTTTGCAAACTGTTATTAGAGATTATTATATCTTCTAATTTATAATTTCCGCCCTTTATTTCACTTAGCACAGAATTTGACTCATCTAAAATTCTCACATTATTATTAATTAGTTTAGCATACAAGGTAAAGCTTGAGGTTACTGGAGTGTCAAAATTGTATATATTTTGGAATGAACTATCAGTATACCAGCCCATAAAGTCATGGCCCATTAGGATAGGGTCGCTTGGCTTGGTAACGGTCTGATTAATAGATAGGAAGGTCTGAGCTACTATAGCATTTGCATCGCCTGTATCAAAGGTAACTATGTATCCGTATACTGGCTCTGAGCCGAAGTTGTCTAAAAAGACTGTAGAAAGCTCATCAATAGACGGAGTGGTTAGGCTCTTAGCATTTATAGCTTGGATATCTGCCTTGAGCTTAAGACCCGTAGGTGCTGGGATAGTCTGATAAAGGCTAGGTGCTCCAGTGTAAGCGACATTTTCACAGAACACATATTCGCTAGTGCTAGCTACCTTTATAGGGTTACCGCTAAGATCGGTCAAGTAGTAATATCCGTCCTCGCCTCTAGTCCACATATAAGTACTACCATCGCTAGAGGTAGTAATATCCTCATAATTTGCCCCTAGTAAAAAACGCTTGTCATCGTCAGTCAAGGCACCATCTTTGTAATAACTTACGCCTATTCTTACGAACGAATCTAGGCTATCATTATTACGAGTAAAAGAAATCTTATCAATGACTGTCTCACCTATTACGACGTCATCTAAAGATTCTGACATTTGCATAGTAGCATTGAGTGATACTGGGTAAATACTCAGTTCCGACTCTTTTTGTGCTCTAAAGATACTAGCAAAAGTGACACCAATGATAGCCAAAACGCCTATTATAGCTATAGCAATGTAGGCATTTTTTCTTTTGGATCTTGTCATACACCCTCCTATATGATACAGAACTTAAAAAAAATCAAAAAACTTCTATAAAACCATAAGCTTAAAGTTAAAAAAAATGATATAAATACTCTGTACCTAATGTGAATTTTTACAAATATAGTATACCCAAAATGTAGAATAATGTCAAACAAAATAAATAAAAAGTCAAATAATTTTTAGCTACTAAGAAAAAAGCTTTTTGCCTTACAATGATGAACAAAAAGCTAAATTAGTATTATTTAAAAAGTTGTCTTGCAAAAGTATCAATATCGCCGGCTCCGACAAAAAGAATCATAGTCTTAGAAGAAGCACAAGATTTGATGCAAGTGAAGATATTTTGCGGAGTGCAATATTTAACATTTAGGGTCTTATTTCTTAAGACTTTGTATAAATCCATTGCACTTTTGCCTTGCTTAGGTGATTCCCTAGCGGAATATGTCGGGAATAAGATAAGTTTATCTATTTCTTTTCGAGAAAAGGTAGAAATAAAGTCATCAAAAGCAAGCGCCGTTCTGCTATAAGTGTGCGGCTGAAACACTACAATAAGTTCTCCATTATAATATCCACGCACAGCGTCTATAAGGCTATTGATTTCTGTAGGATGATGGGCGTAGTCTATAATAATCTCCGCGTTATTATAATTGCCCAGCTTTTCAAAGCGACGTTTAACGCCTGTAAAGGTTCTAAGAGACGATGCCACAATATCCATATTGATATTTAATTTATAGCAAAGCGTAATGACCGCTAGAGCATTAAGCACATTGTGACGACCTATAAGGCTAAGCTGAAAACTATGTAAAAATATATCATTGACATATACATCAAATCTATATTTGCCTTTGATGCATCTTAAGTTCTTAACATAAACATTACTCGGCTTATCTATATCAAAAGTGATAAAATCTTTTGTGGTATCCATAATGTAATTTTTGTTATAAATCATCAAATCTGTCGTCTTTAAGGCAAACTTTTTAAAGGCTTTTTTTACATTAGCAAAAGTATGGTAAGTGTCTAAATGTTCTGGCTCGACATTTAATATAATGGAATAATTTGGTTTTAGTTTTAGAAAACTACGCCTATATTCGCAAGCTTCTGTGATGAAAAAATCTTTGCCCCCTATATGTAAATTACCACTCAAAAAATCAGCCTCACCACCCAAATGCACAGTCGGATCTAGCCCAGCGTCTATCATCACTTTTGCTAGCATTGCAGTTGTAGTGGTCTTGCCGTGAGCCCCAGCAATAGCAATGACATTTTTATACATACTAGCTATAATACCTAGTAGTTCCGAGCGTTCTAAGGTACTAATACCAAGCTCTAAAGCGTGTTTATACTCAACATTATCCTC
This sequence comes from uncultured Clostridia bacterium, assembly GCA_944349765.1. GTDB lineage: Bacteria > Bacillota > Clostridia > Christensenellales > UBA1242 > CALVNN01. Next base: position 82,652 of record CALVNN010000001.1, on the reverse strand, counting down.
ATGAATAGCACCGCTATAGACAACAAGGTCAACACCCTCTACAGCCTTTGCCTTGTGCTTAATATTGATTTTTACGCCCAAGGCTTTTAGTTCATCGGTAACTTTTGAACGTTTTATATCTGAGCCACTAATCTCTTTACCAAAAGAAAATAGTAATTTGGCAAGAGCACTCATACTGATACCGCCAATACCAATAAAATGTATTTTTTGAGATTTTTTGAGTATAATTTCTTTAATCATATAAATATATATGAAAAAGTTGGTTATTTTGTTTGATTTTTATTTTTATTTGGGGTATAATAACACTAATACTTTAGCCTGAAAGCAAAAGTAGTATCTATTAGTTAATAGATGAAGACTAAAAATAAGGAAGGTAACACGCTTTGAAAATTTCTGACATTCGAATTAGACTGATTAACAAAGAGACTACTAGAATAAAAGCAATAGCTTCTATGACAATTGAAGATTGCTTCGTAGTTCACGACATCAAAGTATTAGAGAATGACCAAGGTTACTTCATCGCTATGCCTAGCAAGAAGACTTTGGAAGGCGACTACAAAGACATCGTTCATCCTCTTAATACCGAGACAAGAGAGTTGATTAGTTCACTCATTCTGACGGCTTATAAAGAAGCGAAAGCTAAGGCTGAAGAAAACTAAAAGAAGAAAACTAAAAAAAGTTGTTGCTATTTCAAGCAACAACTTTTTTATTGTCTATTTGCTACCAAAGGTAGAATTGAAAGCTTCTTTTGCCGAATACACGTCTTGAGGGATCCCCTCCGACTGAATGGCTTCTATCATAAGCTCTACAGTCACTGGAAGTAGTAAACTAGGATCATCAGTGTATTGCTTGAGGCTTGTAGGCATAACTACATCGCTAAATAGAGTGTAAGTATAGGTATCAACAACATTTTTTAATCTTGTGGTATCTACTGAATCGACTAAGTAATAATATCCATCATCAAAGGCCCAAACTGCCCCATTTTGAGAATCAGTAACGACACTAAACTGTGCATTGTTAAAATCTTGAATATACTTATTCATTATCTCAAGTTGCTCAGCTGACCCACTCTCTTTGAGGGTAAAACGCAAAGCACCCCTCACATAGATAGATCTACTATCTGGTGCCTTAGAAAAACTTACTGCTCCATCCACAATCTCAGCACCAGCCATTATAGCGACCTCACCATTTACCTGCATACTACTATTAGCATTGATAGCCACCTTATCAAAGGTGATAGTATCGCTTCCAATAATTCTTGCATTGTATGCAGTAAGGGTAATAACAACCAGAGCAATTATACAAACAAAAATAGCAGAGATTAAGGATATCTTAAGTACTTTATCACGTTTACTTACAATCTTCATACTTACCCCTCACATATAAATATTTAAAATCATTATACTATAAAAATTTTTATTAGTCAAACGTATATAAACATATTTAATAACAAATTTTTATCAAAATTGTAACAAAATTTGTATACTATCTGTAGTAATAAACAGCCACAAAACACCATACTATACTACTAGATATCAATAAAATGGGCAAAATGTGTGTTGATTTTGCCCACTTTTACACATAAGTTTTCCACAGTTTCGCATATTTATTGATAAATCTGTATAAATATTTAAAATATGAAATTGTTGAAAATTGTAAAAATTGCATAAAAATACAGCCAGTTTTCCACTTTTCCACATATTTTCCACAGGGAAATTAATACATTTGTTCTAAAATGACACCGCTTTTGCCCATTTTTCGTTGAAACCAAATAAAATATTGCTTAAAAATTTACTATTATTATATGTATAGCATTTATAATTATACATTTACATTATGAATATATATACACGCACAATGCATAGATTAATATTTTTTTGGAATAATACTAATAGGAGTTTAACAAAAATGAAGAAATTTTTATTTAGTATTATTTTTTTAATTTGTGTTTTTACACCATTTAGTAATTTACAGGGTGTATACGCCGATAGCCCTAATACTTTAATCTTACAATATGGCAACAAGGTATGGCATTATGATATGACAATACCCAATATAAGCGATAATTTTGAAATACAATCACAACATCAACAAAGGATTAATTATCTAAAAAACTACAGCCTTAAACAAATACAAGATAAACTGACCACTATGGGCTACGATAAAGAGCATATCTACAATTTTTTATTGCCCGACTTTGACAAAACGTTAAATGCTATAAAAAGCTCAATAGAGTATCCAGCCAAAGAGCCTACTATTGATTTTAGCCCTAACAATCAGAATATGTTTTCTTTTGGCAAAGAAGAGTCAGGTCTCGCAATAGATACCGACAAGTTACTAGAGCTTATATTTAGTGAAGAAAGCCTTATCACCATCCCAACTATCACTATAGCACCTACATTCACTCAAGAAGAATTATATCAAAATGTTAGTCTTCGTAGCAAACAAAGCACAAGTTTTGTCGGCTCAGAAGCTGGACGTAGATACAATCTAACCAAAGCGTTATCAATGTTTAACGGTATTGTACTTATGCCTAATGAAAAGCTTTCATTCAATAGTGTAACTGGTGATAGGACATATGCTAATGGCTATAAAGATGCTATTGTCATATCTAATGGTGAATTTGTCAAAGGCCCTGGCGGTGGCGTGTGCCAAGCCTCGACCACCCTATATAACGCTGCCTTAATGGCGGGACTCAAAATCAACAATGTGTACAAACACTCTTTACCTGTGCATTATGTAGAACAGGGGTTTGATGCTATGGTTAATGATGACACTGTGGATATGTGCTTTACAAATAACACAAACTACCCAGTATACATAAAAACATATACCGAAAATGAGCACGCCTACGCATTAATTTATGGTGAAGATCTAAACGGCGTAAGTTATAAAAAAGTATCTGAAAAAGTACGGGACATCAAGCCTGCTCCAGCAGAAATTATTGCTGACACAGAAGGGTTATATAAAGACAAAATCAAATATAAAGGAGAATTTTATACAAAACGTTACGCACAAAACGGTTATGAGGTAAAAGCTTATTTGGAAAAATATTTAGATAACAAACTGATAGAACGAAAACTTATACGAACTGAGACATATAAGTCACAAAATGCTATAATTTATGAAGGGACAGAAGAGAAAAAGGAAGAAGAACCTTCACCTCAAAGTCTAGAAATAGATAAACAAAATAACAAAAAGGTCGGAATCAACGCTAATTAGCTTTGACCGACCTTTTGTCTATATATTTATCTCCTAAGACTTTCCTAAGTATTAACTCTACTTCCCAAGCCTCGCCCTCTATCATAGAAGACTTTTTCATTACTAGACTATGCTCCGCATTCAAAAACAAAAATAAATAATCATCACTCGCTACCACCTTATACAAATCTTTGATATCTACATTTTGCCTTTTTAAAGAATTACCATTCACATTGATCACAATTGATATTTTTTCTGCATCATCGTCTATTTCATATCGCTCTATTATATCATCCTTCAGCTGTTTGCTTGCAATTTTTTCTATCTGCTTACTTGTAAACCTGCCCCAACCAAAAATTGTACTGATAAATGCTATTACAGCACTAAGAACTAAAATTGCACCAAACCACTGCATAAGCGCACTATCACCACCAAACACAATAAGAAGCACTCCTACTACAGCTACAAGCACGTATAGCAAGGCAATATATAATTGACTTTTTGTCTTTATTTGAGTACTTAAAGCTTTTAAAGCATCAGCATCAAATTTTGTTTCATTTATAAGCATCTTTTTTATTATTCCTTTGTCTTTAATGTTTATACTTATAGTATAACACAAAGTAAATGAAAGTCAAATATTTTAAACTTTAAAAGAGTATTATTTGGTTTTAGGCTAAAGCACCTAATTTGTCTTTAAAAAATTTTTTGTTGCTTAGTGCTATTGGACTCTTTGGCTGAGCCTTTAAAGCTATATTATTGTATTTAATACTTTTAGTCAAATCTCCTATCCTATAATAACAAACGCACAATTGTAATGCTGGGGTATACTTACTGGTATTCACATCATAAAAAGCACCCTCAATTGGGAATTTTGCAACACTCATTGCAAGTTCGTACCAAAATATTGCATTATTGTAGTCGGCTTTTTCAAAAAAAACATCACCTATACTGACACATAGTTCACTACTAGGCTTAGAGTATTTTAATGCTTTAAACAAATAATCTTCTGACTTAGTGGCCTCGCCTAAACGCTTACTAATACGGCTAGCTAAAATGTAAGCATCTATTATATTCGCAATGAAGCCATCTGGTCTTTCAAAAAATTCTTCCAGCACATCCAAACTTTGAGATAGTAAATCATTGTAATACAACTCTCGTGCATAATAATATAAATGTCTTGTATTTAGTTTTTCACCTTTTTTAATGTGAGATTGATATATTTGAAGATTTCGGTTGCCACTTTTTTTGACTTTGTAATGCTTGATAGGAATATCTTTTAGATACACAATCTTACCAAAAGGAGCAATAGCCTCGTGTATAAACCCTTGCCAAATAGCTGACTCACATCTTCGTAATATGCGTTCCCTAAAATACCAAAAATTTGTCTTGCCTTTTTCATCAAAACTAACGCAATATGGCAACATCGCACAATCACAATCAATAGTAGCTTTTAATGAAATAAGCTTTTTTACTTCGGTATCCTCAATGTAGTCATCCGCATCCAGCCACATTATATAATCACTAGTTGCTTTTCTAAAAGAAAAATTTCGAGCCAAAGCAAAATCATCTATCCACTCAAAATCGTAAACTTTATCAGTAAACTTGTATGCAATATTTTTTGTATTGTCGCTTGATCCTGTATCAACAATGATTATTTCATCAGCAAATTTAATTACCTGGTTTAAAATTCTAGCTAATGTAAGCTCCTCATTTTTTACAATCATACATACACTTATAGTCGACATATTAACACCTCTAATTAATATATGCACGACAAAACTTCAGTGAAAACAAAAAAACGCAAATTGTACTTTGCGTTTTAGATTTACTTAAGTCTATTACCTACATTAATTGATAAGTTCGAGACTTTTCTCTTTCTTAAAATTCTAAATAATACTAACGCTATAATAATTAGTGCCACGCCACCAACACAAGCGAATACTATAACTGAATAATTTTCTACAGTGATATTGATAGTCATATTTTCAGTCACATTATCAGCCACGTCACTATAAATTACTCTTTCAAATAGTCCCACATCATAGGTAGGCGGTTGCGTAACCGTACCACCGTGATTTACCTTTATTGTCGTTGACGTACCATCTGGCATCTTATACACCACGTCGTATTGATTTATAGTATATACGGCATGGATTTCTAGATTTGTAGTGATATTAGTAAGGTCCACCTTAGATAAATCCCAATACGGAGCTATTTGATCATAACCATACCTATAAGGTGGTATAGGCAATTCATCTTCAAAAGCTTTGCCAGGCTCTACATCAAACGAGAACTCTTGACCATTTGCTATAAACACGACTTTAAATGAAGCTAATTCAAATAATGCAGTTACCTTCATATCACTCGTTATATTTACAAAATATTGAACGTCCCATTTAGGATTTGAACGTTTATAGCCCGCAAAATTTCCCACTTCAGTATCACTAGGCGGGATAACTGTATCTCCGTGTTCCACAGTTGCTTGTTTTATTATCATAGAACCACCACTAGAGGTGATAATCTCCCTTAAAATTTCGGGATATTGAAAAGTGATTGTGTAAGTGTTTATGGTATACTCCGCATATAAATCAATATTATCTTGCACCTTTGTCTCTGGGTCCCATACTATGTCCCCAAACATCCAAACTGGAGCGACTTTATCGTACCCTACTTTAGTCTCAAGCACTGGATACTTATCTTGCTCTATTGTCTCATCATAATAAAGGTTTACGACCGTCTGTAACTCTCCCCATATCTTGGTATCAGGGTCAGTCCCTTCATAATGGAAAGTCACAGTCAGTGGATTTGGGTCGTATTTTGCATAAAGATTAAAGGAATAAGTAATACCAGTATTCATAGAAAATGGCGAACCAGTAAACTTATCGTTCCAGTACAATGCATCAAAAGTATAACCATCCTTTACTGGCGGATTAAAGACGCCCAGCTTCTGCCCATGGTCTACCGGCCTACTCTCTATCAAAGTAGTACCATCATATATATTGATTGTGTATTTGCTTGGAGTATACTTTGCATAAATTGTGATGTTTCCATTTAGTGTCTTATTCCAGTCATATTTGGAGGTAAGATTCGCATCACTATACCAGTCTTCAAAAGTATATCCATTTATACTTGGTGCAGGTATTTTTATGGCATTAGAACCTTTTTGTATGTATATTGAATCAATAATTTGTGATTGACTTGGTACACCACCTACTGTTTTATAAGCCACGTATGTTACTTTTATTGCTTGAACTAGGTCTAAGTAGTGACCTAAAAATGAAGTACTATAAGAACAATTGTTAAAGTCGTAATAATTGCCATATATATCAGTAGCCGACCACCCACCTATGGTACCATCGCCTCTATCTGGCAATATTGGAAAATCATAAAATGCGGTATTTTTTTGCACATACCTAATACCGTAAGTCTCGCCCTCTAAGATAAAAGTCAAAGTGACATACTCAACCTCTGGATAATTAAAACCAGCCAGTCTAGGTAATCGCTGTTTGTCGGGATCAATAGCTGAGATTGGCTCACGCTCCCATACTGTATCAAAGTCAAAACCTACTAGATTTGAATCTTGCTCAAGCTGAGTCTCACTCAATCCAGCAACGTTTGTAAAGTTACTGTCAGGCTGAGACTCGACAGCAGAGTGTTCATCTAAAGTTGTCCTATTATAGTAACTATTGGTTATACTGTGAGTAACTATATTTTTAGGCTCATCCTCAAGCTCTGCTACTATACCGCTAATCACTGGAGTCTTAGTATTTCTATATACATTAATGTCACCTAAAAATAACACATTAGTTACATTCACAGGGCAAGTGAAATAGTTGTTTATAGCTGTCGCAGATGAAAAATGTCCAAATAGCCCGCCAGCATATATATTAGAACCTACAGAAAAGACACTTATCTCAGCATCGCTAAAACAATCTTTTATAGTTATTGTCATATTGCTTGCAACACCACTTGAAGTCACATATCCTATTAAAGATGCTACATAAGCGTCAGGTTTTTCGGTCTCAACTACCATATTGCCACTTACCCAACACCTCTCAATACTGACATCGCTACTAGCAGACACCATACCAACTAAACCACCAGCGTAACTACCCAAACCTGCCACCATAGAAAAATCATAATTAATCTTGACACCTAAGTTCTTGATTGTACCGCCTGACACCTGCTCAAACAAACCAAACCCGCCACTATTTGTTGTAGAGCTATCGTTTAAAATCAGATTTTTTATCGTCTTGTAATTGCCATCAAATACGCCTGCAAAATTCTCAATAGGTATCCAGTAATAACCATCCATATCCAAATCATTCATGAGTTTGTAATGACCATTTACATACTGGCTATTATCATTGCTAATCATATTGGCTATATAAGCTAGGTTATTTGGCGTACGAATAGTCCATGGTGAATTAGCTGTACCATTACCTGTAATTCCGCTCTGATTTCTATAATTATACCAACTAGACGTTACAGCATTACTAGGCTCATCCATTTGACTTGTTTGTCCTATAATGTTATCTACGTCTAAAACTTGTAAATTTGTCTTAACTCCTCCCATTAAAGTAACAGCTATTATGCTTAATAGTACAGCTATAACTATTACTAAACCTTTCCAACTCTTTAATCTAAAGTTACTCATTTAAATTCTCCTACAAATACTTATTTTAAGTATAACATCTCACTTGTAAAAAAGCAATTATTTTGTCGAAATGTTACTCAATACTAGTAGTTTCATCTAATTTTAATACAATGCTTGTTGGTTCGGTATCTCTTATTATATTTATTGTTATACTATCACCCTTTCTTGCTTTTAGTAGTATATTTTTTACATCACTTATTTTGGTAACTTGGACTAATTCATCTTTAAGCTCAATAGAGACTATTATATCCCCCTTCTTTAATTCGCTATTACTAGAAGATGCTACCATAACATCTTCCACTATATCAACCGTTAAATTGTCATAATCGTACACTGACCTGCTTGCTACGATCTGCAAAGTCGCACCTAATAAGCACTTATATGCGACACCATCAGTAGCCGTGTCTATGATACAATCTACTAAGGGAATAACATTGTCCACTGGCAAAGCATAACCTACAGCCTCTACACCTGAGGCAACTACTTTGGCATTTACAATACCAATAAGCTCGCCTTGCGTGTTGTAGAGTCCGCCACCACTATTGCCACTATTTATAGGTGTATCAATTCGAATAACATTAAGATTAATCACTGAATCTAACGCACTAGTCAAACTAATATATTCATCCAATTTACTTACAATACCTTTAGTGACACTTATCCCTTCGGCTTCAGGATTACCTATAGCAATAGCAGACTCTCCCAAATATACATTATCAGCAATATCGACACTGGTTACGTTAGAATTTTTGATAAGGTCGCTACCAGATATCTTTAATACAGCTATATCATTGTCGTTAGAGCCTCCAACATAATCGGCTTGAATAGCATATTCAGAATATTCCATCCCATATAGATAAACATTTATGTCCTGACTCACACCTTCAGCACTATCGTTATCATACACAACGTGGAAATTAGTTATAACATAAGCATCGCCTAAAGTTTGGTCTACCTTGTACAGTACACCGCTCCCAGCACCTACATAAGCTCCTCCCATTACACTCTTACTAGTAAAAGTGGAATAGATACTGACAGTACTAGATACACATTTATTTGCTGTAAAGACAGAATCATCGACCCCCTGCAAATCAAGCTTATCCTCCACAAAATCATATATATCGCCCTCGTATCCGTTATTAAGTGCCGACTGATACAGGCTCTCTAGTGCTGGGGCGTCTTTTCCATTACTACCCTTAAGAGACATTAACCATTCATCAACAGTTCCTGTGTATCCTCGCTCGACGGCAATATCATAAGCTGATTTGCCTCCAGCCATGTTTGCACCTATAGAATAAGCTGCAATAGTAATCCCCAAAATCAATACAAGTGTTAGACAATATTTAAAAAAATCTTTCATAAAAAAACTCCATTTTATCTTCAAAAAATATTATGTAGATAAAGGAGTTAAATTATTCATAAGGCAAAATTACGACAAAATTAGTTATAATAATATAATCAATTCATCATTACTATAGTATAGCAACACACCACCTCAAATACAGTCCATATTGTATAAGGTAAAAACATATATAGCACGGTTTTATTGACTTTTTTGAGTTCATTATATAATACAAAAGCAAAATAAAATACAAATAATGATACAAATAGACCTATCATACTTTGCCTAAACACCATCAAGCAAAGCAATAACAAAATATTAAAGAAAGCATTTAAGGCGTATAGTATGTATACTTTTTTGTTGACACCTTGTTTGCACGCTAACACTAGTCCTACAGTGATTAGTGTGTAACATATGCAAGTTATTACTATTAGCCAAATAGTCGACGGATAAAATATAGGCATAACTAGGCTTTCGCTCCATCCATCACTTAAAATGATAATAAGTACACTTACTCCGACAACTATTAAGGATAAAGCAATACACAAGACAAAATCTCTAACATAATTTATTTTTTTATTAGGTTCTATCTTGGCTTTTTTACGTTTTATCTTTTTTGATTTAAAACTATGTACATAGTCTTCTTTATTTTCAATAACATTTTCTTTATCTATGACTTCCATACCGTCTCCTTAAAATATTTTATGCTAAAACTAATCCATTTATCCGTAATCTGACAAATAGTAGTATAAGTTTTATTTAAAACAAAAAATCCGCCTAAGCGGACTATTTTTTATACCCCTACAGGATAATATACGACTACTTTTTGACCTGCGTAAATTGGTTCGGTCAAATTAGGATTTTGTAGTAATAGTTGCTCAGCACTTACACCCAAAGTCTTGCCTAAATCCCAAAGCGTATTTTGCTCTCCAGTAACAATTATCTCAATAGCACAATCTCTCTCCGGTCTTTTTGATACCACTTCTATAGTATCGACAGCATTGATGTTTCTATGTTTTATGCCAGTCAAATAAAGATTGAGTTTTGCACTTAGCTCCATCTCTGTATTGCTTTTAATTGAGACATCGAAGTCACTTAATCCCGCTACTACATCCACCCCATCAAGCTCAGTATATTCAGGTTTTGTATTGCTTACTATAAAAGGTACCTCTGCTATGATAGATGTTATCTGCGAATTAGCATCAAAAATAACTGTACCGCTTACTACACCTTCAATATTGAGCTTATCTCCATCGACATAACTTGAAGATACTACAACATTTGCACCGCTAAACCCTAAAAGCTTAGCTCCTTCCACTTCATTGATAGCTACAGTCTCACGTACAAAATCTTCAATACTATTTGAGTACACTTGCTCAATTAACGTAAGTTGTCTGGTGCTCACAGTCAAAATATTATTTTCGGAGTATGCATCTTCAACAACCTCAATGTAAGCTTTGTTATACACTGAGCCATAAGCAATGATTGGCATTTCTAATTTGATAGTATTATACCCGTCTTCTTGTATAATTGACATCTTAATAAGATTTTGTTGCAGACTCAAATTTACGCATACTTTGCTATCTATAGTGGCAGAATCTACAGCAATTTCCTGTTTGAAATCTATTGCCTGTTTGTGACTTTTGAAAACGCAATCTTCGGTATCATAAACCACGCAATAAAATATTTGCCCACTAACCACTACAAAACCGTTACCAGCATACACATCTTTTATACACAATTCACTATCTAATGCCAGCACATTATTCAATTCATCATTAATACGAATTTCTTCCTCTAATTCAAAAGCTTCTTTAAAATGGCAACTAAGCTCAAAATTATCGACTTCTTTCTTTTTACAGAATACGCCATCTTCAATATTCACATTATCAAAGTAATTTTTACCTTCTATACTACAACTAGCTTCCATTACGCAAGCCACCTTGACCTCGTTTGATTTTACCGAAGGTGTAGTAACATCTACCACCTTAAAATTGACCGTTGCAAAAGCATCTTCGCTCAAATTTTCTACTTCTAACGCCTCATCAAAATCGGACATATTGTTGATACTTAATACTCTACCATCCTCAGTCAAATAAATAAGTTTAAAATTCACCTTACCTGAATATTTTATACTATTTGGATATGTATCGGTATTAGTCACAAAAGGCGTAGCTGATACGCTCAAAACCTTGCCCACCTCATTTCCATTAGTTACTACAAATCTACAGTCAACGACTAATTGTTTACTATCTAGATTTTGTTTGTTTGTAAGAATAACTTTTCCTTCCATAACTACCTCTTTTATTAAATTGCTATATTAAACATATGATTTTACTAGCCCAAAAAGACCTTTTTGACAAATATTTTGCTTGAATTACTTATAAACATTTGTAAACTTATGGATTTTATGCTAAAATATTTCAAAATAATTGCTGTGAGGTTTTAATGAGAAAATTAAGAGTCGCTATGACAAATGATGTTTATTTCCCTGATGTCGACGGAGTAATAAGTTGTGTACATAATTTGATGATGAATTCTTTGGACTTGTTTGACGGAGTCGTTGTTGCTCCTCACCATAAGAATTATATAGATGAATTTCCATATAGGGTCATAAGAGTAAAAAGTGGCACTATTCCTATGTATAAAAATAGGTTTGCTATGCCAAAATTTGATAAGATGTTAAAAGAACAGCTTGATGAGTTTAAGCCAGACATTATACATATACACTCACCTTTTGGGCTCGGCAAATACGCCATAAAATACGCTAGAGAAAATAATATTCCTGTAATAGCTACCTTCCACACTGATTTTAGACCAATATTTAGATCTATAGTTAAGAGTGAAAAGATAGCTGAAATAGGCGTCAAAAAATTAGGGAAAGTCTTCAACGGATGCGATAGAGTCCTAGTCATAAGCGACCAAATTCAAAAGCTTGCTGAAAGCTACGGAGTAGATAGAAAGTTTGGCCGAGCTTTGTTTGGCACAAAGCTAAGCAAAGTCGAAGACAAGTCGCAATTAGTCCAAAGAGCTAATGAAGAATTTAATTTAAAAGAAGACGAAACGGTATTTTTGTATGTCGGTAGAACTATGAAATTAAAACGTATAGACTACTCATTACAAATGCTAAAGGAATTGAAAGATAGAGGCGAAAAATTCAAATTTTTTGTAGTCGGAAAAGGTATGGACCTAGACTACTTAAAACAAGTAGCTAGAGACCTTGACCTAGAGGACGAAGTAATATTTACAGGATATCTAGAAGAAGATAAACTCACACTACTCAATGCCAGAGCTAACTTATTTTTATTCCCATCCCTGTATGATTCTTGGGGACTCGTAAAAGTAGAAGCAGCAGCTTTTGCGACACCTACAATATGCATAGAAGGTAGCAACGCATCTTGCGGAATAGAAGATGGCGTAAATGGCTTTACCTGTGAAGATGATTTGTATGCTTATGCAGATAAAGTACAACAAATTATAAAGGATAAAAATAAACTCGCCGAGATAGGTAAAGAAGCTCAAAACACTCTATATATGACATGGAGAGATGCAAGCCTAGCATTACTTGACACATATAAGGATGTAATAGAGGAATATAATTATAAAAACAACATCAAAAAAGACATTTAATATATAACAAAAAGCACCAGAAAATCTGGTGCTTTTATTATCAAAATAACCGATCTTAGTTAATAAATCTCAAGCAAATAACAAAATATTAAATTTTCAAAAATATACAAATTATCAGTTCATCAATTCGAACAGATGTTATTATGTTAAACTATGTTAACATACCAAAGTAAAACCAAAAAGGAACGCTCGTTTGCAAAATTAGAATTCGAATTATATTTCTATAAAACTGGGGAGAATTCATAATTCCGTTTGATATTATAACTAAAATCGGGTCAACTAGGTTGACAATGTCATTGTAGCATTTTTTTCACAAAAATACAATACCTAATTTAAAAATTTTTCAGACTTTTTAATATAAATATTTGCCAATTTGAGTATAAGCTGTACCATTAGATAATTCTAATTCTTGTTGGTTGTAATTGAACTGGCTATTCTTGTCATAAACAAAGAATCTAAATGCTTCTTTACCCGCAGCGTATGACATCATTTTTGTTAAAGACGTATTTATATCTTGAAGAGCTAAAGCGTAATTTCCAAACTTTTCAATATTATCATTAATATTAATTAAAGCGTAATTTTTACCGCCACCATACATCACAATACCGCCGTGTACGTAAGTTTTACCATCAATCTCGGTTACTATTGATTGATAAGCTTCATTCTTACTAACAGCACTGATCATCTGCGACATATCTATACTAAAGAGATTTCCATCCATAAGTGTAGAACTATCTATTTTATTTAAGTCTTTCCAATCGTATATCTTTACACTACCCATAAGATTTAGTTGCACTGGATAAGACGTACCTGCTATTTGTCTCCAACCTTGCTCGTAAAAGTTCCAACTATTCCATCTACCACCATCAAGGGCTGGACCAGCAAAACGACTTTCTATACCTATAGATAATAGTCCTGATGTCACCAATGAGCAATTATTTAAAGTCAAGTTAGTCTTGATTAAAGATTGATAGTTTTGGTCATTTAGATAAGACTGCACTAAAGCTTCGTACTCACTTACGCTTAGTGATTTATCGTTCAAGTGTCTATAATTTTCAATCTTTGGAGCACATTGTTGCCAAATCTCACTAGACTCACTTAGCCCCTGACTTAAGTTGTAACTTTTATCCTTCAACTCTCCTTTGATAACTGCATTAGTACCAAGTTTTACTATAAATTCTCTAGCATAAGATAGTATACAACTATTTAGGGTAACATTAATCTTCTTCATAGAGTCATTTTCGTCACCATAAACACGCAGTACGGTCTTGCCATTTCGAATTCGGCTATTATTTATCTCAACGTTATCGCCTACTACTTCTACGGTCGTACCCACGAAATTAAGCTGATTTAAGTCTGCCTCTCTATCGCCTCTTAAGTTTGCACCTACCAGTTCAACATTATCTATCATAACATTTTCGCCTATAACAAAAGCAATATTATCTTGCCCTTTGACTGAAGAAGTATCTGTACCACTTGCCGACTTGACCTTAACAAAATCCAATGCACCTCTAAATACAGCAAAATCATACAACGAACCTGTACCGTCCACAATATTTGTTATGTTGTTTGCATTGAGTGTATAACCATTACCATACAAATTGTTGTCAAATCTTATACAATACTTAATAGTCGGTGGCGTGGTGGCATTTTCTGCATATTTGTAATAGTTCCATTCATAAGTTGTAGGCATTTCAAAGACTTCGCTATTAAGGATTCTAGCACACTCTTCCCTACTTTTTAGAAGTGTGGTGGAGCCATCCTCATTTATCTGTATCAATTTTTCACCTAAATCAATGCTATTTGAAAGCACAATAGCTTTTTTGTCTAAAGACGCTTTCATCAGCTCTTTGTAGGTACTTACATTGACACCTTCACTGACACATCTTACAGTAATGCTTGCACTTACAGGTCTATTTAGTAAAATAGAATCTTTATCTGTAACTGTGACAGTAACTAAGCCGTCACCAACTACAGCAAGCTCCCCTTCTTGAGATATGGTAGCTATATTACTATCAGAAGTTTCCCATAATAAATTACCTTGCACATCACTTGCTAACTCAAATTTGTAATTATTAGTAACATACTCTTCATTTGCTAACTTGTATCCACCTATTGCGAGTTGATTACTAATACCATATGTGTTTATTCCCTCTACGAGGTTTAAATTAGACACAGGATTTAACACTTCAATGGTAGTGTTGTATTCATTTAAAATCACGCCATTCAACGTTGTAGTTAATGTCAAATTTGTTTTACCCACTTTAAGAGCACTGAGCTGAAAGATATTTTCACTTTGGATAGCCGAAACGATAGTATTGTCCTCTATACTAATAGAATATTCTGCACCACTTACATTAGGAATAACATTAACATCAAAAAGGATTCTGCCACCTAGCTTCATATATTCTTGCAATCCATTAATGCTGACATCAAAGTCTTCCGCATCTCCTATCTTATCAATAGTGATTGTAGCATACTTATCTACATATTGAGGCAAATCAATATTAGCTCTTATAGTGCTTTGACCTATAAAATCCTCTTTGAAGTTTATTATAAGTTCTATAAGACTATTTGACCTTACAGTCTTAGCCACACTCTCAATCTGAGAATTATCATACTCTAAGGAAAGGTAATCCTCTGTTAAGACAAAATCATTGTCTTGATTTTCTATATTTATATAGGCTAATAAGCTAACACTATTGTAATAAGTTTTAGAAACGTAAGCTTCTGAGCCGTTAATCAATATACCACTATTTGTCGCTTTATCTACTACCTTAAGATCAATATTTCTTATAATATCACCATCTATGCCATCAGCAATTTTGGCTTGAATGGTGACATTACCGGCACTAACTGCCGTTGCCTCACCAGTAAAACGATTGACCATAAGTATATCTTCATTTAAACTAGTCCATTCCACTTGAGCGCCCACATAGGTCGGATATACTTCACTTATAAATGTAAAAGTATCCCCAACAACCACTGTGTCACTTTCATTTGGTAATTTAACTATCAAATCTGTAGCTTTTGTCGAACCTACCTCTAAGATAAAACTCTTGATATACGCACCATCAACAGTCGTGCATATCACTTTCAGAGTACCAACTTCAAGAGGTGTAATGACACCATCAGCAGATATAATTACTTTTGCTTCTTTTTTACCCTCTACTGGTTCGGTAGTATATATTATTTCTTTATTGGTTGCGTTAGTTGGCTCTACGTTTGCTTTAATCACAACAGTATCATTCGTATTGGCTATATCTAAATACTCTTCTAGACTATTGTTTAGATTTATACCAACAACTGGAATAGGTACAGATAGACTGACAATATTAACAGCAGAAAAAACGCATAGCATCAATACTACTGGGATAATCATTATTAAAGATATAATTTTATACTTCATTATGCCACCGTCCTACTATATTTTTTACCTAATCCTTTGAGAAGATAGAAAAGTGAAAATGCAAAAACTAATATTGCAAAGACAAATAATATTGTAGCGCCCACTATCTCGCCTGTCAAAGGCTCCATAACGGTCTTGAGATACAAAGAGCTAAGAAGTGCTATCACAGCGACTCCCGAAGAAATTATGAGTCCAAAGAATATTACAAAAGATACAGCCGTCCCACCATTTTGGTTATCAAAATCTGGTTTGTTAAGGTCCTTTCTCGTAGCAAAGCAAATTATACCAAGACTTAATAGTGTTGTGATAATGAAGGATAACAAACCTTGCAGGACATTTATATAACCACCTATTACCAAAGCTATGACACTAATTAGTATTGATATTAGTGAAGCTATGGAACAGAATATTACTTTGCTAAATACTATTTGCCTATAATCTATAGGGACCGTCTTAGTAAAATTAAAATATTTTCTCTCTCTACTAATGTTTGTCGCACAAAATGTATTTGTCAATATGCTAAACATTGCTATAGTTATTATAGCTATCTCAAAGTTACAATCTATAAATATTAGCTTATTGACTAAAGATGTCACCAAGCTACAAGTAACAAATACCATTAGCGGTAAGGAAATCGTTGTCGCAAAATATTGAAAGCTAAAAGACGGCGTCCTAAGTACACTTATATATTCTTTTATAATAAGTGAAGTCAAGACTCTTCTTTTCTTATAACTAGTCTCTTTCTTAGAATAGTCTTTGATCTTGAGTAGCTGATTTTTACTAGCTTTATCGAAGATAAATTTTGTAGCAAGATAAGTAACTCCAAAGCATACCCCACCAATGAGTACTGCCCACAGCATATTTAGCCAAAAATTTTGAAGTAACATCACGTCAGCTAATATATTAGCTGGATACAGTGCTGAGGTAATACTTTCAATTAAAGAAATATTTTCTTCATTAAATATAAATTTTATCTCGCCTGTCTCAAGAAGTGATTTTAACACTCCTAATATTATAGAATATAAATAAAAAAATGCTACTAAAATCAAACAAAATAAGATAACTGTCAATATGTAATTTTTTGATAAAAACTTTTTAATGTAATACACTGGTAAAGCTAAAAGTGAACAAAATAGCAAAGCTACCAAAGGTATAATAAGACTTACTAATACACCCGTCACCACAAACAAAAACGAAGCATTAGCTACTATACAAAAGGTTATACTCAAAGGAAGCATAGCAAGCAAAGTAAGTATCAACAAATCAAAGTATACAAAAATCAACTTTGTCTTAAATATATCAGCACTTTTAATAGGTAAGGAAAGCAATGCTTGCCAGTTCATATGGTCTGAAATGGAACGATTGATTTTCGACGTACCTACAATGATATTTATCAATATTAATACAGTTATAAGAATGGTCAAAATTTCTCTTTCTCTTTGGACGATAGCTGATTCAAAGCCAATCTTCACACTAACATAAGTATCTACAAAGTAACCAAAAACAACTATAAGCACCGCACAAACACTTAACGTCAAGAAAACATTAATTAAGATGCTAAAGACATCTCTTTTTTCTTTTTTAAAAGGAGCAAGCTTTGTCTTAAACTCTTTCCTAAGTAATGCCTTAAACTGACTCATAGGTCATCACCATCAAAAGTGTTATTTACAAAGTACTCTTCAAGACTAGTACCTAACGCTTCTATCTCTGCTCTGTCCATATCCTTAACTAAGCTACCTTCGCTTATGATAATGACTCTGTCACAGAGTTTTTCCACTACATCCAAGTTGTGAGATGAAAATATTACCGTATGTCCCTTAGTAGCATAATCTTTCATAAGCTTTTTTAATACACTACTAGTTTGAGGGTCAAGTCCCGTTAGTGGCTCATCCAATATCCAAAGGTCAGGCTCAGGCAGTATAGACGCCATAACGCTGATTTTTTGTTTCATACCGTGAGAATACGAGTTTATAAGTCTATAAAGTGCGTTATTAAGTCCAAAAGCACTATCTAGTTTTTCTATTCGCTCCTTTCTTACGTCACTATCTATGCCAAATATATCCGCTATAAAATTGAGATATTCTATACCAGTCATCTTATCAAATGCAAGACTTACATCAGGCACATAACCTAGGTGATATTTCGCTTTGATAGGCTCTTTTACAATATCAAATCCACAAATAGATATTTCCCCCTCATCAAAAGGATGCAAACCAGTTATGCATTTAATAGTCGTGCTTTTACCGGCACCATTACGACCGACTATACCCACTACCTCTCCTTCATGACACACAAAAGATAATCCTTTTACCGTGAAGTCTGCATTTTTATTATATCTTTTTTTCAAGTCTTTTACGACCAATACTTCTTTACCTATATTACTACTTATATCATTACTCATAACTTTACTCATAACCTTACATTTATATTTATTTTAGTATTTATCTATTAGTTAAATTTATTCAAAACCGTATAGTTTGAGATATTTTAACATATATTGACAATTTTTTCAACCCAAAAGCGGTATAGTAAGCCCATTAATAACAAAAAAACTTCTTGCGATGTTTTTTAACTTGGTGCACCCTAAGGGGCTCAAACCCGCGTCAAAACTTTTGCTTATGGCTCTTTGCTGTACGCAAAGGTAGCCTTTTTCGCTAAAGTTTTTCCTTTTTCCCAAAAATTAAAAAATTTTTGGGAACCCTATTTTAGTAGTCGGTCAGGGGTTCTAGTTTAAACATAAACAAAAAAAAATATACCACAAAGCTATGTGGCATATATAGTTTGGTGCACCCTAAGGGGCTCGAACCCGCGTCAAAACTTTTGCTTATAGCTCTTTGCTATACGCAAAGGTAGCCTTTTCGCTAAAGTTTTTCCTTTTTCCCAAAAATTAAACAATTTTTGGGAGCCCTATTATAGTCCGGTCAGGGGTTCTACTTCAAATATACACAAAAAAATATACCACAAGGCTTTGTAGTATATATGGTTTGGTGCACCCTAAGGGGCTCGAACCCCTGACCTTTGCGTCCGTAGCGCAACGCTCTTCCAACTGAGCTAAGGGTGCTTAAATAGCATAATACGATTATACTACCAAACTAGTATCTTGTCAAGAGCTTTGAAAAACTATTTTGACTTTTAGTTTTATTATCTTCTACGCTTCAACACGTAAATGAATAACACTATATGCAATATAAAAAACACTCCTCCGACACTAGTAAGTATTATTGCCGTTGTTTGATTTTCTCCATTAATTAAGAACATCACACCTAAAACTAACGCCGCCAAAGTTGCTAATGATATAATTATACCTATTATACTAAAAAGCCATTTTTGCCACGTCTTCATTTTTAAATCTGGGATTAAAGCCTCCCATAAGCCTAAATACATCTCACATATAATTTCAAATATTGCATCCATAAAATCACCTACATTAAATTATGAAATAAACGCAAACAAATGTCAAGCGTTTAAAAAATTAAATCGGTTATTTACAATTTGAAAAATATAATGTATAATCAGTTTAAGGAGATTGATTATGAATAATAGAGATTTTAGATCATTATTTGTAAAGAAAAAAACAGTATCAATATACGAACACGCAAATGATAGAATAACAGTTAGTGGAAATGATTATTTAAGCATACCAAGTAGAGAGGCTTTAAAAGGGTTGTCTGCCGAACAACGCAGAGTCTCGGCGACTGATTTTGCTATCCTTACAGGTGCGGACACAACCAAACAATACCTAACAAACACAGGCAAACCAAGTGCGTGGTATTATTTGACTTCTCAGTACTTTTATAATCGGCCTGAAACAGTGTACAAAGATGGTGAATATAGTGTCAATGACATATTATACGACAATACTAGCGTGTTATGCCCGACATTTAGTCTTAAATTACCAGGCGAAAGTGTTAGGGTTACTTTAACTCAAAGATTACTCAATAATAACATCATACGTCACTTTTATACGGCAGAAGATTACGAAAGATTATATTCTCTTTTGGAGACTTTATCTACACAAACAAATAACAAAGGTGAAACACTTTATCATACTATTGAGTTAGGGCAATATCCAAAAAATTCTGTAGATAACAATCTCAACAACACTTTAGAGACCCTATTTAATAATGGTAAATTAAGTCAAGAACTTAAACCAACTGGTCTTACCTATACTATGTACAATCATAGTAGCAACGCCTTTGCTCCAAAATTTGTACCAGAATTTGAATATTTAGGCAAAAAATATGTAAGAGTAAAGCCAAGCGCTAGTTTCAATCCATTAAACGCAGAACATTTAATGCACGACATTCAGTGGGTAGAAGTAGAACCTATAAAGTGTAAAATACTAAACTGGGCGAAACTACCTAAATTTATAAATCCAAAAGGTAGCGGTATCGCAAATACAATAGAACTTATGACCGAAGATGGTATAATCTCTGGAGTACCTTACTTTCCTCAAGATATGTTCAACGTCCAAAAACAATATTTTAATAGCTCTATTCGTGGTTTTATAAATGGACTTAATTTGTGTGAAATAACAAACGCCGTAAGATCTTCTATAAAAAATAATGATAATTTTACGTGTTTTAGTGGATTATTCAATGAAGCATTTAATACAGCTAGAGAGCCTGTATATGATTATGTAATACCTAACAATCAAAAAATTATTGATGACTACGCCTTCAATGGATGCGTCCACTTAAATTCCATAACCTTACATCCACAAATAACGCATATTGGTGAAAATGCTTTTGCTGGATGCAACTTTGAATATATTTACAAATTAGACGACCAAGCTATACTATCAAAAAATTATCCTGTCAATAAAAATGCTTATGATATTATAAAAATTAGCGAATTAAACCAGTCAATTCGAAAACATTTAGAAACATATATAAAAAATTCATCTGTATGTATTACCTTATCCAAAAAATTAAATAAAGAAAACCTAGTTGTTCCAGACAAATTTTTACAAGAAATAGCTAAGTATCCCGCCTTTAATGATTTTGCTAATGGTAATTTTCATTTCTTCAAAATGGAGCTTGATAATTTGCTTACCAAAGTAGGCGTTGACAACGCTATATACCTTGACACCTATTACAAAGTTGCTTATGCTTTGGGATGCTTTTCTACGGAATATATCAAGGACAAAAATGGCAAAGACACTCCTACCCCATTGTGTCAAAAAGCAAGTTCAACATTATTTAGACTTATGAATCAATATTTTGATTTTAAATCTCTTAATGACACGTTTAAAAATCTATCAGTAGACACAAAGCCTAATCAGTTATTTGTTCGCTTCATCTCGCTAAGTAACGCCGATAGACTGCCAAATGTTGAAATGCTTATTGAGCTAGAAAAAAATAACAAAGAAATATTTGCAAAGACAATGACAAACTTTAATAAAGCCATTGGATTTAAAAAATACATTGATGAAAAAGGCATTCCACGTAAATTGTCATGGGAAGAGACTTTTAAAAAGTTTTATCAATACAAAGAAAATATAGAAACATATCATTCAGATCTGGAAGTTATGAAAGTATTAGGTCCACTACAATTATCTAATCAAGTAATAGAAAAAGTTATCAAATTTAGAAATATGGCTAGAAACAATAATTTACGTAAAAATATCCTTGGCAAAGAATTAAAAGAAGAGACCATCAACGAAGCAATAGAAAGAATAAAAAATGCAACACGCACTCAATTAATTAATGCAAAAGAAGAACTACAAAAATTATGTCAAAAACAATTCACCTATGAATTCCTCGACAAATACGACCCAACAAATGCAATAATAGGCACTTACTGCAATTGTTGTGCAAATATTAACAGTGCATCGTACGGTAGTGACATAGTCAAAGCTACCATGCTAAGCCCAGATGTCCAAAACTTAGTAATAAGAGACTTTAAAGGTGACATAATTGCAAAAGGTGCTATGTATGTCAATGAAGAATATGGATATGCTGTGTTAAATGATTTTGAAATAAATGAAAAATACAAAACAAATGAAATTATGGGCTTACCTGGACTCTACTACACCGAAACCAACGACGAAAAAGAGAAAGAACAAACTCGAAATCTGATATTCAAAGCACTACAAAAAGGAATAAGAGATTTTGTCAAAGAATATGATAAATTACACCCCGACAAACCTATGCAAAAAGTCAACGTAGGACTTGGGTTTAATCGTCTTAGAGAACAATGTGAGCCTTATGAAACCGAAAAAAATTTACTTACCATACCTCAAGAATACAATTTCAAAGATGCTGAAAAAGAACAAAAAATTTTATATAGTAGAGACGACAAGACAACAACGAATACAAATACAAATACAAATACAAATACAAATACAAATACAATATCTAAAAATCCAGAGCCGGAGATGCAAAGATGACGGAAAATTTAAAAAAAGAAAAATTGTATAATCTTATTGTATCTTTAGACCAAAAGGCACAAGAATACATAAAACTTTGCACGGAATTTGATATACTAAAAAGCCAAAAAAATATAAACTTAAAAAATCAATATTGTGTGGAGCTACAAGAAAGATTTACTAAAAATTTAGAGGATATTATAAAAATAACTGAAGATATTAAAAAGTTTAAATACAAGACAAGTAACAATTAGCATTGCTTGTCTTTTTTTTGCGTCATATACAATAAAACTTTTTAATAAAAATTGTTTGTATTTATTTGACTTTTTATGAATAAAAAAGTATAATAAAAAAGAAACTACCTTAAAGGAGGTGTTGTATGGTTAGTAGTAGCACAAAAAGGCGATACGTATTACCTACACTTATAATCCTAGTGATAGCGTTAGTAGTCGGTATTTCATTCGCCTGGTTTAGTTTTAGACATACTGAAACAATAGACATTAATATAGCTACCATCTCACTAGAAAGTAATATTGATATAGTAAGTGACTTAACCAACGTGTTTGTGGGTGATAGAATTGTCAATTCTGTTACTTTTAACAAGCCAGCAACTTCTAAAAATTGTTATGTGCGTGCAAAGCTAAACTTCTATTCTGACGCACAAAACTTAAATACCGCACAAAGAAGTTATCTATTAGCACTTAATTATAATGCTTTTACGCCCGTCACTAATACAAATTATAAATGGATCCCTCTAAATGGCTACTACTATCTCGCAAATACCGATGATTCATTACTTGAACTTACTGATACTACACCATATACTTTTGCTGAAAATGTAGACTTTAATGGAGTAAGAGGCTCTTTCTATACTTCTGAAGATGCTCCGAAAGAGTTAAAGCTAAATGTAGAGCTTCAAGCTATCCAAGCTAGCAATTTGCCTAGCACACAATTAGCTGATGTTGATGGTTATTTTAATGAGACTTTTGATGGTAATGTATTTCAAGGATATATTATAGAGTATGTAGGCAATGGTGGCACAGATACCGAAGCTTCTACTATTTTTAGAGAAAATCAAACTCTTACACCTCCCCAAGAGCCAACTAGATTTGGGTATACTTTTGAGGGATGGTACACTGATAGTGCTTGTACTGAAGATACTAGATATGATTTTGATAGTATAGTTACTTCTAGCTTTACACTTTATGCTAACTGGACAGCATTATAAAAAAATTAAGCAATTTTAATATTGCTTAATTTTTTCTTTATCTTAATTTAATATGAACTTCTCTTAATTGCTCTTCCGTAACCTCACAAGGAGCATTCATCATTAAGTCTTGTGCTTTTTGATTCATTGGGAAGGCAATAATTTCTCTTATGTTGCTTTCGTTTAAAAGTAGCATTATTATTCTATCTAGTCCTGGCGCTATACCAGCATGAGGAGGTGCACCATAGCTAAACGCATTATATAAGGCACCAAATTTTTCTTTTACCACTTTCTCGTCGTAACCAACTATTTCAAACGCTTTTAACATTATGTCAATATCATGATTACGTACAGCACCACTACTTAACTCAATACCATTTACAACTATATCATATTGATAAGCCAGGATGTCTAAAGGGTCTTTTGTGGTAAGTGCCTCAAGGCCACCTTGTGGCATACTGAATGGATTGTGACAGAAATCTAATTTGTTAGTTTCTTCATCCAACTCGTACATTGGGAAGTCAACTATCCAACAGAACTTATATACCCCTTGTTCAATAAGGTTGAGTCTATTGCCAAGCTCAGTTCTAAGTACACCACTAAGCTTAGTTGCTACTGAATATTTATCAGCTATTAAGAAAATAGCATAACCAGGCTTAGCACCAGTTTGTTTAATCATTTCTGATTTTTCTTCTTCAGACAAAAATTTTACAATAGGACCAACTAATTGGTTGCCCTCTTCTACTTTTATCCACGCTAAACCTTTCGCACCATTATCCACCATATACTGTGTCAAGTTGTCATAGAAGCTTCGTGGTTTTTCACCAGTCTCAACAGCTATAGCTTTGACTACTTGTCCTGAGAATGCATTGAACTCTGTATTTTTAAACACATCAGTCAAATTGTGTACTAGTATAGGATTACGTAGGTCAGGCTTGTCTGTGCCGTATTTTTCCAAGCTCTCTTTATAAGGGATACGCACGAAAGGAGCTGGATCTACAGTGATGCCCTTGCTATACTTATTAAAGATAATTGGCATAATGTATTCCATAACTTTGAAGACATCTTCTTGAGTCGCAAAAGCCATCTCTATATCGACTTGATAAAACTCACCCGGACTTCTATCAGCTCTAGCATCCTCATCTCTAAAGCAAGGTGCTATTTGGAAATATCTATCTATACCAGCAGTCATAAGTAATTGTTTAAATTGTTGTGGTGCTTGAGGCAAAGCATAAAATTTACCTTTGTGGATACGGCTAGGCACCAAATAGTCACGACTACCCTCTGGGCTACTTGCGGTAAGGATTGGTGTGGTAACTTCCAAAAAGCCTAGCTCTCTAAGTATCTTTCTGAATTCAAAAGTTATATCAGCTCTGATCCTCAATTTTTCTTGCATAACAGGATTACGCAAATCCAAATATCTATACTTCATACGTAATTCATCATTAGTCTCTGTACTCTCCATAATCTCAAATGGTAATACATTTTGACTACGACCTAGTATGGTTATTTTACTAACAACTATTTCAATCTTACCAGTTGGTAGCTTTGGATTGTAATTGATCTCATCTCTTAAAGTCACTTCACCCTCTACGCTTACAACGGTCTCACGGTTTACGCCATCCAAAAGACTACTATCTTTTATCATTAATTGGACTATACCGTAATAATCTCTCAAATCTACAAAGGTTATACCACCGTGGTCACGAATGGTGCTTACCCAACCTGCCACGGTAACTTTTTTCCCTACCATATTTTCATCCAAATCTGATATCACATTTGAGCGATATATATTTGGAAATACTGAACTTTCCATATATTTTTCTCCTTAATTTAACAAAAATCACAACTCGACACGTTGGTCAAGTGCTTTACTTAATGTAATCTCATCAGCATACTCAATATCACTGCCTATTGATATGCCCTGTGCTATTCTAGTACATTTTATCATAAGTGGCTTTAGTAACTTTGATATATATATTGCTGTCGCTTCCCCCTCCACGTCGGGATTGGTAGCCATAATCACCTCGGTTACCGAACCATCCTTTATACGGTCAATAAGTTCTTTGATCCTTATGTCGTCTGGTCCCTTATTGTCTAGTGGACTTATACAGCCGTGCAAAACGTGATACACGCCATCAAAATCCTTGACTCTCTCAAAAGCCACTACATCTTTTGGATCTTTAACTACACAAATAATTGAATGATTGCGATTTTGGTTTTTACAAATAGGGCAGATAACATCCTCGCTAAAATTCCCACAAATCTCACAATATCTAACCTTATCTTTTACTTCAATTATTTGTCTAGCAAATTCTTCCGCGTCTGCTCGCTCCATATCTATAATCTTATAAGCATAACGCTGTGCCGTCTTGTAACCTACTCCTGGTAATTTTTGAAAACTATTAATTAATTTTTCAATAACCAATAAATTATCCATTACAACAACCCATTAATTCCACTAGGCATCTTGCTAGCATAAAGTTCATCAGCTTTTTTGCTTGCTTCTTTAAACCCAGCTACTATCAAATCCTCAAGCATTTCAATATCTTCAGGATCCACGACTTCCTTTGCTAATTTTATTTTTTGAATATCTTTTTTACCATTCATAATTACAGTGACCATACCGCCACCAACAGTAGCTTCAACATTGGTATTTTCAAGCTCTTCTTGAGCCTTCATCATATCTTCCTGCATTTTTTGTGCTTGTTTCATCAAACCTTGCATATTAAATCCGCCAAAACCCATCTAAACATTCTCCTAAACAAAAATTTATAAAATAGTTTACCATATTTATATTAAAAAGTAAAGGGAATTAGCCCATAAAAGAGCAACTCCCTTAAATATCATAAAATTTAATATGTATTTTCTGGAATACAAAAAAAGGTCAGAATTACAGGTCGGATGGACATAAATAATGTAAAAAACGTTCTGGATTGTCCATAAAACTTTTATAAAGTTTAAATTGAGAAGTCTCCTTATAACTCTCTTTGTGTAATTTACCTTCTTTTATTTCGTATACAATAGATTCAGGAGTACTAATCAACAAAGGCGAATGTGTAGCTATTATAAATTGACATTTGCTAGATTTAGCAAAATCATAAAGAATTGAAATTAATGACAGTTGTCTTTCAGGTGACAAAGCAGATTCTGGCTCATCAATTATATATATTCCCTCTTTAATTTGATTTTGAAATAAGGATAAAAACGACTCGCCATGTGATTGCTCTTGGAGAGATTTTCCACCATATGCATTATAAAATTCAGTATTTTTATACTCAGCTAATTTATCTAAATTATTCGCAAACTCAAAAAATGTTTCCGCCCTAAAAAAGAACCCTTTACTTTGCTTAACTGACCACACTAATTTCATATTATTTACTAAATCAAAATTATCTTTAGACAAGTTATCATAACTATGATTTTTATTTCCACCTAGTGTGTTAAATCCAATATTTTTAGCTAAGCTCTCTAATAAAGTACTTTTACCTGACCCATTTTCTCCTACAATAAAGGTTATAGGTGATTCGAGTTTTAAATACAAACCGTTTTTAAATAGTGGTATGTTAAAAGGGTACCCATTATTTTCGCTAGCTTTAGTTATTTTTATTTCTTTTAAGAATGTTTCCATGTCGACATGGTACCATATAAATTTGATTTCGTCAATAACTTAATAAAAAAGACAATTACTCTACTATCAAGTCATCTCCAAAAATACTCTTTAATAACTTAATATTGTTACTATTGACGACTCTTGGAGATTCTATAAAATTCGTAAGCACAGTATAATTATAGCCCAATTCTTTCAATATAGCATTCAGACTATCAATGTTTTCATTTATAGTATCTAATTCTATTTCATTGTCGCTACCTATAATAAGATTATCATTTAAAATCGTAACATTACTTATCCCACCACAAATTGCATGCAAAATAAAATTATTATTGTCTCTAAGTTTTAGAATAATTTTACCCCAAATATTTAGTGCTTCACCTTTTGGCTTTGTATCTTTATCCCCAAAAGGATTATCAGAATTTACCTTGATTTCTTCTAGTTTTACTGGTGCATTATCGTGTTTTTCTTCATTATCCATATCTGTAGCTTTAGGGCGACACCTGCAATTTGCCATCAAGTTCTCTTATGCATTCTAGAGCAGTCATCTCTATAAGCATCCTAGGGCTTATAGAATACCTCAAGTCAGCCTCAATATCGCTAAATTTTTTAAGGTAAAACAATAAATGAGCATTATCTATATTTTGTGCTTGAGATTTAAGTTTTTCAAATTCCTCATCTGGCAAATGTAGTATATCATTTGCCTCATCAGTGGTATTTATTATAAGCAAGTTTCTAAAGTGCAATGTCAAATCTTTTGCGAACACTGCCATATTTTTTCCACTTGTATAAAGATTATTTGTTAACTCAAAAAGCTTACCCAAACTCCCCTCATACATATAATCTGTTATTTTTATAAGTGAATCGGAATCACTAATCCCTAGCGAACTTTGTACATCAAGATAAGTAATATCTTTGTAGGCGTATGCACTCACACCCTCCGCAATACTTAGGGCATCACGCACACTGCCCTCACCGCTTCTAGCTATAGCCACTACTGCCTCGTCCTCTGCCTTTATGCCACTAGCAACAAATACTTTTTTAAGTAGCTTAGTCAATTCTTCAACGCTAACTAACTTAAAGTCAAATCTTATCACTCTACTCAGTATAGTCTTAGGTATTTTATGTACCTCGGTTGTTGCTAAGATAAACACCACGTGTTCAGGTGGTTCTTCTATACTTTTCAGTAATGCGTTAAATGCATTTATGGATAGCATATGGACTTCGTCTATTATATAGACTTTATACTTTCCATTAGTTGGCAAAAACTTAAGATTATTTACTATATCACGAATATCTTCAACGCTATTATTTGACGCTGCGTCTATCTCAACAATATCCATATTAAGGCCATCATCAGTTTTGCAGTTTTCACATTCATAACAAGGTGAGCCATTTACAGGATGCAAACAATTTATAGCCTTTGCAAATATTTTTGCACAACTAGTCTTTCCTGTCCCTCTAGAACCTGTAAACAAATAAGCGTGGCCTATTTCACCTGTTGTAACTTGATTTTTTAAAGTATTTACTATAGCATCTTGTCCAATAACTTCGTCAAAATTTTTTGGTCTGAATTGTCTATATAATGCTAAATGCCCCATTTATCCTCCTATCCTGAAATATTATCTTTTAATTTTGATAAAATCTTTTTTATTCTAAAAAGCTTGTTATCTATGTATTTTACTGATTTATTCATCTCTTTTGCAATATCTATATATTTAGCTCCTTGCAAGTATTGAGAAAGTATTTTACGCTCCTCTAGGCTTAATTCTTCTTTTAATCTTTGGACAATAAGCCTATTTCTTTGTCTTCTAAAATAACTTTCTTCAGGCGACATACCCTCGCTTATTACTATGTAGCCCTCTTCATCATCATCTAGTTCGTCTAGTATAGTGGTATATTGATTTAGTGCTAGATTTTTTTGCCTATTTGCTTGTTTGATGGCGGTCTTTATCTTATTATCAATACAGTTAATAGCATAAGTCTTAAAGCTTGTACCATTCTTTTCATCAAAGCTCATAATAGCTTGGTACAAACCAACCATCCCCTCTTGAATCAAGTCTTCTTGTTCTCCGCCAAACAAGAAGTATCGTCTCGAAATACCTCGAACAATAGGAGCATATTCATTCAAAATCAATTCCAGTGCATGCTCGTCGGTCTTTGCTTTACTTAAAACATCTTTATCCATATTTACCTCATTCTTTGACGAATAGCTTCATAAAGACTTATAGCGGCAGCGTTAGATGCATTAAGTGAATTTACCTTACCGTACATAGGAATAGTAAACACTTCATCGCAAAGCTCTCTGGTAAGACGTTTAATTCCCTTCCCTTCACTACCTATCACTATGGCTATATCCCCACGCAAGTTTACATCGTACATACTCGTGCCTCCGAGTTCACAACCATACACCCATATCCCCATTTTTTTAAGCTGTTTAATGGTCGTATTAAGATTTCCAACTTTTACAATCGGCATATGATTGACAGCTCCAGCACTAACCCTAACGACAGTCGCATTCACTGGGCACGCTTCGTGAGAACTTATGATAATCATATGGACGCCAGCACATTCGCAAGAACGAATAATACTACCAAAATTATGGGGGTCTTCAATACCATCAAGTATAACTATAAACAATTGTTTACCAGAAGATTTTACATCATCTATTACTTCGTTTAGGTTAGCGTACTTAAATTCTTCAATGTCCGCAATAAAGCCTTGATGTTTACCACTTACCTTATTGTCCATAGCTTTTTTAGGTAAGAATATGATATTGATATTTTTGCTCTTCAACTCTTTGATAAGCCCTAGATTTTCTGCGCCTTGTATGTCTTGCTGTACAAATACTTTATTTACAGATACATTACTACGTATCGCCTCTCTTACACTATTTCTGCCATTTATCAACATATAAACTCCTCAAATGATTTTGCTAAAAAGTTATTCATCCTTTCCTCTTGACCTGTCAAATATAAAAAGCCAATTAACGCTTCAAAGCCTGTACTCTGTTTGTAGTCTTTAGCAGTAGCATTCTTAGCGATATTGTTGGTCTTGGTATTTCTGGCACGGTTAACCAAAGATAATTCTTCCTCGGTCAAACTATCTTTCATGTCTTGCATTACTTTACTTTGGCTAGTTGCTCGAACAACGTTTGATGTAAGTCTTTGCAAATCATTAACTTTAACATCCATTGTACCTACGAGTCGACTACGAACATATAACGAATGTACAGCATCTCCAACAAATGCTAACGCAAGTGGACTATACTGTAATACCTCAAATGATGATAATTCTAAATTACTACGTATAAAATATTTTTTCACGTATGTATTATACTATTTATTTGATAAAATGTAAATAATTTTTACAAAAATAAAAGGGTCTTTGCCCTTTTACTTATTGTCTTGATTTAATATCAACATTGATTTCAAAATCTATCGTTTTTAAGAAATCTTTCTTATCCTCTAGTGTATCAATATATTCTTGCCACTTATAATAATGATATTTTTCAAAGCCTCTGTATATGGAAATTATATCTGTTTTATTGTCAGCTAAAAAATCTATACTATTATTAATCTTGTCTTTAATCTCTTGTTTGATAGCTCCCATCATCGTATCTGATATGTAGTCTTGATATGACACAAACAAATCATTCGGTTCATACTTTTCAACAATCTCTGTTAGTTTTAAAGTAGCCGACACATCAATGGTAACTTTTGGCTTACCATCAATAAATTGATAATTTTTGCTTTGCTTTTTATCTTTTACCAAAAAGCTTAGTTCGGCATTTTTATAGTCATCATCATTAAAATCACTAAGCATAAATTCCAATTTACTAGGCTTGGAGCTAAGCCAGTACAAGCCCTTCATAATCTCCTCATCAGCCACGGCAACTTTTTTTCCGTCTAAAAGTAGTGATATTTCTCCTAGATTACTTACTACTTTTTTCTCTTGTCCGCCACTACTGCCTCCACTACTGCTACCACCTGAGTCACCACCGCTAGAGCCAGAACCGCCACCGGTATCACCGCTTCCAGAGCTGGATTCTTGACTTTGACCGCCACTTTGCGCGCCTGTATCCAAACCTTCATCAGGGCTATCACTTAGTGTAATGTACGACATAAAGCTGACATTATTATTAGATAGTTTGCTATTTATTACTTCCTCAATATTCGCCTGCTCCAAGAATACATAATTACTCAATACTCCTAATATCTTAGCGGTATCTACACCATATTGATTTTGTAACTTTTTATTTGCTTCTAATAAGTCTTTACTACTTGTATTTGTATTTACAAGCACACAACTATTGTCTATTTGTGTATCTCTAACAAGATAATCCAAAACCATCACGACATCTTCTTTAATAGCTTCATCATTAAATATGATCATACCGCAGTGACCCAGGCCTATTTGTTTACCCGTATGCAGACTTAACTGATTTAAAGATTGTCTAACCGTCTCACCTTTTGCCGATATAACTTCTAAGCTCTGATTAAAAGACCCACTTTGTTTTGGCACTATCACCATAAGTGACGTCTCATACTCCTCTTCGACCTTATCTATTCCCATAGCTACTACAAGCAAATTCGTATTAGAAATAGAAGCCTTTCCAATTGCTGAAGGAAATAGTAAACAAACAGCAATTAAAATAACTAGATAAATCTTATTTTTTATTAATTTCCTAAGCACTTTTTATTCCCTCCTTGTTTGCTTTTTCGCCTATTCAACATAATAGTGGCTATTAAGATTAATATTAATAAAGTCACACCCACAAAGAATACAAATGGACTAACATACACGGTAACAAACTCAATAAATTCAGATAAATTGAATGGATTGAATAGATATATTAATAAAATCAAGCTTAAGAAAATAAAACTGAATACTTGAGTTTTTCTTATGCCAAAAGTTTCAATAAACGTTCTTTGCATAATATAGATTTGAATAGCACATTGAAGGACATTGGTCATCATCCAGATGATCACGGTAAACCAATCCACCTTGGTAAATGAAGCAATCTCAGGGGTGAATTGCGTAATATCAGATATTGCAAACTTATGCAAGCCAGAACTATACTCAAAATTAGCA
Organism: uncultured Clostridia bacterium; assembly: GCA_944349765.1. Taxonomy (GTDB): domain Bacteria; phylum Bacillota; class Clostridia; order Christensenellales; family UBA1242; genus CALVNN01. The sequence goes on along the minus strand of CALVNN010000001.1, from coordinate 50,129 downwards.
TAAAACACAAAGAAGAATGCTAATACAAATAGCGTCGAAATGCCAAACACTGTATAGACTTTACCCACTAAATTTTTTGTCATTTTTACGTCGCCGAGACAGAAGAATATCAAAAAGTAATTACCAAACCATAAAAAGCACGCATTCAAAGCTTCAAAATAATTACTAAAATCTTCTATACCCAAAGGTAAAATATTTGAACAATCTAGTTCTGATATAGAAAGCAAGAAGGTCAAAAATAAACCTATGAATATGACTCCACATAAAGCTTCACAAGTCCTACCAACGGTCTGTAATCCTTTGTATGCTATATACCCGGCAACTAACATAGTAGGTACTAAAAACAATAATTTATCATAATCTTGATACATTACTGAGCCTAAAAATAATTCGCTTTCAAATAACAGTAAAAAAGTCTTAAAGAAATAAACTACAAATACTAAAAAAGCTAATATCCTATACCCTACATCTCCAATAATAGTTGACACTAATTCACGTAAAGTTTTATCTGGATTTTTTGTAAGAGCGTACATCAATACACCAATAAACATTGCAGCTAGTAAGAACTTAAATATAATTACAAATATTGCATCTCTACCAACATACTCGTACATGATAGATGGTAACATTAATAATTTATTACTTATTACGCTTATAGCAAGTAAGGCACACATTTGCCAAGTTGTTAAAGATTTCATTCTTCCACCTCCTTGGACTTACTTAGTTTTGTTTTATTTTTGTTTTTATTTTTAAAACTTTTAGGTCGTTTTTTCATATCTGTTAAAGGCACCATATTCAAAAAGTCTTTCATATCGCTTTTGACATGTGGTGATAATGGAGACAAGTATGGTGCGCCATAACTGTCTATGGAATTTAGATATGCGACTAAGAAAATCCCACTTAGTATTACACCATACAATCCTAATAGACCACCCATAAGCGTAAAGCCCAATCTTAATAAAGATAATTGATCAGATAAGTCTGACACCACAAACAACGTTATACCAGAAAGGGCAACAATCATCATGGCTGGGGGGCTTATAAGTCCCGCTTTTACAGCCGTGTCACCTAAGATTAAAGCACCTACAATCGACATAGCCATACCAAGGTGCTTAGGCATACGCACACTAGCTTCATTTAATATTTCAAATAGCAATATTATAAATAATGTCTCAAAAAGAGGCGTAAATGGCAATCCCGAAGTGGTATTCATAATTGTCACCAAAAATTTTAACGGCACTATATCATAGTGATACAACTGCACGGCTACATAAAAGCCAGGCAAAATAACGGCAAAAAAGATAGCAATCAATCTTACCCATCTTGTAAGCGTTGCATGGTAATGCTTGCTATAATAATCACTAGAACTTTGAAAAGACTCAAATAGCACATATGGTAACGTCAATACAATAGGCGAACCATCTACAAATATAGCCACACGACCTTCAAGTAATTTAGCGGTCACTATATCAGGTTTTTCACTTGTACCAATTTGTTGAAAAATGGAATTCTTTCTATTTTGAAGAAACTCTGCTATGTAATTGCTATCCACCACTCCATCTATGTCTATAGCTTTTATCTTGTTTAATATGGCTTTTACTACTGCATCATCCGCAATACCTTTAAGCCACATAACCGTAACGGCAGTAGCTGTCTGTTTACCTACGTTTAGATCTTTCATTACCAAATCAGTTGAAGCTATTCTTCTTCTAACCATTGATACGTTATTTTTTATATTTTCATTAAATCCTTCACGTGGGCCTTTTAAGACTGCACTGGTCGGCGGTTCTTCAATGCCTCTAGTATTAAATTTGGTCGAGTCGACAACTAAGATTTGTTTACTACTATCAAGTATCACTAGTGTTTTGCCTTTTAACAATTCGCTAATAGCATTATCCACATCTACTTCTACATCTATATTACCAGCAGCCAAGACAGATTTATGTACATAGTCAAGGTCAATACTAATAGACAATTTGTCGACTCTAGATAGAGGTAATAGCACATCTTGACTTATTATCTCATAGTTTGAAATATCCTTTACATAAATTACGTCAATCTTAGTGCCTGATATTATAAGATTACGACATACAACATCGGAATTATTATTAAGCTTTTCTAATATGTAATTTGAAATTTCTACACTACCTTGCTCCATACAAACTCCATAACAACTTTTTACTTTAGTTTGTAGATATGCAAGCAAATTTATACAAAATAAAAAAATCCTTTCTTTGTAAAAAAGGATTTTATTTTTTCAAAAGATTACGACTCATTGCCACCAGTTGTACCAGAGTCATCTCCTGTACCAGCATTCTCTCCACCAGTACTATCTCCACCGGTATTGCCGTCACCGGTATTGTCGTCACCTGTACCTTCACCTTCAGTGCCTTCACCCTCAGCGTTATCATCTTTGATAATATTATCAATTATTGCATTGAAATCAATATCATCAATCACTTCGGTCACCTTGCCAGAGATGAACTCATAGATAGGCTTAGATACATAAGTATTTTGCATTACTTGATCAACTGGAAGTTTTGCGTAATTTAGGAAAGTACCAATAATCATTATGATTACTACAACTACTGCACCTTTTACTAGTCCTAAGATACTACCAAGCAATCTATCAAGTCCACTCTTACCGCCACGTTTATCTTCAACAGCATCAAATAATTTACCAAGTAGGAATACCACTAATTTGATAACTATAAATAACAAGACACCCGTCAAAACTATACCTAATATCGTAGCAACAGCAGCATCTACAGCTTGTGCAACAGACAAGTCGCCTAGTGGCATACTATTAACTACATTGGTAAGAAAACTTTTAATAATAGACACGTAGCCAGAACTATCTATAGCTGATAACGCAGCTTGCCTCTGAGCTTCAGTTTCAATAGTAGTCGTAAGTGCATCACCTGTACAAAATCCAGCTCCTATACCACTAAACCAACTTTTAATTGATATGATCTCATCCAAAAAGTTTGCAACTGGTCTTGCGCAAAAAATAGCAACCAGCAAAGCACCCACGGTACCTATAAGTTTGAGTATAGCATCTATAAAGCCAGTAACAAACCCACGCAGTAAAAATATTAATAATATCACTACAATTACAACGTCTATAATGATAGCAATAGTACTAGCCGTCTGCTCACTCAAATTTGAAAGCAAATTTATAGTATTAAACATATACTCCTCCTATATTTAGCTTATGACAATTACTTTAATATAATGACTACATAAGTTAATCCTATAATGCATACTATCATAACTTAATTATTAACATAATATCACAAGGACGTAAATTTGTCCATATTATTTGACATTTTTTTTGAAACTAAAATTTTTTATTCTGGAAAAAATTTGTTTAAACCAAAAAATTAGGAGTAAATATGGATAAATTCAATACTATGAGATTAGCTGGCAAGCTATATGCAAGATTACAAGGTAATACTAATATAGTATTCTTATGTTTGGGGACTAGTAGGTTACTTGCAGACGCCTATGGTCCTATGGTAGGCTCTTTACTAAAAAACAAATACAATATTCCTACCTATGTATATGGGGATCTTATAAAAAATGTTAATGCATTAAACCTTGAAGAATACTTAAGTATGATAAGGAGAGCACATCCACTATCTCACATAGTCGTCATAGATAGTGCTTTAGGTAACGAAAGTAGCGTAGGCACTATAAAATTTTTAGGTTGTGGCACCATACCTAGAAGTGCCTTAGATGATTCTTTGTATCTAATCGGTGATAGTAGCATTTTAGCAGTTATCGAATCACATTCAAAAGATTTTATGCTTATAAAAACAAAAAGAGGCTTCATATCGGAATTGGCAGAGACTACAGCATCAGCTATAAATCAATACTTTGCTCTAGCCAAAGCTCTTGAAAATACCAAAATCTATAATACAGCCTCTTACTAAACAAAAAAATAGAGTTAAGGCGTTTGATATATACACTCAATGGTGGTAAAAAGTGTATATCACCTTAACTCTATTGTCATTATAACACACAAAAAATAATATTACAAGTACTTTTACCAAAAATTACCAAATTTTTATTTTTTAAAATTTTAAAGGTTAAATTTCTTTTTCTACAACTTTAATATTTTCAAAGCCTAAGCTTCCGTACAACTCATTTAATAGTGGCGTAACTATATTCACTTTCTTGCTATATTTATAAGCTTTCTTTGTATTAATGTCTACAAATACTACTTCACTCTCTCCCCAGAATCTACCTAAAATAATATCAAGTCTACCTTTTAGCTCCGTATCGTTTATATCAAATTGTAGATATAAAATCTTCTTTATAATGGTATTTTTACCTCTAGCCTCCCATTTATCCATCTTGTCGGCAATAATACTTATTGAGCCGTCATCTTTTTTACTCACTTTACCGTAAATAGTTATCATATTATCTACATAGCACATAGGTTTTAGCTTTTCAAAGACTTTTGGGAATACAACGACTTCAAAAGTGCCATACAAGTCTTCTATTGTCAAAAAGCACATTTCTTTATTACCGGTCTTAGTGTAGATCTTCTTCATATCAATTATTGCCCCACCACAAACTACCGCTGTACCATCTTGAAGACCTGTATCTTGTATAGCATACTCATCTTCTTCAGACTCATAATCATCATTTTCATCTTCACTATCTGGTAACTCTGCCATAGTAGAGTCAAAAGTAAAATCTCTATATTTATCGGTATAAATATCCAACGGATGTCCAGAAAGATACATTCCTGTTACTTCTTTTTCTTGTTTAAGTTTCAAATCTACTGGTATCTCTTTGATATTTGGATACTCAATCGTATTTGCTACAGTATCTTCCTTCAATAAATCATCAAACAAACTAACTTGACCTTTATCTCTAATCTTTTTATCTTGCATCACCCTATCCACTATCTTTGGATATGTTTCAATCATTTGACTACGTTTGAGTCCAAAAACATCAAAAGCACCAGCGTAAATCAAACTTTCTATCGTACGCTTATTTAGATTGGCTGAGCTAACTCTTTCGCAATAATCTTCTAGAGACTTAAAAGGTCCGTTGGCTTGTCTCTCTTGAACGACTTCTTCTATTACTTTTACACCAATACCCTTGATAGCAGCTAGTCCAAAACGTATAGCCCCGTCTTTCGTCGCATAAAAATACGCTCTACTCTCATTGATATTTGGCAGTAATATTTGTATCCCTTCTTCCTTAGCATAGTTAATATAGTTTCTTATCTCATCAGATTTATCTATACGATTATTTAAGACAGCGGTCAAAAATTCTGGTTCGTAATAATTCTTTAAGTAAGCTGTTTGATAAGTAATAAGCGCATAAGCCGCAGCGTGCGATTTATTAAACGCGTAAGACGCAAAGCTTTCCATCTCTCCCCAAATCTTAGTAGCAACCTCTGGGGATACTCCTCTTTTTACTGCACCATCAATAGCTGGCTTACCATTTGAGGCAGGTTTACCATAAAGGAAGGTGTTTTTTTCTTTTGCCATTTCTTCCTTTTTCTTCTTACCCATCATACGACGTACCATATCGGCTTGACCTAAGGTGTACCCAGCCATATCTTGAACAATTCTCATCACTTGCTCTTGGTATATGATACATCCATAAGTAACATTTAATATAGGCTCAAGGATAGGGTGGTCATAAGTAACATCCTCTGGATGATGCTTGTTATGCACATATCTTGGAATAGCGTCCATAGGGCCAGGTCTATACAAAGCAACTCCAGCGGTAATATCTTCTATGGAAGTAGGGCGTAATTCTTTCATAAACTTTTGAAAACCACCACTTTCTATTTGAAAAATAGCTTTTGTATTACCTGTTGAAATAAGTTTGAATGTATCTTCGTCCACATAACCAATTTTACTAAAGTCAATGTCAACTCCATGATTTTCTTTAACATATTTGATACACTCACCTATATCATCTAAGTTCCTAAGCCCTAAAAAGTCCATCTTTAAGTGACCTAGTCTCTCTATATCAGTCATTGAATACTGTGTAGTGATATCATCACCATTACGACTTAGTGGCATATGTTCCTCTAAGTTTTCCGCACTAATTACCACACCGCACGCGTGCATAGAACGGTTACGAGGCATACCCTCTAGTTTCATAGCAATATCAATTACCTGTCTAATATCTGGGTCTGTGTTATAGATTTGCACAAGCTCTGGCACCGAGTAATCTGCATCCTTGTTCTTAGGGTCTTTATAAAAGCCAAAACATTTTTTAATTACGTCATTGTGCTTTGCATCCATTTTAGGAATAGCTTTTGTTACTTTATCTAATTGACTATAAGGCACATTAAGTGAACGCCCGACGTCCTTTATAGCATTTTTTGCTGCCATTGTACCAAATGTCGCTATACCAGCCACTTTTTCTGCGCCATATTTTTGAGTAACATATTTGATAATTTCACCACGTTTACTTGCTGCAAAATCCACATCAAAGTCTGGAGCTGTTATACGTTCAGTATGTAAAAAACGTTCAAAGAGCAAATCGTACTTCATAGGATTTATGTCAACTATACCAATAAGGTAAGCTACCATACTACCTGCACCACTTCCACGACCAGGTCCCACGGCGATACCCATAGCTCTAGCTGCTGTACAATAGTCACGTACCACAAGATAATACCCGACGAATCCTTGCTTAACAATTACGTTCATTTCCGAAGCAATACGATCCCTTAGTTCTTTTGTGTCAGGCACATTCTTTTTGACTATACCTTCCTCAATCAACATATTCATATAGTCTAATTGAGACATTCCATTTTCTGGGACAAATCTAGGAATATAATAAATATTTTGGTCAATACCCTCAAAGGTAAAATTACATTTTTGGGCTATCTCCATAGTAGATTCAATAGCTTCTTTGTTGTCAGGAAAAAGAGCACACATCTCATCATACGACTTAATGTAAAACTCTTCCGTATCAAACCTCATCCTATCTGGGTCATCTATTTTTTTGCCTGTTTGGACACAAAGCAAAATATCCTGCATTTGTGCATCTTCTTTATAGATATAGTGAGCATCATTAGTCGCTACTGTCTTAATGCCTAGCTTTTTAGCTATCTCTACCAAATACGGATAAATATATTTCTCTTGAGGTAAACCGTGATCTTGCACCTCTATATAATAGTCTCCTGGAGCAAACATATTTTTCATCATAAGTGCATACTCTTCAGCTTTATCCAACTCACCTTTTAAAATGAGCTGAGGTAAGTCACCCGCTAGACATGCCGACAAACAAATAAGCCCTTCGCTATATTTGGCTAAGGTCTTATAATCTATTCTTGGCTTGTAATAATATCCATCTCTAAACGCTATGGTATTAAGCTCACATATATTTTTGTACCCTATCTCATTTTTAACTAATAATATAAGGTGGGATAATTTCGACTTGCCACTCTTAACGGTAAGATCTTTATCAACATAAAACTCACAGCCGTAAATAGCCTTTATCCCTGCCTTATTGCAATTATCAAAAAGTGATACAGTACCATACATATTACCATGGTCGGTAACGGCAACTGCAGGCATTCCCATTTCTTTAACCGTCTTCACAAGTTTTTCTATTCGGCACGCACCATCTAGCAAACTATACTCGCTGTGTACGTGTAAATGGACAAAATTCATTCACCCTCCAAAATTTTAGTTTTTTGTTATTTCTTCAGCAATTTTTATTATTTTATTCAATCTGTAATTGAGTGCACTTCTAGTCATACCACTAAGCTTTGCTAAGCCCTCTAAGCTTTCATCTTCATTCGCAAGTCTTAGCATACACACCCTCTCTAAATCCTCTCCCAAAGCCTCTATACCTATTGTATCCATAATAGTATTTATAGCCCTTAGTTGATTGATAGAAGCATCAATCGTTTTGGTTTGATTTGCACTCTCACAATTATTGATTCTATTGACAGAATTTTTTATAGTACGCATTGCAAATTCTTCATTAAGACTTAGCATTGCATTAGGAGCATCAACAACAACCAACAAATCGCTAATCTGATCGAATTTTTGCAAATATACGACAAAAAGATTTTTTCTTAATATCTTTCTACCAAATATATTAAAGTAAGCAAGTAACTCTAACAAATCATAAGCAGTCTGCTCATTACTCATTACCCACTCCAAGTGGTAATCAATACTTCTATTAGTCTTCTCACCTATCCCACTGACAGAACCGCAAGCTAATAACAAGCCCTTTATATAAGATTTTTTACAACATTCGTCTATTACGAGTTCACTATCTATACCATCGACAAATTCAAAACAATTTTCCTCATTGACCTTAGCTATACCACAATCAATAAGTAGCGGTCTAACTATATCTCCCTCAATAATTATTTTAAATCTTTCATTTTGGTTAAAAACATCATCATCTTGTGTAATAACAGGAGAATACCCATACATACTTTGTATAATATCCGCTACTTCCTCAAGTAATTCTCGTAACTTACTAGATATCTCTATCTTAAATCCATTGTTTGTTAGGTTGTATTCGCTAGATTTTAATACAGCTGACAAAAAACTCAGTCGACAGCAACTATCTTTAGATAGATTACTTAAAATCTCTTTTTTTACTTCAAGAGAATAAGCTCCTCTAGCTCTCATAAAATGCCTTCTTATCTCTTAAAATTATTCCACCATTTAGATTTGCAATACGCTCTTTAGGGATACCGTATTCTTCAGATAGCTTAAGCCACATATCTACATCCCCGACTCTTTCTTTGCTGTGCGCATCACTATCAAGTACAAACATAACATCGGTCTTTTCTACCATATCTTTTACTTGCTCACGACTAAAATGTTTACGCTTGCCATTTAGCTCTATATAACACCCTACCTCACTAGCCACCTTAGCGACCTCAACCACATCGACTTTACATCTATGATTTAAATGACTAATAATGTCAATAGGATACTTACGCAAAGCTTGAATATAGCTATTGGTATTTATTTCTATGAGCTTTTTTGATGGATTTTTTGTAAGCATATTTTTTAAAATGTAATCAAACATACTCTTTACATCTGACCAAACCGCTTTATGATAACCGACAACTAAGATTTCAAGATACTCAAAATCTTTAGGCTTGACATCCACTTTACCTGACCTAGATATTATATTTGCCTCCACGCCAAGATAAATCTTAAGCCCCGTAGCTTTCTCAGCTTCATCAATATCTCGCCTTAGGCTTTTTAGTTCTTTTCTTTTTATGTTAAAGGACATATGGTTGAACCCATGATCTGTAATAGCAAGCTCTTTTAATCCTTTTTCCTTAGCCACCATAGCATTCTCCATTACCGTACCAGTGCCATGGCTATAAGGTGTATGAGTATGATAATCTCCGTATAACATTATTTCTCCCCTTTTAATAATTCTCTATAGTTAATTCCCATATTTCTTTTTGCTCTAGCCAATACTTCCTGTACTTTCTTTCTTGCTTTGTCGCTACCATCAAATAATATATCATAGACCTTTGATAAATCTTTCTCGTATATAGCACGCCTTTCTCTAATAGGCGAAAGCAAATCTTCTAATACAGCTATAAGTAATTTTTTTATCTTAACATCTCCAAGCCCGCCTCGTCTGTAGTGCTCTTTGAGCTCCTCTATAGTACTATAATCTGTCATATACTTTTTTACATCTTCATCCGTCGCAAAGACATCCAAATAAGTAAATACTATATTACCCTCGACCTTACCTGGGTCCTCTACGTGAATATGATTAGGGTCTGTATACATACTCATAACTTTCTTAGCGACTTCCTCAGAACTATCACTTAAGTAAATGCAATTTCCCAAAGATTTACTCATCTTAGCATTGCCGTCTATACCTGGCAATCTCGCACACACTTTATTAGTACTGATCACTGCTTTAGGTTCGTCAAAAGTTTTACCATAAACATTATTAAATGTTCTAGCAATCTCCACACATTGTTCAATCATAGGTAACTGATCTTCACCTACTGGCACAATGGTACCGTCAAAACCTAAAATATCTGCCGCTTGACTGACAGGGTAAGTAATAAAGCCTGCTGGGATGCTCTCATTAAACCCACGTTGTTTGATCTCGGTCTTTATCGTAGGGTTGCGAAGTAGTCTTGACAAATTTACCATATTCAAAAAGTAAAAATTAAGTTCTGTTAATTCTGGTACTTCTGTCTGGATAAACATAGTAACTTTACTTGGATCAAGCCCAACGGATAGATAATCTAAAGCGACATTGATAAGATTGTCTTTTACCTTTTGAACATTCTTAGCATTATCGGTTAGAGATTGTCCGTCAGCAATCTCAATGTAAAACTCATCATAGTCTCCACTTTCTTGAATTTTTAATCTTTCTTTCAAGGTACCCACATAATGCCCTAAATGCAATTTACCTGTACATCTTTCTCCTGTCAAAATAATTTTTTTACTCATTTATTGCTCCTTTTTTTTGAGGCTAAAAGTCAATAAACATTATAGCACTAATCAGCCATTAAAGTCAATCACAGTAGCTAAATTTAAGATTAAATTCCATAAAAAACAAATATAAATAATAAAAAAATAGCTAACCTAAAAAATCATAAATTAGCTATTTTATTACTAACTATTTGTTATCTGTTTTCTTAGCTCTAGATGACTGCTTCTTTGGACTAACTAAGTCGCCCGTTTTGAGCGTCTCTGCAATGCTAGTGAATAAACCAGCAACATCTTGTATATCACTAGGCACAATAATCTTAGTACTTTGACCATCTGCTAAAGCCTTCAAAGCCTCATAACCTTGAAGCGTAATATAAGCAGTATCTGGCTTAGCATCTATAATCAATTTGATTGCATTTGCCTGACCTTCAGCTTCTGTCTCAAGAGCAATTTTTTGAGCTTCTGCTCTAAGAATAGCAGCTGCTTTCTCACCTTCTGCGACCAAAATATTACTCTTCTTTTCGCCCTCTGCTCTAAGGATGGCTTCACGACGCTCTCTTTCGGCACGCATCTGCTTCTCCATAGCTTCTTGTATATCTTGAGGAGGTAAAATATTCTTTAATTCAACACGGTTAATCTTGATACCCCAAGGCGCTGTAGCTTCATCAAGAATCAAACGAATCTTCTCATTAACGACATCACGACTAGTCAAAGTCTCATCAAGCTCCAACTCACCGACAATATTACGGAGTGTGGTAGCTGTCAAATTCTCAATAGCGTTTATAGGTCTCTCAACACCATACATATACATTTTAGGATCAACAACTTGATAATAAACGACTGTATCTATTTGCATAGTAACGTTATCTTTTGTGATAACAGGTTGAGGTGGAAAATCAACCACTTGCTCTTTAAGTGAAATAACTTTACCACATCTATCAATAAATGGTATTATCCAATGGAAACCAGTATCCAAAGTCCTATGATATTTACCGAGTCTTTCTACGGTAATCGCGTTAGATTGTTGAACAATCTTAATACCCGCAAATAAACAAATAATAATAGCCAAAGCTATAATGCATACTACTGCAATAACAATACCCATTTAATTAATCCTCCTTAATTTCTTCTTTTACAATAGGGTCTTCAATTTCTACATTAGGGTCTTCAATCTTTTTGACTTTAACGGTAGTTCCTTTGAACTCAACTACTTCAACCAAAGCATTTTCAGCACATTCTTCACCGTTAATTTCTTCAGCGTTCCAGATGACACCGTTGATTTTTATTGTACCATTTTCTTCCTTAGTGATGGCTTTGATAACTTTGTATTGTTCGCCAACAATAACGTCCAAATTAGTATGCCCTTCAGATTTTGCAAGTATACGCTTAAATAACGGACGAGTACAAGCAATACAAACAATACTAATAGCGAAAAATGCAACTAATTGCCATACCAATTCCACGCCACAAATTTGCAATATCAAAGCAACTATAGCGCCAGCTGAGAACCAAATACTTACCAATTCAAAGGTAAATATCTCAATTAAAAGTCCAATAGCAATCACTACGCTCCAAACAATCGTCATTCTATCCTCCTATAATATTTATATAATATACATATATTATCATATATTATGTAAAATGTCACTATATTTGATAAAATATTTTATTTTTTTATGTGTAAATAAAATATAATTTAACATAATTTTTTGGGCTCTTAGTATATGAAAATTTATTCTCTACAAACTTTACAATATATAAAAAATAAAATGAAAAATATTAAAAGAAGCCCCGAAAGGCTTCTTTAAATTCCTTAAAATGTAAAGCTACATTTATTTGGACATATATTCACTACCTATTTAAAGGTAAGTTTTTCTTATCTAATCTTTTTATATAGAACTCTCCATTTTTTGTCTTATATCCAGTATGAGTGAGATACGCATAGTCATTTGAGAATTTGCCTAACACACGACTAACTACAAAATCACAATTTTTGTCGTATGCCCAATTTTCAAATTTTGACACGAGCGACATTGCTACAGCAAAATTTTTATCCATAACAAACATCCCCTCATTAATTGCAACTTTCTTATTTCCCTCATTAGTCAAAATATCTTTGGTGCTACAGACTATAAAGCCTAAATATTCATTCCCATTATAGAATAGAAAAGCGGTCTTAAGCTTGGTCTCACTTACACGAATATCTATAATTTCCCCTGTTTCATTTTTTAATTGTTCCACCATATCAAGTAAGTATTTTTCATTTTTTACATTTAATTTTTCTATCATAATTCTCCTCCCAAAAAATTACACCATTTATGCTACTTGTATGAAATCATCATCAGTCACTGAGTATCCTTTAATCACCTCCTCGCCATCTCTTAAGATAGTAATAGCTATAGTGTCCCCACTTCTAATATCAAGTAGTTCATCCACAAATTCATATGCTCTATCCACATTAACAGCTTCATCAATTCTTATTGACTTGATAATATCTCCACTACTAAGTCCCATTTTGCTAGCAATAGAACCAGCTTCTACACTAGTCACAGATACATCTTCAGATATCCTCACCGCCAAAAGCTCCCCGTCATAAATCGCTTTTGAATTAGTTCCAGATACAGATGCTCCCAAATCAAATAGTTTTACTGAGCCATTATCTATGATATTGTCAGCTACTGCTGTAGCTATAGCTGATGGTATTGCATAACTTATATTATCTATATCAGATTTAACAACTTTAGCGTTTACTATCCCGATTAGTTCACCGTCGTCGTTAAATAGACCGCCACCACTATTACCGCCATTTATAGCTGTATCTATTCTCATCACTCTAAAAGTTACAGGCGTTTCATCATCACTCGCTGTCATAGTGATATACTCACTATCCACACTTACCACACCACTTGTAGCACTAATACCCAAAGCTTCAGGATTACCGACAGCTATAGCAGTTTGCCCAACTATTACATCATCCGAATCAGCTACAGTGACACTTGTTGCAATGCTATTTTTCAATATATCACTATTTTCTACTTTAAGCACAGCAATATCGTACATCATAGACCCACCTACATAATCTACGTTTATTGCACTTTCTTCATTTTCCATACCATATAAGTATATAGTTATATTGTCACTAATCTTATCGTCATCGTTGCTATTTACATCATAAACTACATGATAGTTGGTTATGATATAAGCATTACCATTATCCTTATCTAGCGAATAGATAACACCACTACCTGCACTTTGATATTCTTGCTCATACGTATACGCCTCAAGCCCATAGATAGTCGGTCTGTATCCTATCACCGTCGCTACAAAATCACTTACTACACTTACGCTAGAAGGCAACGCCTTACTAACCGCAGTAGTTACATCGGATCCGCTATCAAAACTTAGATAGTCTTCCATAAAATCCCAGAAAGTACCCTCGTATCCATATTTGATAGCCAACTCGTATATATCCATACCGTTATCCGACTTTTCATCTTTGTCCATTTCAAAATTATTGGTGCTACCGTCACTATAGAGAATTGAGTAAGTCTCTGTGGTCTCGGTCTCATCAATCTTAGTAATAGACACTACACTGACTTTGCTATTAGAACAAGCTGTAAATAATAGCATACAAGGTACAATCAACAACAATAATAAATAATATTTACTTTTTTTCATTGTCTCTTTCATCGCATTTCTCCTTTATTCACACCAACAATTTATAAAAGTAATGTGAAATTTTTGTGAAAGTAAAAATAATTTTTAAAAATTTTTTTATTTATATTTTTTATTATTATTTGAGTCTATTTCTATAGTAGTAAACACGACATAAAATGTACTACCCTCACCGACTTTACTTTCTACGCCATACTCAAAGCCATAATGCTCCAAAATAGATTTGACTATGCTAAGGCCAATACCGCTACCTACTACCATACGTTTAGCATTGACAGCTCTAAAGTGTCTGTCAAAAATAGTTTTTTGGTCTTCTTCTGGAACACCTATTCCGTAATCTTTTATTTCTAATCTATAGCCTAACGCATCATCTTTTAAAGTAATATCTACCTGCTTTTTATCTGTAGAATAGTTTATAGCATTATTGAGTAGATTTGTAATAACTTGCTCTATCCTACGCCTATCTGCCACAATCTTAGCATCTTTTATAGAGCTTAAGTTAAACTCAAATTCTGGCTCCTTATCACCATAGTACTTCACAAACCTTTGGATAGATTCCGCCAAATCAAACTCCTCGTTGTTAAACTGTATGGTATTTGAATTTAGCTTGGAGTAATCTAATATATCATTTATAATGTACTCAAGCCTTTCTACTTCATTTACAATAATATTTAAATGTTCATCCCTTTTTTGCTTATCATCACCGCTGTAATCTTGGATTAGCTCAGCATAAGACTTAATCATAGTAAGTGGCGTCCTTATCTCGTGACTGACATTCGCCACCACTTCTCTTTGGAGTAACTCGCTCTTTTTGATCTCACCTATACTATAATTGAGTGCATCACTTAGCTCGCTAGTCTCCACAAATTCCCTTGCATCAAATTTTATCTCTGTATCGCCTTGAGATAATTTCTTGGCTTGATTAGCTAAGGTTACAATAGGTTTTGTTAGCCGCATACTAAATAGTATCGACACCATCACGGTCAAAACAATACTTATCACACTTGTTATGAGCAATAAAAAAGTCATTACTTGTATACTCGACTCAACAGGCGTAATCAAAGAATTGACATACACATAATAATATCCATTTGTGTCATACACCTCTTGTCCGTAAGTAAGGATTTTTAGATTGCCTAATTCACTGATATACGTCACCGAACTAGCGCCATTTAATTTGTTGATAAGCTCAATAAATTCTTTTTCAATTTGCCCAGTATCGGCTACTCTGGAGCTATTAAACACTATCTGTATACCTTGATCTTCTACTTCTATTATGACAATATTACAATTGGTCTTGAGTGACAATTCCATAAGGGCGTCTTCGCTATGCTCAGCGTATCTTTCTACAGCTTCACGACCGACGCTTTTTATCTCGTTGCTTTTTACACTTTGATATATTGTCTCAAAAGCCACGACCTCAAGAAGCCAAAGCAGTGATAGTATGAGTGCAAGAATCAACAAAAACCTTAATAATACCTGATTTTTTATAGTTTTGGTGCTATTTTTCAATTTTGTATCCCATCCCACGTATAGTCTTAATAATCTCTTTATCACCTAAATGATTTCTTAACATCTTAATATGGGCATCGACAGTCCTATCTTCGCCTCTATAATCATAGCCCCACACTTCGTTGAGTAGCTTTTCTCTCGTCATTACAATACCTTTGTTCTTAACTAGCGTCACAAACAATTCAAACTCTTTGTTATTAAGATTGATTTCTTTATCGCCTTTCTTTACCGTTCGGCTCAAAATATCTATCGTGTAGTCCCCAATCTTTTCACCGTGTGCACTATTCCTCTTGATCACAGCTTTTATTCGCGCCATAACTTCTTTAGGCGAAAAAGGCTTCACTATGTAATCATCTATCCCTAGCTCAAATCCTACAAGTTTGTCATACTCTTCAGCTTTTGCACTTATCATAATGACTGGTATGTTTTTGATCGCCTTGATAGCTCTCACCGCTTCATACCCATTCATATTAGGCATCATTATATCCATAAGAATTAAGTCAAAGTTCCCTTCTTCTACTTTGTCTATAGCTTGTACACCATCATACGCCACTTCCACTTCATAATCGTTATGTATAGCATACTCCTTTAGTACATTGACTATATTTACTTCATCATCTACTATTAGTAATCTCATTTTACTTAAAAACCTTTTTATATTTTTTATATAATTATACAACAATATATTTAAAAAGTGTGAAATTTTTGTGAAACAATACCATTAACTATAAAATCATTTAAAGTACTTATTTTGAAATGATTTTTTACTCTTGACATTTTTAGTGAATATATATATACTAATAAAAAAGGGTAAAGGGGAAGAAAATGAAATTTGACGAAATTAAAAATATGACAATTGAGGAGCTTTGTAACGAGTTAGAACGAAAAGACAAATTACTCAAAGCTTCCGCAAAGAAAAACACCGAACTAAAAAATGATTACGACAAATTAAATCAAAAAGTAAATAATCTATCAAGAGATAAGACTCTAAAAGACCTACTAGAAGCACTAAGAAATAATGTGGACTTAAGAGCTAGACTAGATATGATGAAAAAAGAACTAGCCACCAAAAATCTTATCATAGAAGAACTAAAACAAGAAAACGCAAAGCTAAAAAAAGACAACAATAACAATCTATCTAGATAAAAGAAAAAATCTAAGACCTTAATATAGTCTTAGATTTTTTTTAAATAATGCTTACCGTGGTATTTTTCACCAAAGCTATGATGTAACACACTTCAGGTGAAATTACGTATCGCTATTACTCCAAGCTCATAACGAAAGCAACGCGAACACCGTGTGTACCCTTAACATCGTTACTATTTGTGGAGCCGTCAGTATTAACGTAGTCTGCATTAAACAAGAACCCACCATCACCCGAACGCAACCACCAGATATATGCAGATCCCGCCGAGTCCACCAATTCAGTGGCATAAGCTATCCTCACGTTATTTGTTCTCAAATAGTCGTATACATAATAGCTATCTGAATAAAACCCCGATAACGAAAATAATTTAGTCGTAACAACCTCCACCTCCGCAGTAGACATGTCATTAGTACTATGGGTGGTATTCAATGTGGTGGACTTTATTAGGGTTTGCTCAGTAGTGGTAAATAACTCACCATACATTCTATCTATAGTTACCTTTAAGGTACTATTACTATATTGATTAGCATATGTAGAATTAAACACCGAACTATTTAGAACTTTTTCACTTAAGACCAAAAGTCCTGGTTGACCATTTGTGCCTGTATATGGCGTGGACTTAGCCGTATCTATATAGGCATTCTGTCCGTCTATGGTAAAGGTATCAAAGTCATAATTTATATATTCATCGCCCTCTTCATAGCCTAGTATTATCCATCTTACTGGCTCTATCAAGTAATAATTGCTATTGTAGAGTACATACCTATCGTCTGTTGTATTATTTTGGTATACAGTACAGGTGGTATCATATACCGTGATTTGCTCACTAGTAGCAGTCACGTCACTTGCTGTAACACTGGCTAAGCTTTGAGGATACTCACCCATCTCTACATAATATTTCTTACCACTTGTGTGATCAACCCCTAATTCACCAAAGGTATAAAGCGGTTTTTCAAACTTTGCGTAGAGGGTGAAGCTACTTGATACTGGTGTAGTGAATACATATTCGTTATTAAATTCACTATCGGTGTACCAGCCTGCGAAATTGTAGCCTAGCTTGATAGGTTCATTAGGCTCGGTAACTAGCTGACCTTCGGACAAGAAAGTTTGAGCGGTGATAGCATTAGCACCATCGGTATCAAAAGTGACTATGTAACCTAGCTTTGATTGTGTACCAAAGGTCTCATCAAAAATAGTTGATAATTCCTCTATGGTAGTAGGTGTGATATTCTTGGATTGCACTGCTTGCACTTCGGCTTTGAGCTTTAAGATGGAAGGTGTATCTATATAGCCATATAAGCTAACTGCTCCTGTATAAGTCACAGTATTACAAAATGAATACTCAGCAGTAGAAGCCGTATAAATCAGCGGTTCGCCATTTAGATTGGTAAGATAATAATAACCATCATTTAAACGTACCCACTTGTAATTGACATCATCGGTAGCTGTTGGGATGAGTTCATAATTTAGAGATAATAAAAATCTCTTCTCGTCGTCAGTAGGTGTATTAGGGGTACTATAATTTAAGCTAGCCCTTACGTAGCAATCTTGCGTACTAGTAGTTGGGCTAAACTTGATAGAATTCACCACCGTCTCACCTCTCGCCACATTGGTCAAGGTCTCACTCATATCAAAAGTAACATTTAGGTCGACTTTTGCCATATTAAGCTCTGCTTCTTTTTGAGCCTCAAAGCCCATCCACGCAAAGGTAATACCTACAATAAGTATACATGCAATGGCAATAATAAAAGCTTGTATACTTCTCTTCTGTCTAGTATTGGTAGTCATACACCCTCCAAAAAATGTAATCAAGTAATAACTATTACTTGTTTTTGTACAAATAAGTATAACTTATTTTGTCACAAGTTGTCAAATAAAAAACGCAAAATGATAAAAAATTTTGTGAAATTTTTACCTAACGGCAAAAAACGAATACAAAATACGCCTTTTGGATGATGAATTTATACGAAAATAGTAGCAAATTGTACTCTACCATTTAGATTTTAACTTTGCTTATGCTTGATTGTAATATTACTTTGATAAAGCGGTACTCTTCTTAAGAAGTTCTCACTTAAGCTCAACATGACATCATTGCAACAAAAATCTTTTATTGCTTTTTTAGATAATATTAACATAACTTCAAATATATAAAAATGGTACCCTACTTAGGTGTTTTCGACTTCGCTCAACATGACATTAATAGTAGAACGATTTACTTATAATATCACCCTAAAGTTCTGTCGAAGGGTCCCCTTTAGAAGCTGTGTGTCACCCTGAGCTAGCACAAAGTGCGACGTCGAAGGGTCTCCCTTAAAGAGGAGTACGACAGTTGAGATAGCGTGTGACTTATTGTATAAAACTGACTCATTTTGTCATCCTTTAGGATAGCCGAGGGTCTCAGGAAGAGTACCAGTGTTTGTCATTCAGAGGCGGAGCCGAAGAATCTCCCGGAAGGGAAACCAAAGAAACACACAAGCAGAACCGTTTTTTGGCGTTTTCGACTCTGTGTACATCTGGTGTCATTATTTTTACTTGCAAAAGAGTGTATAAAATCTTATAATAAAAATATGAAAAGATATTTTTTTGTAGAAAACAAAGCGAATGTCGGAGACACTATCCGCATAGAAGGTCAAGAACATACTCATATCAGTAGAGTATTAAGACTGCAAGTAGGCGACGAAATAGTGTGCTTACCAAATGATGAAAGCACACTAAATACAAAAATCATAGCTATTGATAAAAATAGTACTACCGTCGTAGTTGAGTCAATAGAATACCCTAATCAAGAGACAAAGACTAGTCTAACCGTATATGTAGCTATGCCTAAAGGGGATAAGTTTGAATTTTTGATAACAAAACTCACTGAATTGGGCGTAAAACGCATTGTGCCTTTTGAGAGTCAATATTCTATAGCTAAACCGCTAGACAAAAAAGATAGGTATCTGACTATAGCTCGTGAAGCCTGCAAGCAATGTAGACGCACCAAAATAATTGAAGTTGGTAGCCCTATCAGCTTTGATGAGCTTTTATCACAAATACCTAGTTTTGACAAAGTCATATTTGCTAGCGAATTAGAGAGAAACAACGCCTTAAGTGATGTATCTTTTGATAATGCAAATAATGTGGCGGTTATAGTCGGTAGTGAGGGTGGCTTTAGTGAGGAAGAAGCCGACAAAATCATAGCTAGTGGAGGCTTATCGGTAACATTAGGCAATAGGATACTACGAGCAGAAACAGCAGGTATTGTAGTGCCTGCAATCATTCAATTTTTACTTGGCGAATTTGATATCTAATTTTCTACTACACTTTCATCTTTAAATATTTGTAATTGCGTATTTTCTATAAGATACCCAACCACAGCAGAAAATATAGTATAGCAAAGTTTCTCCTTATATTCGGTAGTGTTTAGAAGTTTTTCATCGTCTGGATTTGTCAAAAATCCGCATTCAATAAGTACGCTTGTTCTGTCTGTACAATTAAGTATAAAATAATCACCAGCTAAAGCTTCTTGTCTAGCATTGTCTAGATTTTCCTTAAAGACATCTTGCATATAAGTAGCTAAATCTTGACTTGTTTGGACATTAGGATTGAAAAAAGCACAAATACCCCTTTGATCAGGCAATATATACCCATTTTGATGTATACTGATTACTATATCCGCATTAGCCTCATCAATGATTTGTTCACGTTTTTTCATATCATCTATTTTTTTGTTGCTACTAAAAGCACCGTATAAGCCGTCTTTGGTCTTACGCGTCTGCACTACATTTATATTAAGTGATTTAAAATAGCTCTCAAGACAAAGGGCGTATTCGAGATTTATATCACTCTCCTTAGTCTCCCCGCTGTATCCCACTACGCCACCATCTATACCTCCATGGCCAGCATCTATGACAATAGTAAAGTCGTATATTGGACGATTTGCATTGACTTGGATAAAGTAAGACCCTAGCGACACTGTCAATACGGCAATTATACACAACGCTAAAATGATGACGTTCTTTTTCTTAAATACAAACATATCCTTACTCCTAAATAAAGGTTATTATTAAAAATATGTCTGACTTCAAAGAAAAATGAGTATAACAACGAATTAAAATCCAAAAAAGCAAAACTACAATCAAATAATCAATATGTTTTTAACTTGCTGGACTTTAGTAAGATGAATTAAATAAAAAAAACAAAAAACCTTATCTTCACTGATAAGGTCATTTTTTTTAACATTTGCGTCATTAAATTATTTTAATATTTCACCGCAGTTGGCACAATGAGAGTTGTTTGAATGATTTGAAAAACCACATTTTGGACAAGACACGCTCTTGTCTGTGCTTCTACCGCAATTTGGGCAAAATTTTTCATTAGTTATTTGAGCTCCACAATAATCACAAAGTGTAGCATTCATAGTGCCCATACCGACATTGCCTTCTACTACTGAGCCTTTTGTAGCTTTCATAACAGCACCTATCCAAACGAAGTAGATACCTATAATGATAAAAGGTATAAACAATATACATAGTATAATACCAAATATCAATTGCACAACACCAAAGGCTTCTCCAGTAAACGCATCAATAAGTAGCAACACTCCACCAACTGCAAATCCTATACTAAACAATAGCGCAAGCACGCCCAGAACTATTAAGGCAGTCTTGCCTTTTTGAATCACATTAAACATATAATATATTCCTTTTTATTATTTTATTCTCCAAAAATTATCGCAAGCACGACAGGTACTGCCACTATCAAGAGGGCTAATATAGAGCAAAAAGCCACCTTTATCTTCGAAATAGGCAATCCGCCGCCTACTTTACCTGTCTGACCATTCATATAGGTAAGATATTTTTTCTTTTTGTAATTATATTCAAAACTATACACAGGCATCATAATGTAACCAAACCACTCGTTACTAAAGCTAGAATTTACATCCAACCGCTCTACACCGTCGTAATGATATTTCCTCAAGATAGCACTCTTGATTTGGTCTTTAAATATATATTCGACTTTATCCACTATTTTGTCAAACTGCTCGTTATACTGCTCCACGACGTAACCAAATAAGTACTCTGGCTTAAAATCGACTTTTAGGTCAAAATTATACGGAAACATTTGTTCCAATTGATACTGACTAAGCCTTGAGCTAGATTCAACTAATACATCCCTATGATTAAAAGCTAGCGAACCACTCACATTAAAATAAACCGTGACCGTGCGTGCTTTGTCTCCATAGCCTCTGCTTTCGTATCTGTATAACCTACCCGAATAGGCGGAAACAGAATCGGCATCAAAGCTAAAAGCTGGGAAATAGAACCCTTCAATTTGATTTTCTGGTATATCTTTTTTAAAAGGTCGTGGCACAAAAAACTTCTTTTTCACTTGCTCTTTGAACTTAGCTAAAGCGGTCTTTCTTCCAAAAGTAAACTTAATTAAAAATGACGGATTAAGCCCTTTGATGTCCTTTTGTGCAACAACATTTTGACTATCACAATATGGACAATCTATGGATATCTCATTGTTTTCTAGCTCTATGGTAGACCCACAACTCTTACACTTAATATGTTTTTTTGATTTTTGCCACGCTACT
Source organism: uncultured Clostridia bacterium (assembly GCA_944349765.1). Taxonomy (GTDB): domain Bacteria; phylum Bacillota; class Clostridia; order Christensenellales; family UBA1242; genus CALVNN01. The sequence continues at coordinate 27,787 of CALVNN010000001.1, read as the reverse complement.
ATTTCATCATCATTTACATTGTCATAAGGTTGTTTTTTATTTTGTACTGAGTACTCAACGACCTCTCTTGTTCCACAGCTCTCACACTTCAAACCGACATCTTCGGGCGAATATTTTAAACTATTACCACAATTTGGACATTTACTATCTATTGATTCTAGCTTAATGCTATTATTCATTTATTTTTTCTCCACATTCTGGACAAAATTTAGTACCTTTCTTTAAAACTTTTCCACATTTAGGACATTGCACACCAGTAGGAGTCCCACATTCTGGACAGAATTTCGCATTTTTTGAGATACTAGCACCGCATTTTGCACAAGTGTTACCTTGCGAAGCACCACATTCTGGGCAGAATTTTGCATTTGTATTTATGCTAGCTCCACATTTTACACATTGAGTCTTATTAGCATTACCATTATCCTTAGTTGGGTTTTGCATATTAAGCCCCTGTGCAAAAAGATTTCCCATAGCCGTCCCAGCACCCAATCCTATACCTAAGCCAGCTAGATTTCCATCACTTTCATTTTGTGCCGCATCTCTCATAGCGTTAGCAGCTTGATATTGAGTATAAGTACCCATTTTGTCTTCAAGTACGCCAAGTTTGGTCCTCTCGTCAAGAGCTTTCTCGACTTCTTCTGGAAGCGATAAGTTTTCTATAACAATAGTGCAAAGTTCTAGACCCAAATTGCTAAATTTATCTTTTGCACACTCGACAACATTGTTTGAAAACTCTTCATAGTTTGCAGCTAGATCTAGTGCTGAAATTTTACTCTCAGCGATAGCGTCGGTAAGTGATTGGATAATCATAGGCTTGATTTGTTCTTCTACATCTTCCACTCTATACACTTCACTTTGACCAAACATTTCGGTCATAAACGCCTTAGGATTATCCACCCTAAATGAATACACGCCATAGCCTCTAAGTCTTATATTCCCAAAGTCAGCATCACGCATCATAATTGGGTTTTGAGTGCCCCACTTAATACCAGTAAATTGTTGCATATTTATAAAATATACGTCAGCATCTATAGGGGAATTACCACCAGTTGGTAGCGACAAGAGTTTGGTTAAAAAAGGAATATTTTCTGTCGCTAACTTATAAGTACCTGGTCCAAAGATGTCACAAACCTGACCTTTATGCACGAAGATAGCGGTCTGATTAGGTCCTACAATAAGTGTAGAACTATTCATTATTTCCTCTCTGTCCTTTAGATTAAAACGCCAAACAATGGTATCTTTATCCGTGTCTTTATATTGAATGACTTCTAATAATTGTCTTTTAATAAAATCAAATAACCCCATTAAAAATAGCTCCTATAATATTTTGATAAAAATACTATTTATCTTAATAATATACTACAATAAACTAAAAATATTGTCAATCAAAAGTTACATTTTATTAATTTGTCTTACAATCTCTTAAAATGCTAGTTATATAAAAAAAGTAGCGAAACTATTCGCTACATAAATCAAATAACAAAATTGCCGTTTTTAAATACTTGCACTTTTTCGCCATTATGCTTGATACCGACTATATCCAAATCACTACTCCCCACCATAAAATCCTCGTGAATGATACTAGAGTTAGCTCCTTTTGCCGTTCTTTCCTCTTCTGTCATATTCTCGCTACCATTTAGAGTCATTGCGTAAGACTCACCAAAAGCAAAATGGCAACTTGCATTTTCGTCAATAAGCGTAGTATAAAATAATATTTCACTTTTTTGGATAGGACTATCAAACGGCACAAGAGCTACTTCTCCTAATCTGTCACTATTAGCATCCATTTTTAACATTTGAAGAAGTGCATCTTCATTGGTAGTCGCTGTAGCTTTTATAGCCTTGCCGTCTTTGAATTCAAATCTCATTCCCTCTATAATTAGTCCATTGTATACAAAAGGCTTGGTTGCGACTAACGTACCATTCACTTTCTCTCTATGAGGCATAGTAAATACTTCCTCTGTCGGCATATTCGGATTGAATGGAGTCCCAGATAGAGTCTTTTCCATTCCTCCTGCCCATTTGTGTCCATCAGCCAGACCGACCATCAAATCAGTTCCTATATTATTGGTATAATGTAAATACTCAAAGTTTAGATCGTTTAACTTATCGCACTTTTCTTGAAGTGTGGCATTGTGTCTATTCCACTCTTCAATTGGGTCGTTATCATCACTAATTCTACATATCCTAAAAATCTGCTCAAGCAATCTTTTTTTAGCGTCTTTTGCCTTTAGATCTGGGAATACTTTTTTGGCCCATTGCTTAGATGGCATAGCCACAATAGTCCATTGATATTTATCTTCCATTTCATCGCGTATAGGCTTGATTAGCTTCATCATAGCTTGATTAGCCTTGGCTACCTTTTCTGGGTCAATACCTTTTAACAAATCTGGGTCTTCATCTTCAATATGGATTAGTGCTGGTAAATTGTCTCTACGCCATTTGTATTTCTCCACCTTCCAATCCTCTATGGTACTTAACGTCTCAGTACTACAATTTTCATAAGTCAATCTAGCGACCTTCTCGTCTGACCATTCTACCATAACTTTCTTTGCTTTGCACTTGTAACACTCTTCAACCAGCATCCTTGCAAATTTACGATTTGCAATAGATGAAAAAATCATGACATACTGTCCCTCTTGGACATTAGCTCCTAATTTTACAGTTAATTCAGCATATTTTCTTAATTTACTTTTCATACACACTCCTTTTAGAGAAAGTTTAACACAATTTTTTATTTATAGCAACATAAAAAAATGTCTATAAAAGACAAAAGAAGCAAGTAATTTACTCGCTACTTTTTGTAAATCTTTAACCTATTAATTTTTTTGCAAACTAGTTTCTTCGCCGTTAGCATCCGTCGTCAGCACTTCTTGAGGCTTCGCATCCTGATTAGTGCTATCATCTTTAGGCTGGTTTTGATTCTCTTTGATGTATTTTGTCCATTTCAAATACCCATAAATAGTATTTGTGATATATCCTAATTGCAATACGATAAATACCCATAACCCCGTAAGTGCCATAACTACTATACTTAAAATAGATGCTGCTAGCCATACCATCCAATTTTCTTTAAACCTAAAATACAGTAATATACCATTAGCTATAGAAAGTGCACTTACGCAAGCATCCAAATAAGATACTGCTACCTTTGTAGCATCATTACTAAATAGCTCAGAATCTGGAGCATATGCTGCAAATATGTATCCCATACCTGCTGTCCATATAGCTACGCCTGCAAAAAGTATAGTCGCATGCCAAGGCTTAAGGGAACGGACTACGGTTACTTCTTTATTATCTTCGTCTTCGTGTTTATGCCAACTTATAAAAGATATGATGTGCATAGGAAGCCAAAAGAATAAACTAACTATCATACTAGAGAACATAGCACTCAGTAGTATAAATTTTGTTATCTCAAGTATCTCAACGAATATGTAAATAAAAAAGCTCCATTTGCTCTGCTTAGAGGTCAGTAATTCACATAATATACCCAAAATGACATTAAATAGATAAAGTACCGTTAGTAATGTACCGCTTATGCCATTGGTAGTTTCCTCAGGAATAATGATTGATACTATTATTGTTAGTGCCGTAAAGACAAAAAACCAAATTTTTTCATACGTAGTAAAATAATTCCATAAATATTTAATCTTGCTTTCCATATGTAATTGTCCTTAAAATTAATGATAATACTCATTCTATGTCATTTTTTTTGATTTGTCAAGATACAATAAAAAGTTAATAAAAAATTTTCATTATAATATTTACCACCCATTTACTAGTCTCTCATTAATAATGTAATTAGAGGATCTAGACACATTGATGAAAATGTGCTATTATAAGTAATAGGAGATATTTTTATGGCAAAACTATTTATTAACTCAAAATTATCAGCACTTGAAAAAGAGGCAGAAGAAAATCTAAAGCCAATTTTTGATAAAGTAGAAGAAGTTTGCAAGATAAACAGCAAAAAAGTATTACAAGCCTTTATCAACAATAGGATTACATACGAGACATTTCAAGAGATAAATGGTTATGGATTTTTTGATAGTGGGCGAGATAAGATAGAGGCTCTTTTTGCTGAAGTATTTGGTTGTGAAGACGCTTTAGTTAGACCACAAATAATGAGCGGTACTAATGCTATATGGATAACGCTTTCGGGATTGCTTCACCACGGCGACACTATGATATCTATATGCGGAGCACCTTACGACCCACTTCAAAATATGGTAGGTACTATAGGCAACAGCCCGCACTCTTTCAAAAATAATGGTATAAATTATGAGCAAATTGAGCTTATTGACAGTGACTTTGATTATGACGCTATTGAAAAGAGAATAAAACAAGGCGGTGTAAAGCTCGCCCATATACAAAGGTCTAGAGGTTATGCACGCAGAGAAGGAATAAATATAGAAAAAATTGAGAAAGTTTGTAAACTTATAAAATCAATTGACCCTAATGTTATCATATTTGCCGATAATTGCTATGGTGAGTTTGTTGAGACAAAAGAGCCTACCGAAGTAGGTGTCGACGTCATTGCTGGTTCTTTAATGCATAACTTAGGTGGCGGAGTGGCGACTTCTGGTGGGTATATTGCGGGTAAGGCAGAGCTATTAGAGCAAATAGCTGACCGTTTTACCGCACCTGGTATAGCTAAGGAGTTAGGGGCAAACTATAATCAACATAATAAATTTTTAAGAGGACTATATCTTGCTCCTCAGACTGTATGTCAAGCAGTAAAGACGGCAATATTTACAAGCTACGTATTGGAAAAATTAGGCTATAAGGGTATCTCGCCTAGATATGATGCATATAGAACAGATATAGTGCAAACTTTTGATTTGGAAACGCAAGAAAATTTGGAGAAGTTTTGTCAAGGTATACAAGAGGCGTCCCCTATAGATAGCTTTGTTACGCCAGTACCTAGCGAGTTTCCAGGGTACCCACACGAAGAGATTATGGCAGCGGGAACCTTTACAAATGGCTCTACAATTGAGCTTACTTGCGATGCTCCTGTAGTCCCACCTTATACCATATATATGCAAGGGTCTTTAACATACGAATATGGCAAACTAGCTATATCACATGCACTAAGCCTTTTAGAAGACAATCCAGCTTAAATTAAATAAAAAAAAGACAGCGTGCTAATCTTTAGCACAACTGTCATGACTAATTACTCACCTGAAGTTGAAACATATTCAACGTTATCTACAACTACTTTTACTACTAATTTGTCAGGTACTTCAGTAGTTACAGCAGTACATTCAGAACGTACCCAGAAGCCATTGTCTTCAGATTCAGTTCTAGGTTGGAACGCACAACTTAAAGTTCTATCGCCAGTAACTTCAGTATAAGTTTCGGCTGTAGCACCCCAGTATTGTGCGCAATCTTTAAGTAAAGTCTCAAGATTTTCGCCCTCAGATACTGCATTACCTAACAAAGTATCACCATCATATAGCTCAAATGTAATCTTGGTAATATCTACTATATTAATCTCGTCAAAATTAATATTTATAGATGTATCCAAGTATTGTTCGCTTTCATACTCATACCAGTTGGTAATAGTAGGCGTATGTACTAGTGTACCACCGTCTTTGGTAGTCATACCACATCCTACCATTAGTACGCCAGCGAAAAGCACTAAGCATATAGATGCAACTATCTTTGTAATCTTCACTATCCTTCCTCCTTTTTAAGATTAGTATCGAAACACATCAATACCATCTTGAATTCTAGCAAATAGAAAATAGTATGTCAAATGAAAAACAACATATTTTAATAAAACATATTAATTTTCATTACATTTATTTTACATTATTTTAGACACAAATATGTATACAATTTTTACTAATTAATACATAAATGTCATTTTTTGAGGTGAAAATGCAAATAAATTGTCTTCAAACCTTAATAATTGGAAGTTTAAACTTTTGTTAAAGTGTGATCATAGCCAAAAAATCCCGTAAGGTAAACTCTTATCGTTTGTTCATTAATCATTTCAAATGTAAAACCAATACCATCACCTATAACATTATTTCCAATGATGACATATTTAGCAGGTCCAATTATTAAAGAACTGGCATAACCAAAATAACTATGAGATAATTCACCCGATGAAGATACTTCTATCCAGAATTTACCATCTGTGGTTTCATACCTACCAGTTTCAAAAAACACATTGTCCCCAGTTATATAGTTTTCTGTATTAACCCAGACTACGGAATGATTATTATCAATAAGTGTATTTGTATCTGCATCATAAACTAAAGTATATTCAAAGACATCACCATCACTAATGTAAACGCCCCCATTTTCTGTACGATAAAAATTAGGTACTGAAGGAGACAAAGTCATTGCTCCATTTGCGTATATAGTTAATGTATAATTATCATAAGTCCAAACACCCGTGTAAACATCACAAACTAAAGGATACAACGAAATATTACCAGATACAATATAATCACTAGAAATTAATTTGTTTTTATCTAAGCTCCAACCAACAAACTTTGTGTATTGATTGATTGGTTTATAAGACATAATTGGTAACGTATCTCCAGCAATTATAGTATTAGTTCTGTATACTGTTGATAAATCTTCATTGTAATATGTCACTGTGTAAGCAAGACTCCAAACCGCAATAAAAGTTATATTTTCAGTTATAGGTCTATTAGTTATATCAATCACATCTGTACCATTTAAAGACCACCCCATAAATTTATATCCAAGTTTTGAGGGTTCAGCAGGCTCATCCAGTGTAAGTCCGTTATTAAGAAAGGTCTGGGCTGAGATAAACCCCGCACCGGCTGTATCAAAAGTTACTATGTAGCCAAGTAGTGAGTCGGCTTCAAAATATGTATTAAATAATGTAGTTAGATTAGATAATGTAATATTTGTCGCATTTTTAGCGTTTATTGCTTGTATCTCTGCCTTTAATTTTAGTTCTAGGGGTGCTGGAGTATCATTATTTATGAGTTTAGCTCCTTGATAGGTAATACTCTCACAAAAGATGTAGTTATCATCACCTGTCACCTTTAGTGGATTACCATCAAGGTCAGTTAAATAGTAATATCCGTCTTCGCCTCGTACCCATTTATAAGTAGTAGACTCAAAAGTCTGTACATCGTCATAATTTATTGCCAGTAAAAATCTCTTATCCTCATCACTTAATGTACCATACTTATAATACTTAAGTTCGGCTCGAACATACATCTCCTTGCCTGTGTCTGCCTTACTAAAAGATATACCATTTACTATAGTTTCACCAAATACAACATCCTGTAGATTTTCTACTAAATCTATATTAGTATCTAGCATAACAGGATACACATTTATATCGGTTGTTTTACTCGCGCTAAAAGCACTAGCCAAAGTAATACCTAATATAGCTAGTACGCCTATTGTTATAAATATTAAATATGTATTTCGTCTCTTTGTCTTAATCATTCTCCATCATCCTTTTAAAAGGCTACGAAAAAGCATCTAGGATATAACATCCTAAATGCCATTGCATGCAAAAAATACGCTATTTGCGCTTATATAGGTATTAAAATATAAAAAGTGTTCCCCCCTTTCTATAATAATACTTATCTGCATTTATGCCCCTTAGATTTTATTATTAATTGTAGTATACCCATTTTGTAATATTTTGTCAAACAATTTTTAAAATTTTTTGATGTTTTTACATTTGTAATATTATAAAATTTTGATTACCTTAATTAATGTCGCTATCTTCAGAGTCGTCGTGATAATCCAAAAATGTTTGTTTTGTACCTGCTTCAATATCCACAGTACTAAGTTTTTTGAGTACAATTTGTGAGCGTTTGGTAGCTTCTTCAATGGTATTTCCAGCTGTGTTAATTTGCTTTTGAGTCTTCCCAAGCAAGTCAACAAAGGTACCAAATTCTTTTTTGAATGTACGTAGTAATGCCCATATCTCACTACTACGTTTTTCTATAGCCACTGTCTTAAATCCTAGTTGCAAGCTATTGAGCAAGCCACTAAGTGTAGATGGCCCACAAATCAATATATTAAACTTTTCTTGAAGTAATTCCATAAGCCCTGGAGTACGAACAACTTCTGCATACAATCCTTCAAGTGCTAAATACATTATAGCAAAATCTGTAGTAAGTGGCGGATATATGTATTTTAAGCTAATTGATTGGGCTTCTTTTTTGATAGTATTTTCAAAATCTTTTTGGGCACGAGACTTTAAATCTTCGTTATTGGTCTCATAAGCTTCAATGAGTCTCTGATAATCCTCTAAAGGGAACTTCGCATCAATAGGTAGATATACCTCGCCAGTATCTTTGCCTGGTAATTTTATTACAAAATCCACTCTATTATCTTTATAATTTGCTCCAGGCTTTATGACTACTTGCTCTGCAAATTGACTCTCAGCTAGCACCTGTCTAAGAAGCGTGCCAAGTTGCACCTCTGCCATCGTCCCTCTCATTTTCACATTTGTAAGAACTTTTTTAAGATCGCCCACTCCAGTAGCTAGATTTCGCATCTCACCAAGTCCTGATTGGACAGCATCAAGGTTTTTGCTTATCAATTCAAAGGATTGATTGAGTCGTGTCTGTAAAGTAGCATTCAACTTTTCATCCACTGTAACTCGCATCTCTTCAAGCTTACGCTCATTGTCGGCTTGAAGTTTGTTAAGATTACGGTCAACCACAGCCGTCACGTTATCAAGTCTTGAGTTGTTGCTAGTCGTCATCATTTCTAATTGCCTAGAAAAGGTACGCAATTGTTCCAACTGAAAATTTATATTGCTTTTGAGCTCATTACGAATAGACTCATTACTACTATTCATAGAAGTAATTATCAACTTTTCACTTTGCTCAAGTAAAAGTTTTGTCCTGTATATGAGTGCATCCAAAGTCTCATCATCTAGTGATTGTTGACTAGATGGACGTCTATTTTTTATCATAACAATAGCCACAATCAGTAATATTATGATTACACCTAACAAGATATAAGTCAACATATTTTCTCCTTTTTTAATACATAATTAATCAATATATTTTTGTCATTCAAATGTGGATATCTAATAGTAATTCGCCACAATTTATTCAAGTAATAAGAATATTTGGATTTATCAACATTTACTTTGGCTAAATCTATGGAAGTTAGTTGTAAATCTTTTAAGGTCAATGGGGTTTTTCTGCTTATAGCTTCAGCTTTCATACTCATTAATTTATTACACAAAGTTATATTTATTACTCTTAAAATTCCCAAAACTTCATCTAAATGGGGATAAATATTCACGAAATCTTCCCATTTGTTATGAGTAAATCCGTAACAAGCAAATAGTAAATTCTTCAAAAGACGTTGTTCTCTTTTCGAACGCTTAAGTGCTTTTTGTCCAAAGGTACGGCAAACAAATTCATCAAAAGATAAATTTTTAAAATTACTATAGATATTCAAAATTAGACCATAGATATTGGTGCTAAAATAAGATTTTGGCAATTGAAAATTTCCAAGATTAAAAATATTATCCCAAGCATCTAATTTATTTAATAGATTCAAACCTATTTCATATGCGTTATTCGGGCTAAAAGAATACTTATTTTGACTATTCAATATTTTTACAAGTTCGGCATACTTACGTTCGCCACTTATATTTTTTAAATGCTCAAGATTATTTTTTGCCTCATTAAATGTATCAATATTTATATGGAAGCCCAGCTCACAAGCAAGACGCACCATTCTAAGAATTCGAAGGCCGTCAACACTAAATACGTAGCTAGGTGTCTCCACTGCCTTCAACTCTGCTCTAAGTATATCTTGTACGCCACTATAAAAGTCGACTATCTTCTTTTTAATTATATCATAATACAGACAATTTGCCGTAAAATCACGCCTCATAGCGTCTTCACGAATGCTGGCTTTTAACTTCACAATATCTGGTTGATGTTTATTTTTAAGATAAGTTTCCTTTCTAAAGGTCGTATGCTCATACTCCTCCGAATCTTTTACAATGACTATGGTACCCATTTTTAAACTTTTATTTAAGACTTTATATCCAAATGGAGCAACGCACTGTCTTACTTCATCAGGCGTCAGATCGCTGGCTAAGTCTATATCTGTATTATACTGACCGAGCAATGCATTACGTACATATCCACCAACAATATAAAGCGGATGTTCGTTACCAAATAATTCAGCAAGTTCTAATAAGTTTTTTGAAACTTTAATATCAAAATCCATTATAAATCCTTTTTAATAAGCACTTAGATTTATTTTAAACTTTTGGATATTTTTTGTCAATTATTTAAAAAGAAAATCCACAAACTAGTTGTACCAAACTAAAATTGTGGATTTTTTTATTTAATATAAATGAATTAATCAATCTTTAATAAATTGACTATACGTTCAAAGTATTCTAATACACTTACAAAAGAATTTTCTACAAACTCGTCCTTGATGGTTTGATATGCATTTCTATCAGCTTGAGTTAGTTCACCATTTAATCTATCAAGTGCCGTGAAGAAATTATCCTTTTGTACAAAGTAGGTATCCAAATTGGTTTGGAGTATAGCCAGGTAATTCATCATATCAATATATTTTTGATTAGTGATAGTCACCTCACTACCCGTCTGAGTGTCATAAGACTTTGTCGTAACAGATAAGAAGTTTTCTTCACCAGAATTATTTTGGTAAGTATCAACAGCAGTTAATATCCTAGTAAGAGCGTTTTCGTATCCAGCCTCATCCTTTAGCAAAAAGGCAACGTCAAGAATTTGTGCTGTAGTGTAATTATACACTGCTTTAATATCGGCTGAAGTTAGGTCAATATTTTGATCTCTATAGTCAATCAAAGGATATTTCTTTGTATACATCTGTATAAATTGATTATTGAATGCAAAAGCATCATTTATTAGCGAATCATACTCAATATACAATACTTCAAATTTATTTTTGATAATTCCTGACTGCACAAAATCACTATCTTGAAATAAATTCTTATAATACTCTAGAGATGACACAGCATTTGCGACATCGGTAATAGATGAGGCCAAATTATCTAGTAGTTCGCTCAATCTTGTTGAGTCTTCTTCGGCTATTTCCTCATCATACTCCTCTAAGAACAACTTATTATTGTTATAAAAATCCATACTTATTTCAAGCACTGGCTCGTACACATTAATAAGATCTGTAAAAAGCTCTTTACCTTCAAAAGTTTCTGCGGATTCATTCAATGCTAAAATGGTATTTTTTATATCTTCATCTATTTGTACCATCAATTTACTCTCTGTAAACATTTTTGGATTTTCTCTAGCTAGAGTTTCATAATCATCATACACTTTTTGAGAAGACACACCGCCACAGGCAAATAAACTTATACTTAACACGCATATCATACAAGTCAATGCAATAGATTTTAAAAGTTTCATTCTACACCTCCGCCGTCACAATAAATTGGCTTATATAATCCAAAGCATAGTTGGCTTTTGCCTTATTAGTTTCATCCAAACTATCTACATATTCTTGAGACGCAGTGAATAATTTCACCAAATCAAGTTCCCAAAGGTCATTCAAAAACACATAAGCCCCTTCAAAGGTCTGTGGATATTGTTGATTGTTTGCTTCATTAAAGATTTGCAAGTAACTCGTTAGATTGGCTTGTCTAATACTTGGGTCAGCATTGTCAATACCTACGCTCTTAATAGATGCTATAGCTCTCATAGCTACTTTATAAGTATAGCATCCCTTATAATACCCCTCGTTTAGATTTTCAAATACTATAATATTTAATTCACTTAATAAATTCACTTGGTTTAGTATCTGCAAGTTGAGTTTATTTTCTATTTCGGCTATCGCATTATCACTAGCTCCGCCTTCGATAGTAAGTCTGTAATTAGATATTTCATTAGTAAAATCCTTTACTTCTTCTATCAACTCATTAGCTTTATTATTTAATGACTCGCTAGCATCCCCATCACTACTGTATAGTAGCATCTTAGCGTAATTAAGCTTCAATGTATCTAGCTCGTACTCAATAATTTCATAATTTGGCAAAACATCTTTTAAAGGCTCGTCACTCTGCTCAGATTCATTAATCAATCTTTCCATCGTGCCTATAGCACCATCTTCTTTAAAGGCTGAGTTCAATGTATTATAAGCCGTTAATGCATTGTTAGGCTTAAAGAATACAAACACACAAAGCACAACAATAAGAGCCACTATCAATCCAGAAATGATAATTCTTAAAGCAATTTTCATATCCAACTCCTTAAATATACTTAATAGAATTATAACATTTTTTTTAAGAAAGTCAATAATTAATGCTTTTACGCTTGATTTTAAACAAAAATATTTTATAATTACCGTAAGGAGTAAAGAGCAATGGCTAATTCAAAGGCACACCCTATTGACAAACCTAAACATAAAAATAAAATCTTCACCGCACTTTATACAATATTATCTATTGTGATATTTGTAATCGGCTTTTTTGGCGTGGCGTATTTTTCGTATGATTGGATAGACCCACTTGTATCTAACTTGATACTAATTATATGCATAATATTAATGTTTATTATAGCCATTATTCAAGTAGTGCTATCGGACAAGTGCGTGACAGCAAAAACTATCGACATTATTTTTTATAGTGGCAATATCCTGATATTGGGATTAAGATTTTTTAGTGATTTTTTTGTTTTGGGTTTATTTTGCTTTAATACCATAATGGCTATTATTTATTGCATTGTATATTTTCACCCTAAAAGATTTGATACGTATAAAAGTTTTTTTGACAAAAAAATAATCCTGATTATTGCTTTTATAGCTATCTTGCTTTACCTTGGAATATATTCTCGTGCATATTTGATCGAAAATGTAGTTTTGCTGTATGCCTTTATCCCTATGGCAGTGATATTTTGTGTATTTGTAGGTTTGTCACTATCAGTTTTTTTAAAAACTTTCAACCAGTTAGCACAAAAAAAATGGACAAAAGTTGGGGTATTTATTATTGTATTGTTTATTGGTTGGTTTTATGGTGTTATATTCATAGACACAATAAACTCCTCAATTCCTAGCCCTTATTCAATAAACTCATATGAAATTGTGGATAAGAAGATTAATGGCACTGGAGCTAGACAAGTCACCACCTACGACGTGTATTTTGTAATAGATGACAATACATATTATATTGATGTATCCGTCGACTTTTATTGGCAATGTGAGGTAGGTGATATGATTAATATAAAGACCACTCAAGGTGCGTTAAATCTAAGTTATATGGAAGTGGATTATTAAAAAAAATATTTTGCATTTACGATTTGTCTCGTAACAAGCGCAAAATATTTTTTTGTTTATCTGTTAGCCTAAATGATTCAATAGCTTTTTGAATTGATTTATTGCGTATAAATTTATCATCTACTTGCTTTAGATAATTTAGCGTGTAGTCAAAATCATAAACAAATGCCTCAGCAACCATCCAAGAAATAGCCATTTTTACATAATAATTATCATTTTTTACTTGAGTAACAAGCTCTAGCGTATTAACTAAATCTTCTTTAAGGTAAAACTTAAATAAAAATATTACTCCAACTCTTACAGCAAAAGGGTCCTTACTTTTAAGCAAACTTACAAAATATTGTTTTTCGTCTTTTAAATTTTTTAAGCGTGAGACAATACAGTCACAAGTCGCCCAGTTATCAATATAAGGTAATATGTGTTTAAAATGCTCTAAACGTGTTGCGTTATCTACTTTTTCATATGCAACTACAAATCCAGCAAGCAATATCTCCTCTTGACACGAAAGAGGCAGATCGTAAAATGAAAATTCTTGTTTTACAATTTGTTTAGCAAAGTTATTTAGCTCGCCAAGTCTTACACCATATATAGGGTATTTAGTTGGTGTGATTTTTTTGTCAAAATTTGCTTTTGACTCGCTTGAGTGCTTTGTAATAAAATCTTGAATTTCATACTTTATATCCATATATCACCTAACCATGTGCAATGCTTAATACATACACACTACTAGTGCCACTTTCAATGAGTACTTTGCTTACAGCATTTACTGTGGACATAGTAGTTACGACATCATCAACTAGAAGAATTGTTTTGCCCTTAAATTTATTATCAACCACCTTGAAAGCCGAACTAACATTGCTTACTCTTTCGTCTCGGTTTAGACCTGTTTGTGAGACGGTATTTTTACAACGAATCACACAGTCACTTAAATCTTCTAGTTTGATTCTTTTATTCAAAGCTTTTACCAATTCGTGTGCTTGATTATAACCACGCTTTTTAAGTCTTGTAACGTGAAGTGGTACAGCTACTATAGCATCAAACTTTACATTAAAATGGCTATATTCATCATACATATACTCGGCAAATATTGTAGCCAAACTTGACAGATTGTTGAATTTGAAATCATGGATAGCTTTTCTAACTATACCATCTAGCACTAGTGGCGCACGGGCTAACTTAAAAAAGTGTTTTGTGTGAAGACAATTTACACATGTATGATTTATCAATGGCTTTCCGCACTTTTGGCACATTTTGCCATTGTTAAAAGTTATCTTCTTTAAGCATTCTTGACATGTGCAATAGCGATTGCTAAATTCTAAATCTTCACCACAAAACGCACACTTTATATCATTTGGGAATAAGCAATCTAATACCCTATTTAATATCTTCATTACATTCCTTTCAATACTTTCATTACTACAGCACGGTCACAGTTATCTTTGTAATGCTCCCCAAAATAAGCCATTACACTAGGTATGCTTTTGTCCTCTAAGCCCTCTATAATACTGCGAATCTCTGCTTCAGTTAACTCACTTGGCAAATAAACGCTCAAAATCTCCTTTTGTCTATTAATATTTGCGACTTCTTCAAGATTACCAACTTTTTGATAATTTTCTGCTTCTTCACAAAGCTGTTTTATAGTCTTTTTTAAGATATTAATCATATCAGTATCAGTAAGCTCTTTGGCGTCTTCACTACGCTCTAGTAACATCCATTTATTCATCACAATCCCAAGTATATTTCTAGCGACAGCATCTTTATCCTTAATAGCTTGTATGTTAAGCTTTTTTATTTCATCAATTATCATAATACACTTCCTTCAATTAATTTTTGAATATATTTTTCATACAAATACACAATAAGTATATATTCAAATAAAATTTTTTGCAATAAAAATTTAAAAAACTTACATTAAACATTTTACAAATATTTTTAAATATTGTATAATACTAACTAAGAACAAACAAAGGAGGTGGACTAGTAGTGGCAGATAACGATAAGATTATAGAAGGAAAGCTCGAAGTCCCTACCAGAAGAAAGAGAAGATACGAGCCTTTAGACTACACACCTAATAGAGAAGTTGTAAAATCAAAACCAGCTAGAGGTAATGCAAAAAAAGCATCCTCTCCAAAGCCTAAAAGCACCGCAAAGCCTAAAGCTACAAAGTCGCCAGAACAAAAAGATGCTATAACTAAAACGACTAAGTCAAAAGCTACTACTTCAAACAAAACAAAAGTATCAGCTAGTGTTTCTAAGGCAAAATCTACAAAAGACGATGCGACAAAAACAAAATCTACAAAATCTTCTGCGAATAAAACAAGTACAGCTAAAACAAAATCTACTACAACTAAGTCAACCAAGAGTAGTGCTACCAAGTCTAGTACATCTAAGACCAAAAAAGACACAGCTGTAAACGCCGAAGTTAACCTAAATAAAACTGATAGCAAGGCAAAATCTTCTACCAAAAAAACCACTAGCAAATCCAAAGCTGGCGTAGCAGTGGCAGGCACTGTCGCAGCAGGTGCTGTAGTGGCAGGTGCTGTGATAGCTAACAAAAAAAGACAAACAAAAAAGGAAACTGAGAGTAACATAAGCGAAGAAAAAAATCTAAATATCGATATTAACGATAATAAATCAACTGAGCAAGGCTCTAATACGGATGAGTTACATAATGAAAGTGTAGAGTTGAATGACGTTCAAGCTGAAGTAGCAATGGCAAAAGAAGCCCCTCCTGTAGATAGTACTCCGAAATCACCACCACCCCCACCTCCTACTAATGAAGTTACTCCGCCTCCTCCACCTAAAAAACCGACTCCTCCTAAAAAGCCAAGTGCGACGCCTCCGCAAAAGCCATCAAATGTACCACCACCTCCTCCTAGCCCTGATGTGGAAAATACTACCAAAAAGCCAAAGAAGCTGAAAAAAGATGTTGATTTAGAATTTACAAAGTTACCATCTGGTGAAGGTGGTGATGCAAAACGTTTAGAAAAAGAACGTATTAAGCGTGAAAAAGCTAGAGCAAAAGCCGAAGCAAAGGCACAAAAAAATCTAAATCAAGATATAACTAAACCTATAATTGCTGATGAATCTAAACAAGTAGATGACATAAATAAAAGCAAGAAAAAAAGCAAGAAAAAATGGCTATGGTTACTACTTCTATTATTAATACTACTGCTTGTATTCTTCTTGGTGTGGGGCAGAGAAATATTTGAAGTGCCTATCACCTACAAAGTTGATCCTGAAGGCAATGTGATTGAAATTGCATCTCCAGATGAGGAAATCCCAGTTAGTGAATTTAAATTTATGCCTGGTGATGTGATTAGCTTTAAAGAGCCTTTGTATTTAGTTCACCACACAAGAAATGATGATGGTGAATACAATAATATGTTTACGTTTAGATTTAAAGCATACGTATTGTATGAAGACAAAGTGTATAACATCATAGAAAACTTTAATGATGGCGTGGATGCTAAGCTAGTCAAGTATAGGGATTATTGGTATTATCAAGGTATAATTTTACCAAATAACGAACCTGTAGACATATTAAACAATTTCACTGTCGATATAGCGTCGACTACCAACGAATTAAGTGGTAAGACTGTACAGCTTGTACTAGAACTCGAAACAGTATACCCTACTGAAGAACAAATCTACGAAAAATTTGGTGGTGGACCTGGTGGTTGGTTGGCATTTGTGACTGTAATGTACGAAAACTACGCTTCTCAAGGTTATAGATAAAAAAGAAAAACGCTCATATGGGCGTTTTTTCGTTTTAGCTGTTTTTTACTTACATACTTCGCTCTGGTGAGTCAGCTTTTTGATATGTTTGGACATAATAACAAACATTAGTAACTTTTAGGTCTTCTTCATCTGCTTGTTTTTCTTGATTTTGTAATTCGCAAAATTTATCCAATCTTTGTTTCATTAAAGCATGAAGACTTTGTGGTAATTTTTCTCTAAGTGCTATTACTATGCTGTCACAATTATATTCTTCATTGAGTGGGTGCGAGTCAATAAATGTCGCGTGATATTCTGAATCATATCTTCCATATCTAGTACTATCTATGTAACTTGCAAAATCCTCAGCTAGCTCCTCTCCCATCTCTTGATTGAACGCTTCAAGTTCTTTATCAGCATACCCATCGGTATTATCATCATAACCAAAGACATACGCCAAAAGCTCTCTATGAAAATTCCCTGTGTATTTGTTTGTAGATATAATTAAGTTTAATTTCTGCATATAATCACCTTTTAAAAATATTACAATAGTTATACCAATTTTTATGTGTATAATATAGTTATTATACCATATAAAATAAACAAAGTAAAATGATTTACATCTAAAAAACTTGACAAACGTTTATATTTGGATTAATATACATTATATAATTATTTCGCATTTAGAAAAATTTAAATTTTTCACTACTTACAATTTAATAAGATAAAATATTTATAATAATCATCTTAAAAAACAAGTGATTTTTATGGAAAGGTGTCAGAGTCCGGTTGATTGTGCCGATCTCGAAAGTCGGTGGACTGAAAAGTCTCGCAGGTTCGAATCCTGTCCTTTCCGCCAAATTATGTAAGTCAGATAGACTTACATTTTTTTAGTCGCAATTAAGTTAAATGATGTTTTAGCTATTTATGGTGTTTAAAAACTCAAATCTTCTTTCAAGTGAAGCTTTTGTTATCTTGCTTTTGCTAAAAATATCATAGCCATGCATTGTTTGCTTTGTCTGAAAAAGCACTGAACCCGAAGCCGTACCTTGAATTTTGTCAAAAAATTCTATTGCCTCATCACGCAGACAATCAAACTCCGCCGTTTCAATATAGGTTTTGGGCATAAAAGAAAGATCTTTTAATTCTATAGGCGAAGGCACATAATTACCCTTCAAATAGAGTTTCCACATCTTTTTATTCAATTTTGCATTCCAAAATGGGGTATCTACAAAGATCTCCATTGAAGCGGTTTTACACCTAGAATCTAGAACGGGATATATCAACATTTGAAGCTTAGGTAACTTAAGTCCCAGCTCCTTTGCTTTTATGGTGGTCATAACCGCCAAATAGCCACCGGCAGAGTCTCCAGCGACCGCAATCCTTTCTGTATCCACGCCAATAAGCCTAGCGTTATCAAGCACGTATTTATACACATCGACACAATCATTCAGCGTCGTCTCAAAGGGTGAACAATAAGATAATCTATAGTCTACATAGATTACAATAGCTTTGCTTCTTTGAGCATACTCCTTGGCGTATTTATAATGATAAGGTGCCCCCTTAAAAGCAAAAGCACCGCCGTGAAAATAAAAAATTACAGGCACGTCTTTCTGTGAGTCTTTAGGCTTGATAATATAAATATTGATTTTCTTACCATCCCGCATTGCAATTTTTAATTTATTAATTGACAAATTTGATGTAGACTTCATTCCTTTAGGGATAATTGTCAAAAATACATTAGCAAACCTTAGCACTAAAGGATTTAACGACGAATGAAAATGTCTAAATATACCAAATTCTTTGCTGATGTTATATTTCATATACACTCCTTACTTCTCAAATAAACCCCACATTATCTTGTGTTAGAAAAAATCTAGAACAATTAGCGGAACTTGCTTTATGACTTCACAAGCAAAACAGCATTACATATATCATAATAAAAAAAGAAAACTATTACAACTTATAAAATGGATTATTTAAAGAACCATTTATCAGTTGTCGACTGTCTACAAAAATAAAAATAACAAAACATACAAAAAATGCCAATTCTGGCAATTTTACAGTTTATTAAAGTTTTTTACTGAATGGTCTTAACCTTTGTAACTTTTTTCTTCAATCTTATGTTAGATATCAATTTGAGTACCCCAAGCAATATCAAAGTTGCACCCAAAACAACTAAAAACATTGTTAGTGTAGAGACATCTGCACCAAAAAATGAAAAGTTATAATCAAACCCCGTCGCTATTCCATCTATCATTTCAGGTGGCAAAGTATTACTCATTTCATCAAGTGTACCCCTTAAAAATCCTTGTCTAAAAAGAATTGTAGAATATGTGCCTGGTAAAAAAGCCGTTACAGCTTGCATAGCACTACCCATAGTATTTATAGGCATATAGGCTCCGCATATAAATCCATATAATGCCGATACAAGCGTACATATCCCACTCATTACGCCTTGTGAATTTGTAAAACTCCAAATTATATTAGCAAGGATGGTGCCAAATAATGATGTAATGAAGATATTGACCAATATTAAAAGAATATCTACAAAAGATAAATAAAATCCAACAAAAGATAAATAAATAAGTCCAATGATAAGCAACACAAAACAAACTATCATAGTAGAAAAAAGATTTGACAAGACGTAGCTAAATTGTAAAGTTGATTTCTTGATAGGTGTTACTACAAAATCAACGTTTGCTTTGTTGATTTTATCAATTATCATTATCCCAGAGCAAAAAGCGACCGTTATACAAGACACCGAAAGTACTGACGAAAAAAGCCAGCCCCCCGTAAATCCATCAATCAATCTATCGTCAATACTAAAATCGCCAATTATCTCTAATATGGTACTTTGGTAAGTCGAATTTAAAAAAGTGATAAACAATATGAGTAGTATAAGCGGAGTTATTAAAGACACAAAAAATGTCATTTTGTCTTTGAAATACAATTTAATATTTCTAGATGTTAGATAATATAACTTCTTTAATTCACTTCTCATTGTCTAAGCTCCTTTCCCGTAACATTCAAAAATACATCATCCATTGAGCCTTTTACTATCTCCAAATCCTCTATTAACTTTTTATTTTTAACAATAAAGTTTTTAGCTGAGCAGGTATCTTTGAATTTGACCTCCAAAGTATTTTTATTCTTTTGGTATGGAAGTTGCAGTTCATCTAATACTTTCAAAATTTTTTCATCATATTTGTATAATTTGAGACTATCATTTGCATAAAGATTTTTCAGCTCTATAGGCGTGCCTTGTGTAGCTACTTTCCCGCTATCCATTATCACAACGTAGTCAGCTATACTCGCCTCTTCCATATAATGTGTAGTAAGTAATACCGTCAAATTGTTTTCTTTTCGAAGCTCATTTATAAGATCCCAAACAAGTTTTCTAGTCTTAGGATCAAGACCCGTTGTCGGTTCGTCTAATATCAATATTTTAGGCATATGTATAAGAGCCCTTGCTATATCCACCTTTCTTTTTTGTCCGCCACTCAATTTTTCTATAGGCTTTTTTAAGATGTCTTGAAGTGCAAGTTTTTCAGTATAAAACTTTAGATTTTTCTCAAACTCTACTTTGCTTAAGTCATATAGCATAGCACGGTATCTTAAATTATCATATACCGTCAGTTTTTTATCTAATATTGATGATTGAAATACTATACCTATCTCAGGCAAAATGCTAGATATGTCATCAATTGATTTTCCATCAATATAGCATTCACCCTCGTCTTTTTGTTGCACTCCCACAAGGATATTTATAGTCGTACTTTTCCCGGCTCCATTAAGCCCCAAGAACGCAAACAACTGCCCTTGCTTCACAACAAAAGACACATCGTCGACCGCTTTCACCGCCCCATAATACTTTTTCAAATTTTTAATTTCAATAATATTTCCCATATGCACCTACTCAACTTAAAGTATCACACCCCAACTTAAAAGTCAATTAAAATCACTTAAAGTACATTTATTTCATTATATATAACAATATTAATTCTCACACCAAACAAAAATGAAGCACATTAAATGCTTCATTATTTATTTGCTTCTTTATTGCTTTTTGTAAAATCTTATATTGTTTACTAGTTATCTAATTACCTTAGTCTGTATCAATTTAGTAGCTCCTTATACACTATACAATTGTAGCACCCGAAATATAAAATATTTTGATACTGGATAAACTTGTATTTGTCACATCGACAGAATTACTTCCAGTCCCACGCCAAATCAGTTTCACTTCGGTCGCTCCCGCACTTGGCTGTACAGATGCTAGACGCTGCAACATAATATTCGAACTACTAATGAAACTCAAGGCATATTCCGTCTCAAAAAATTCCCTTGAACCTGTTGAATTACTTAGGTTACTAGTTGGATAAAGGTTAAGAACCATCCCAGGAGCAAGGATATAGCTACTATTTCAAAGCCTAAAATATTTTTGATTTTTGCTGGTTGGTGTGTCGGGTTCGGTCATGCCGATTAGTCCAGCGTCTAAGGCAGGTTGTAAGTAGTTTTTTCTAAAACTTACACGTGACTTTAGGTTTAGTTTTTTCATAAGTTCAATTGAAGATTGTGGATAGCTTTCAATCACTTTCATAAGCTGAGTGATTTGATTATTGATATGGTTATAGTGATTTCTTGTGTCAGTTATTATATCTTTGATTGCCTTGTTTATCACTTCTAACATAAACACAATAAAAATATTAGATTTGCCTTGACTTGTTGATAGAGTTATTGCATTGTAATAATCTTCTTGATTGTCTTTTATAATGCTTTCAATAGGTATCCAAGCAAAGATTGACCTCCAACTTGCAAGTAGCACAGTTTGCCAAAGTCTTCCCATTCTTCCATTCCCATCATTGAAAGGATGAATAAACTCAAATTCATAATGAAAAACACTAGACTTAATAAGCATATTTGCTGGGCTAGTCCTTATCCAATCAAAAAGTTGTTCTAATTGCTCGGGAACAAACTCCGCTGGTGAGGCAAGATGAACAACTTTGCCGTGCTCGTTATAAACACCAACTTGTCTAGTTCTTATTTTGCCTGCTTCGCTTACAAGTCCATTCATCATAATACCATGGATTTTTAACAAATCATCAACGCTATAAGGATCTATATTTTCAAGTTCTTTATAAGCCAAGTTTGCATTTTGAACTGCGACTATATCTTCC
This sequence comes from uncultured Clostridia bacterium, assembly GCA_944349765.1. GTDB lineage: Bacteria > Bacillota > Clostridia > Christensenellales > UBA1242 > CALVNN01. The sequence goes on along the minus strand of CALVNN010000001.1, from coordinate 5,630 downwards.
TTAAGCCCAAGCACTCGTTTCCCATCAATGACATCAGTCACCTGCTCAATAGAAAGAGTATTGTTTTCAATCGCAAGAGTAGAATGAATAGATTTTATTCTATTCACTCTGCGAAGTCTTGGTAATTTTTCAAGTCCTTTAACCCCACTAAGTTTACCTAAATTTTCCATAATCTCTGAAACTAACTCTAACATCTCATCAGTTATATCATAAGGCGGAATATATTTTTCGTCCATAACCAACCTCACTATTTTTTGATGATATGATTATACCTTATCTTCATATTAAAGTCAACTATCTTGTATGTTTTCTTGTATACTATCTTGTATGTTTTTATTAAGTAACAATACAAAATTGTTTCCCATTCATTTTTGCTTAGTAATAAACTTATAAGCAATACAATGTATTTATTGAAAACAGAGCACGAGTGTCGGTCATGTCAATGAATTTCGTGCCGTTATAACAATATATTCTAAAATTTCCCCCTACGTAATTAGAGGTGTATCTTATAAAAAATAACACGCTAAAAATAGCGTGCTATTTTGAAATTAAGTGTTGTTAATGATGCTTTGTATTCGGTTTGTCTTTATCTAGATGCACCCATAAATCACTACGGTATTTATGTAAATATTCATTCATTATCCGTACATTTTTCTTAGAGGCTTTTATTTTGTATGGTGATTTATTGGATTGATTAGCACCACCAATCATTTGGCTTATATTTGGTATACTTGTTTGTTCCATGTCTGTAAATATTACTATCCACTGGACTAAAACGGGCACCCCTTTTGATTCCAACGTTTTTAGATTCATAACTTTCACATCTTTAATTTCTGCCCACCTTACCTCGCCAACGACTTTAAATATATTTTTAAAAACAATACCTTTATTATCTAGTATTGCTACTTGTAATGTTAAGAGAAAAACATAAAAGCACATAAAAGTACCTGGCAAAAAAATTATAAAGGCACAAATTGTGTATATTATATTATCATGCAAACAAACAAGAATGACTATAAAGCCCGCTAAATAAAATATAGTCGCAAAAAGAACTAAAATCTTTGAATAAAGCATATCCACACTTAATTTCGTTTTTTTCATTTAATACCATCCTGTTAGTGAAGCTGAAATTATAAATCCATATATACATAATCTAAATTTATAATTAGCATTAAACACAACTTCCATTATTCTATTCAATGAATAAGCTTTATAGCTATTCCTTCTTACCTCCTTTAATGCTAAAGGGCCAAGATTATCTACTAGCGCGTTTCTTCATTTAATATTATATTTCTTCTATTATTTTGTGGATTAATTAAAGTTATTTTTATTGCTCCATATCCATTATAATAATCTTCTATATTTTTTAGTTCTGTATTTTCTTTAAATTCTTCAAAGGTTTCATAATTATAGATTTGTACATTTATTTTTTGTGGTATATCTGAAATGGCTTCAAAACCACAATCCTCATTAGTATTTTCTTTTAAAACATTTTCTATAATGGCATCATAACCATCAAGAAAGCTATCATATAGTACAACTTCATTATTGCAACATACGCATTTTGCTTTTACTATAATTCTTTGGTTTCCATCAAAAGTTTCAGGTAAATATATTTTTTTTGTTACAGGTATATCAAAAAATGTACCTCTTAAATAAGTTCTACCTTCCTTATCAGAAGCAATTACATATGAAAGAATAGGATGTTTTTTAAGAAATTTTTCTATCTCTTTTTTTTCATTTTCTTGATTTTTTTCTTTTTCCTTATCAATAGAATTTTTATATACTAAAAAAGTATCACTTTCGCAACAATCACATTTTATTATGGATTTAATACTATTTTTCGTTATTTTTTCATCTTTCATATTTTTTTGTAATCTTAAAGGAAAGTTAATTTTCATATTATACACCTACTGAAAAATTCTAGCAATCCACCCAACCCATGATATTGCTTTTATTTTCTCATTTAGATTATTGGATATCATAAGCTTTAATTTATTTATCATCTGGTATTGCCATGTATCTATAGTCTACTGATTCTGCATTTTCTGCACTATTTTCAGTATAACTTATAGCACCATCCATGTCAACAAAATTTCCGTTATTTAGATAAAATGTCTTGCAATTTCCCCAGGCGTCGTATACGTATTTTGTCACTATTTGTAAATCTTTGTCTAAAATAGCTATTATGTCGCCTTGAAGGTTCTTCTTGTAATAATATGGAATGCCTTCTAATACAAAGCCTGTAATACCATCTGCTCCGTAGATAAACTCAGTGGTGGTAGTGACCGTAGTATCGTCTACCCCAGTGACTGTATCTACTTGAGCTAATATCCTAGTCCCGTCTAGGAAATAATTTGTCGTAGTGTTGCCTACTTGTTTACTGGTGCGAATCCCACTGACATTATAGGTATATGTGGCTTTGTCTCCAAATGACTTGAGATGACGACCTCGTTCCCACACTAAAGTATTGTCTCTATAGGTGGTAGGATTGCCTAGGCTGTCATACTTAAACGTCTCCCCTTTGTATGACATAAGCTGGTCGGTATAGCCTCTATTCGTCAAGAATAAGGAAGTGAAGTCATTTGAGTAAGCGTATGGAATAATAGTTGGAGTCTTGTCTCTGAGTTCGTCTCTTAAGGTGAAGTCGTATTCAAGTCTACATAATATATTACCCCCTGCGTCATAACTCCACGTGTAAGTGTATTAATGATTTCCTAGTGGATAATATTTTTTTACACATAGCATAAAAAAGCTATAGAACTTACTTGTTCTATAGCTATATATTTATTAGGAGATGTCTTTATTTTGTTTTGTCTGATTTAACCTTTATCTTCCTAACTAATTTATCTTTGAAAATTTCTTCAAATTCTTCTAGAGTACCTTGCACTAACAAGTCTTTTTGACATATGATAGAGTTTGAATATTCCGCATAAATAATATGATAACAATCTCCTTCATCTATTACTTTTTTTATTTTTTCTAGTGGTATTGTTCTTAATTCAACAGATAAAGGTGGGCTATATTCAATAAAATTACTTTCTATTTTAACATTAACTAACCACTCAGCTGTATTAAATTTAAATGGCCAAATAAAAATTAATATGTCTATTATAAATAAAATTATCGTAAACACTAAAATTATAGTTTCATCTTCTGAATTTATAGGCCAACTTATTGATATAAAAATTATATTAAAAACTATAAATATTAACAATATCCAAGCTACTGGTCTCATGCGGTTTTTTTCTATTCTATATTTAGTCGAACTAGCTATAATGCCATTAAACTCTACCATAGTACCTCCATTAATTAAATAATTCAGTTATTAATGCTCTAAGACCTCCAGCAAAAGCACTAACGCCTATTAATTTATAAATAAATTCTTTTGCTGGCGTTAAAGCAAATCGGCGCTTCAAGAATAATACTTTGGACATAGCATACGTAATATTCATATCTATTGTTTGAGCGCCCTTAATAGTCTTAAGAATAGTTTTATCAAACAATCCCACAGCCCCGCCTAAAGCACTAATAAATACCGTTACTAATGATTGAGTAGCTCCAGAAATTCCAGCAGACGCAAAGCCATGTATTGACCATTGTTGATCTGTTCTTATTGCACTTTCTACTGAATATGAAAACCATCCAGCAATTATTCCAACACCAGCGGATAATGCAAATGCCTGACCAAAAGTGATTGCTGAAAACATACTGGTACTAGCTAAGCCAGCAGCACCACCAAGAGCAGTGACAGCACCCATAGCTGCACCAAATATAGCTCCGCCAAGGATGGCTCCGAATAGGTTCCAGCCTCTAACTCCCTCTTTGTATGCGGTATACCCTTTTATACCACCACCAAATAAGGCTCCTAAAATTAAAGAAGTAATCAATAGCCCAAAGAAATAGCCATTTTCATCCGTATACATTATAGGATTATTACCGCAATATGCATACAGATTAAGACCATTGAACATATTCTGAGTTTCACTCAAAATACTTATGTCATCTATGTTAATAAACCTGCCAATCTCTGGGTCGTAATATCGGCTATTCAGATAATAAAGTCCTGTCTCAATGTCGAAATAGTAACCCCTATACCTAAATGGATTTTTAATGGCTATGTATCTATAGTCTACTGGTTCTGCATTCTCTGCATTAGTCTCAGTATAACTTATAGTACTATCTATGTCAACAAAATTTCCGTTATTTAGATAAAATGTCTTGCAATTTCCCCAGGCGTCGTATGTGTATTTTGTCACTATTTGTAAATCTTTGTCTAAAATAGCTATGATGTCACCTTGAAGATTCTTCTTGTAGTAATACGGTGTATCATTTAGCAAAAACCCTGTAATACCATCTGCTCCGTAGATATATTCGGTGGTGGTAGTGACCGTAGTATCGTCTACTCCAGTGACTGTATCTACTTGAGCTATTATCCTAGTCCCGTCTAGGAAATAGTTTGTCGTGGTGTTGCCTACTTGTTTACTGGTGCGAATGCCACTAACGTTATATGTATATGAGGCTATGTCTCCGTAAGACACTAACTGTCTACCTCTACTCCAAGTTAGATTAACTCCTTTGTAAATAGTCGGATTGCCTAGAGTGTCGTATGTAAACGTTTGTCCATTGTAAGACATAAGTTGGTCGGTATAGCCTCTATTCGTCAAGAATAAGGAAGTGAAGTCATTTGAATATGTGTATGGAATAATAGTCGGGGTCTTATCTCTGAGTTCGTCTCTTAAGGTGAAGTCATACTCAAATCTATTTAGTATATTTCCACCTGCGTCATAAGTCCACATGTAGGTCTTACCAAATAGCTTATTGTCTTCACGGATTATTCTACTTAAGGCGTCATAAACGTATCTACATACTAGTAGGTTATTTTCATACACTTCGGAGATGTTACCTTTGTCGTCGTACTTATAACTTAAATAGTCGGTATATTTATCGTCTAGCCCGTACCTTATATTAGACACTAAGTTACTTGTATGGTCTCCACGCTTTAAGTAGTCATATGATGTACTAAATAAGTAATGTAGAGGCTGAGTATCATATGTAGTGATATTCTGTAAAGTAACAGGTGAATTAACTACAGAATTATTTATTAGTTGCACCTTTTGAGGTCTACCTAAATGGTCGGTAGTTATGCTTTGATACATATCCTCTATAGGTAAAGCAATGCTACTTAGTGTACTCTCTGGCTCTATAGTATATGTATACTCATAAGCTTGGACTATATCTAAATCCTCTATAGAATAGGTAAGCTCGGTTTGGTTGCCTTCGTCGTCGAAAATACTTTCTTTGACCACATCTACTCCGTGTTGGGTGGTATTGAGTAGATTTATATTACCGAATTTATCCCTATAGTAATAAGTAGACAGAGTAGCTCCGTCGGTATGTTCTATAGTTTGTAATAAGTTACCTAATGAGTCGTAGATATTCTCTAGTAATAGTACTTCTTCTGAGCCATCACTTGGGATATAATAGACCTCTGTGACGTTGCCGTCTTTGTCGGTGACTTGCTTGAAACACTCGCCACTATTGTAGGTAGTGGTCTGTATACTTTGGATACTACTAGACGTTAGCGAATTGTCTTCATAGCCAAAGCTGACATATTCTTTGTCGCCTAT